>DATIIZ010000029.1:0-33888 GCA_035479215.1 Candidatus Babeliales bacterium | reverse complement strand
GCCTGGGCAAAGTACAGCAAGTCTTGTAAAGAGCACGGCTGTGAAGCCCATAAAGTGTTTTACAACCTGCAAGAGGGGCGCAGCTGGTGCATTACGGAAGCCGAATCGGCAGATGTGGTGAATGAAGCCCACAATGCCGTGGAGCTGCCCACCAAACAGCTCTTCGAAGTCTCCAAACTTACCAAACAATAGATTCAGAGACCTGGTCTAAAATATAGGTATGGCTAAGGAGCAGTCAAAGGGATTACTGGAAAAAGGCGCAGGTTTCTTTGAGAAGCTGCATTACGCCATCGGCGGAGTCGCCTTAATTGGAGCTGTTGCATTGCCAGAAATCGCATCGCCCTTAGCTGTATTTGGAGCCTATGAGATAGTCCACGGCGTGCTTTGGACATTTATAAAAAATGGTGTTAGCAAAAGCCCGAAACGTGCCCCCGCCTGACATTAAGCAATAAGTATGAATCAGTTTTTCTGACAAACGGGCAGTTATGGTTGTAAAAAGAACAAAAACGACGTATAAAATGTGTAATGGCAGTTAGAGCACGCGACATATGGACGCCTACACAGAGAACAGAGTTTTCTCCGCAGTACCTTGTTAATTTCTTAGAACAAGGCGGGGCCAGGATTATTCATACGCGAGAAAGTGGTCATGTTGATTGTTATGTTCCTAGGGAGCTCATAGACCACGAGGAAGTACCCGTCGAGGAAGATTGGGCCAAGCAGCTAGCTGTACAGATGCGTTACGTAGCCGAAAGAGAAGGCGGTACCGGACAGCAGTCGGCGATTAACTTTGGTCTAATCCCAGGCGAACCACTGCTGAAAATCAGTGACGGCTTCCACCGCGATGCCGCTCTAGCGATTAATCAGGAAAGAGAAATAATCGGGACAGTAAAGCTCACTGACTGGAACTCCCTTTATGATCAGCGGATATTTGATGCCAAGGATCATGCCCACGTCAGGTTTTCACGTGTTGTGCAGTGGATACGCGAAGTCTGGGAACATTCGGGTCTGCAGGATGAATTGACCGTCGAACAAGCCATCCTACTTTATAGATTCCAATCAGACGGCTCGAAACTGGGTCTAACCTCCGACGTAGTAGAAAATTCTAATCTGTGGGTAGCAAATAAAGAAGAGCTCTGGGGAATGGCCGCCATGACCATACATGCCCATCTGAAAGTGGCCGAGCATGTTGACCCCCGATTAGTCCACAGCACCCGGATTAAGAAAAGAGGTGGCGTACTGGTAGCGCCTACCATGAGCATCTTAAAGGTGTTTAGCGATAAGCTGCCAGATAACTTTGATCTGCAAAACCTAGTAATGGATGTGGCTAAGGAGAGGAATTTACACACTAGTGAGATCCGGGCTTTGGCTATGCACATACAGGATGCCGAGAGCTTAGAAGCTGCGGTATCAAGGATTGCAAGTATTGATTGGGCGAACTTTTCACCAGCCTACGAAAAGACTAAAACGAATGATTTAAGAAGAGGCCATGATGCCAGACACAAAGGGGGCGCGGTTTTAACAAAAGCAGTAACCGAAGTCACTGGTGTGATTGACAGGACTCAGCAGGTACTGAACAAGCGCGAAGAAGTAACGCCGATAATGGCCCATAATATTGCTGCCGCTGAATGGAGGGTGCGTGAGCTAAGAAGAGAACTCGGAAAATTATCAGGTCTGCTGGCTAGAGCCCGCGAGTTAAGTAATACCGAGCAACAAGAAGAGGATGTACCGGGAGATTTAGCCGAGAATCCCACAACTACGAGCTCAAAAGTTGTAATGCTAGGTAATAGACGAACTAATAGACGACTAAGTCATAGACGTTCCCCAGGGGCTGTGGATGTGGAAAAAGTGGTTGAGATGATTGTTAGCGAGCCAGAATTAGACTCTGGTCTTGAAGAGGACGTGCGTGCTGAAGAGACGGACCACAAGCCTACACCTACTTCTTATGACCCGATTGCGATGGCTAGAAGACGAGAAGCTATGGATGATACGGTGAAAAAGTTATCAGAAAAAGATAAACCCAAAAAAAGTGATGTACTAGATCCATCACTCTATAAACCATTGGACGAAGTAGTAGCTGGTCGCGGCTTGAGACCTGCAGCGGAAGTGAAAGAAAATCATCCAGTAAGAGTGGCTGCTTATAAAGTAATTGATTCTGGTGGACTGACGGCATATAGAGATCGTGTCGTATCTGCACTTCGGTTTGGAATATTCCCCGAGCATTTTAGAAAAATCGGTATTCAGGCTAGAAGAGGAAACGAGACAATAAAGCTAGAAGGTTTAATGGAGACTCTTGATGCATACGGGCAAGGTGTGGATATTGAAACAGTATCTCAATTGCTAGGTTTAACCCCTTCTGCAGTATTGGAAACAGAACTAAAGTTCCTAGAAGCGTTAAGCCTAAAATCAAAAGAAGCCCGTCAATTATTAGCAGAGATCGAAGGACAGCTAGAAACCGCTCAAGGAGTTTCTTAAAAAATAACCCTTTACAGCACCTCTCATATTTGATATATTTATCAGGTTATATTTATGGCAAAGGACAAGGAGGTCATCGAACTGGCTGGTACAGTAGTGGAAGCATTACCCGGTACCCAGTTTCGTGTCGAACTTGAAAACGGCCATCAAATAATAGCTCATGTCGCCGACGGATGCGCAAGAATTACATCCGATTGGTGCCGGGCGACCGCGTTAAGGTAGAATTGACTCCTTACGATCTTACGAAGGGTCGGATAACTTACCGCGAAAACTAGTACTTTTACAAAAGTACTTAATAATCAACTAAGAGCAGTGTGTCTCTCTTGAAAGGGGATCCGCATGAAAGTGCGTGCCAGTGTCAAAAAAATCAGTCCTGATGATAAGATTGTGCGCCGCAAAGGTCGCATTTATGTCATTAACAAGATGAAACCTAAGCATAAACAGAGGCAGGGTTAACCTATGGCCAGAATTTCCGGTGTTACTATCCCAGACAACAAGCAGGTGCAGATTGCCCTGACGTATATCTATGGTGTCGGTCCTAAAACCAGCTCAGAAATCTTAGATAAGGCCAAGATCGACCCCACAGTCCGGGTCAAGAACTTAAACGACGCTGAAATATCCAAAATTCAGGACATCATCGGTGCCGACTATACGATCGAGGGCGAATTGCAAAGAGTGATTACGTCCAATATCAAGCGATTACGCGACATCAATGCTTACAGAGGCCTTCGGCATAAGCAAAACTTGCCGACTCGTGGCCAACGCACCCGAACTAATGCCCGGACTCGCCGCGGTAAGAAAGTAACAATCGGCGGGACAGCTAAGCGAGCGCCGAGTAAAACCTAGGACATAATATGGCAAAAGCACCAGCAGAAACACCGGAAAAAGAAGTTGTTGACACCGTCCCAGTAGATGAGACGGTAGAAGAGACACCAAAGGCAGCTCCCAAGCGCCGAAAAGCCCGCCGCAGTGTCAGCGAAGGCCACATCCACGTGCTAGCGACCTTTAATAACACGATTATCACAATTACAGATACCAAAGGCAATGCCATTGCCACAGCCAGCGCCGGAGCCTCCGGTTTCCGTGGCTCTAAAAAAGGGACGGCTTATGCCGCCCAGGTGGCTGCTGAAAAAGCGATCTCTACAGCCAAGCAGAACTATGGTTTGAATAAAGCCGATGTTTTTGTCAAAGGAGTCGGTATGGGCCGGGATGCGGCTGTCCGGACCCTGGTAAACCAGAAGATCCAGATTGAGAACATCAAAGATGTGACAGGTGTGGCCCACGGCGGTGTACGAGCCAGAAGGCCTAAGAGGAACTAACTATGGGAAGAGAAACCAGACCGATTGTCAAACTGTCCCGTCGCGAAGGCTACGCCCTTCACCCTAAGGCTCACAAAGCTTTAGTTAAGCGCAGCGGACCACCCGGCCAGCAAGGTACTTATTCCGGGCGTTCTAAATCCAGCCAGTACGCGCTGCAGCTGCGCGAAAAGCAGAAGGTCAAGCGGCTTTACGGCCTGCTGGAGCGGCAATTTTCTAAGCTTATGGAAGAAGCCTCGCGCACCAAAGGCCAATCCGGAGCCACTCTGCTAGAGTTCCTAGAAAGACGTCTAGACAACATAATCTACCGGGCCGGATTCGCGCCCAGCCGTCGGGCTGCCCGCCAGTTGGCTACTCATGGACACTTTATGCTGAACGGCAAGCGAGTTGATGTACCTTCTATCCGGCTAAAAGCCGGCGACAAGGTTGCTATAAGACCAGCGAGCATTAAAACTGATTATTTCAAGCAGATAGACGATTTAAGCCCGGCACCCGGCAACCTGCCAGCCTGGCTGAAGGTTAACCGCAAGAAATTTGAAGTTGAGATTACCGGTAACCCGTCCAGGGACGACGCAGAACCGGATATCAAAGAGCAACTAATCGTCGAGTATTATTCACGTTAACCTAAAGAAGGAGAGATATTTATGAGTAAACTAATCCACACGCCCGCCCTAGCCAACGTTACCGACCACAACCCCACCAGCGCGACATTTGTCATTGAACCGCTGCACCCGGGTTACGGAATGACTTTGGGCAACAGTCTGCGCCGTGTCTTACTGTCCAGTATTGCCGGAGCGGCAGTTACTGGTGTTAGAATCGATGGAATCAGCCATGAATTCACCACTATTAAAGGTGTAAAAGAAGATGTGGTAGCCCTGTTGCTTAACCTCAAAAATATTCGATTTAAAGTCTTTTCTGATGAGCCGCAAACTGTCAGCCTGAGCAAAAAAGGCAAGGGTGTGGTGAAGGCCAAGGACCTAGTGCTGAATGCCGATATTGAGATCGTCAATCCAAGCCAGGTCATCTGTAGCATAGAAGACGACAAAGCTTCGTTGAATATGGAGCTGCAAGTAGAAACCGGCCGCGGCTACGACGCCCTGGACGAAACCGGCTCAGGCCGGACTATCAGCGACATGATAATGCTCGATGCTCTATATACCCCAGTTTTACGGGTACGTTATAAGGTGGAAAATACCCGTGTCGGCCAGATGACCGACCTTGACAGGCTGCTGATTACTATCGACACCGACGGCTCCATAACACCGCGAGATGCTTTCGAAGAAGCGGCGGCTATATTGGTAAACCAATACACTTCTTTAGCCGGCCAGACTCGGGTAGAAGCTATGCCGACACCACGGGGCGAAAATGGCGAAGCCATCATGGAAGGCGACGGAGAAGAGCCGGCCGAGCTGATGACTTCAATTGAGGATCTTAACCTGAGCGCCCGGACCACTAATGCGCTGGTGAACAATGATATCCACACTATCAAGGATTTACTCTCATTATCTGAGGCCGAACTAAGGGATCTAAAGGGTTTTGGCAACAAAGCCCTTGACGAAGTTAAGGAGAAACTGGCCGAACTCGAGCTGTAAGGATTAATTATGCACCGTCACGGATACCAAGGCAGAAAATTTGGACGCAAGGCCGACCAGCGAAAGGCCCTTGTCAAAGGGCTGGCTGAATCTTTGATATTGCAAGAATCCATAGAAACAACCTTGCCCAAAGCCAAAGAAGTAGCTAGTTACACTGAAAAGTTGATAACTAAGGCTAAAAAAGGCGGACTGCATAACCGTCGGCAAGTTATAAGCAGTCTGTCTACCCTGGAAGCCGCGCACAAATTAGTTGACGACATCGCACCTAAACTAGCTGCCAGGACCAGCGGGCACCTTAGGGTGGAAAAAACCAGCTTGCGCCGTGGCGATGCCACCCAGCTGGCTAAGATCAGCTTTGTAGATGACGTGTCAGCCAAACCAAAAACTGCGCCAGCCAAAGCAGTCCCGGCAAAAAAGCCGGCTGCTAAGAAGAAAGTAGCGGAGAAGAAATAATGAAGACCTATAGCCAAAAACCAGCCGATGTTAAACGCCAGTGGTTCATTTTAGACGCATCCAAGCAGCCATTAGGGCGTTTATCGACCCAGGCAGCCAGCTTGCTGCTAGGCAAGGCTAAAGCCACGGTAACACCTCATACCGATGGAGGGGACTTTGTGATAGTTATTAATGCCGATAGCCTGGTCGTTACCGGCGGAAAAGAGACTAAAAAAGATTATTACCGGCACAGCGGCTACCCGGGCGGGATTTACAAACGGACACTGGCCGAACAGCAGGCTAAGGATCCGACGAGTGTTATTTATAAAGCAGTCCGCGGAATGCTGCCGGATAATAAACTTCGCCCCGGCCGCCTAGCCCGACTTAAGGTCTACCAGGGTTCAGAACACAACCATTCGGCCCAGAAACCCCAAGAATTGACAGTGAAAGGAACTAAATAATGGCATCCAGTACTTATTTCTATGGCTTAGGGCGCAGAAAGAGCGCTACTGCTAGAGTCCGTCTTTATTCCGGCAAGGGCGAGATAAAGATTAACGACCAGACCGCCAACGAGTACTTTGACGGCAGCAAATCCATAGCCAGCGAACTTATGAAACCCTTCAACGCTTTAGAACTTGACCCAGAAAAATTCACTGTCAGTGCTAAAGTTGCCGGCGGCGGCCACGCCAGTCAAGTCGACGCTATTCGTTTAGGCATCTCTAAGGCTTTAGTTGAGCTAAACGAAGACTTCCGTTCTACTTTGCGCCGGGCGGAACTGCTCGGACGCGATCCCCGGGAAAAGGAACGCAAAAAATTCGGCTTAAAAGGCGCCCGCAAAAAACGCCAATTTACGAAGCGATAGCTCTGAACCGCTCCGAAACGTGGCGGTTTTAAGTTATAATTATGTCCGATGAGTAAAGAGGTTATACTGACCGGCATCAGAGCCAATAATGATTTACATATTGGCAATTATTTCGGCGCGCTGCTGCCGATTATTGATATGGCCAAAAACCGCTCCAGTGATTTCCAAATCAATCTTTTCGTACCAGATTTACACAGTTTCACTACACCTATAGACAATTCCCAATTGCAGGCCCAGACAATGAATAATTTAAAGATTTTCGCGGGGGCCGGCCTGCCCTTAGATAATCCAGATATTCGGATCTACCGACAAAGCTACATTCCAGCCCATTCAGAGCTGACTTGGATTTTAGATTGCTTTACTAGCTTTGGTGAAATGCGTCGCATGATCCAATTCAAAGAGAAGGCGTACAAAACGGATGATGACGATGAAATCACATCTTCTGTCGGCTTATTTAACTATCCAGTACTGATGGCTGCGGATATTCTTCTTTATGGCGCCAAATATGTACCAGTAGGCGATGACCAGACCCAGCATCTGGAATTCACTCGCAATATTGCTGAACGTATGAATAATCAGTTTAGGAGTCTGTTCGTAGTGCCAGAGCCAGTTGCCAAACAACATGAATTTTTTGGTAAGGACCAAGGCCTGCGCATCAAGGACCTGGCAGATCCAACTAAAAAAATGAGCAAGAGTGACGAGCACGGCAGGGGAGTGATTTTCCTGGGCGACGACCCTGATGATGCAGTCCAAAAGATAAAAAGCGCCACTACGGATAGTTTTTCTGACGGTATAAAACTTGACCATAAAGAACGACCAGGTATCAGTAATCTAGTCCAAATCCATGACTTAATAAGCCCAGAGGCTCATGACGAGATTCTGTCAGCTACCAATTACCAAGAGCTTAAAAGCCGGGTTGCCGAGACTGTCAGAACCTTTCTAGGTGACTTTCAGGCCAAGCTAAAGGAAATAGACGAAGCAATGATACTAAAAAAGCTGGAAGCTGATGAGCAAGCTATGAATAAGATTGCCCAAGGTACGCTTTACAAAGTCCAGCAGGCCGTCGGGTTAAGGCCCAGAGCTTAGTAAAATATTGTTATGATGGAATTTAAGGCCGGCACGGCAGTAGTGGGCTCAAGATTAGACGTGGCTGTAGCTAGCCAATATCCGGAGCACACTCGCTCATCACTGGAGCTCTTATTTGATAAGGACATGGTCTTAGTCAATGAACGGCCAGCTAAACCCTCTTATCGGGTTCGCACCGGAGATAAGATTCAGGTTGACGAGATATACCTAAAGGCCGAACCAGCCACAATAGATGTGCCAATACTTTATGAAGACTCTGATGTGATTGTTCTGGACAAACCAGCCGGACTGCTAACCCATTCCAAAGGTGCACTGAATCTCGAGGCTTCGGTGGCCAGCTATATAAAAAATAAAATAACGGATAAAGAGCTCGGTGGTAACCGGGCCGGCATCGTCCACCGCCTAGACAGGCCGACCAGCGGTGTGATTATCACAGCCAAGAATTCTGGAGCCCAGAAGTGGCTACAAAAACAGTTCTCACAGCAGAAAGTCAAAAAAACTTATGTCGCTATAGTTGAAGGTACGCCTAAAAAAATGGCAGCAATAATCAATGCCCCGATCGCCAGAAACCCTAAGAAACCCCAGACCTTCACTGTTTCACCTTTAGGAAAAGCAGCTGTGACCGAGTATAAGGTCGTAAAAGAGTTTGAAAGAAACAATAAGTACTTTTCAGAAATTGAATTAAGACCCAAGTCCGGCCGGACCCACCAACTGCGGGTTCATCTGGCTTATATCGGAAACCCGATTGTTGGTGATAGGGTCTACGGCCACGGGGATGAGTATATGTATCTGCACGCTGAAGAATTAGAATTAACTCTGCCAAACCGTGAACGCCGGGTGTTCCGGGTTGCCACACCTCTGCAGTTCAAGGAGTTCATTAATGCTTAGTGGTTTCCTTTTAAACCAAAAGACCAAAAAACAGATAGAGCATTATCTTATGAAACCGGCTCAGGCGCTGCTGATAACCGGACCTAATGGAAGTGGTAAAAAGACGATATCTATGTATATTGCTTCAAAGTTAACAATTATCAATCTTGAAAAAATCAATGAATATCCGTACTTAAAAATAGTGAGTAAACCCAAAGATAAGCAGGAGATTCCTATCGCTACAATTCGTGGTATTATCAGCGATCTAAGGCTTAAACCGGTGTTTGCCAAAGACAGGTTTTTGGCCCGGATAGTTTTTATCGATGGAGCTGATAATTTGAGCGAAGAAGCTCAAAACGCTCTGCTGAAAGCCATCGAAGAACCGCCGACAAGTACCTTTTTTATCCTAACGACGCCATCGGATAGTAATGTTTTGCCGACAATTGCTTCGCGGACGACAAAACTGCCAGTCCTGCCAGTTAGCTTAGATGATACCAAGAAGTTTTATTCCTCTAGATTCCAGGACTCGGAAATTGAGAGTGCATGGCGATTAAGCCAGGGAGCTGTCGGACTGATGGATGCATTACTCAATGAAAATCAATCTCATCCCCTTAAGATAGCTATCGATGCGGCAAAGAAACTGTTAAGAATGAATCAGTACGAGCGAATTCTGTTTATGGATAGTTACTCTGCAGATAAGGCCAACCTAGGGGCTTTATTTGATGCTCTGAATCGGATTTTAACCGCCCTACATCATGCGGCTATCGAATCGGGGAATTCAAACCTGACTAAAAAGCTAACTGTAAGCCGAAAGTTAACAGACACAGCCGTCAAATCACTAGACCATAATTCTTCTGCCCGGCTAACAGGGCTGAACTATGTCTTAAAACTTCCGGTTTAGCTAGCTGGTATAATTACTAAAGTTATGTACGCTATAGCGCTGCTGTTAATATTTGCCTACATTGTCTTTCGCCACGGAAAAAATAGTGAACTGGAAATGGCTATAATCCCCAGGCGGATCGGCGACCGGCTAACCAGGCTCTGGGAGATCGCGCACCACGGCATGCGCGAGAACCGACTGCTGCGGGCTGAAAAAGCCCTTTTGACTATCCTAAAGATAGACGAGAAAAACGCTGCAGCCTATAACCGTCTGGGTATACTGTATGCCAAGCAGCACGAATACAAAGATGCCATTGACTGTTTCGAAATCGCCAGCAGTATAGAACCCAGTTCATCGAGCCTGCATAATTTAGGCCTGATCTATTACGAGACAGAGAATTATGACAAGGCCGCTACGGCTTTTGAGGAGGCTCTGAAATTAGAGGACAACTTAGCGGCCAGACATATCGCTTATGCTAAGGTGCAAGAGAAATTAGGCAATGACAAACTGATGCTACAAGAGCTCGAAAAGGCCGCCGAACTGGAACCCAACCGTGAATCTTTTTCCTTGCTCGCCAAAGCCTATGATTCGCAGGGTATGACTAGCGAAGCTGCTGATATAGTTAAGAAACTCAACAAAGTCGCCCTGCCAGCCGGTAAACCAAAAAGGGTGCTACGCCCTAAACGGGTAGTTATCTAGATAATACCACCCCTCGTCAGATTGTGTCCTAAGGTGTTAATTGCTATAATCACTCGGTATTCACGCCACCTTAGCTCAGCTGGCTAGAGCAACGGTTTTGTAAACCGTAGGTCATCGGTTCGAATCCGATAGGTGGCTCCACAAACTTGAAGGACAACCTACGGTTTTCCTTCAACGCCGCTTTCGGAACGAATCCGAACTCTGCATACGCAGAACCGCGGCTACTACCTTTCCCTTAAAGAAGGATAAGATGTGCTGGGATACTCAAGCGGCCAACGAGGGCTGACTGTAAATCAGCTGGCATTCGCCTACGGGGGTTCGAATCCCTCTCCCAGCACCACGCATCAACCAATATCAACGCCGCTTACAATTTGGCCGATCTAGTGAGCCAAATTGAGCGGCGTCTTGTATTGTTTCTGCTCTTCCGTTGTGCACAAACTCTGCACAAAACGGGGGGGCTCCCCACTAAAAAATCATTGTTAGGTAAGTAGCGCGGGGGTCATAAAATACTGTAAAATATTCATAAATGGACAACTCGGAGAATATAGCCACCCCTGAAAAATCGATAGCTGACTTATTCCACGGGATGCCCTCGAGGCATTTTCCGGCTAAGCAGATGCTTTTTTACAGGGGTGATGAAATATCAAGGATTTATTATGTAGTCTCTGGATATGTTCGGATGTACACGATTACAAATAAAGGCAATGAACGAACGCTAACGATATTAGGCCCCGGCGAGTCGCTGCCGATTATTCAGACCGAGAAAGCCGAGTATTTTTATGATGCCATAACCGATGTAGAAACTGTTTACGGAACTTTAGAAGAACTAATCAAAAGATTTTTGGCCGACCCCCAGTACATGGACGTTGCCCGGGCTTCAGGTGTAATTATGCTAAAGCGAATGATGGAGCAGATGGAAATACTGGCTGGTGATACTGCCCGTGAAAAAATCGAAACTATGCTAGCATTTCTTGGCAAATATTATGGGGAACCTGTCGGTGAATATCATCGGCTGTGCTTTAAGATTACCCACCAGGAGTTGGGCAATCTGGTTAACGCTACCAGGGAAACCGTTTCGCAGAATATTGCCAAACTAGAACGAGGTAAGAAAATTAAGACTGATAAAAATGGTATGTATCTGGTAAAAGTCTCTGACTATCTCGAGGATCGAAGTAACCCTGATGGCTAGGCCTTAAGTGGAACCACTGTCGGCGGACAACGCTCAGGTTGATGAGTTCAAACGATTGACTGGGTCTTGCGATAAAATACTCATTACCTCCCACATCTCTCCGGATCCAGATGCCCTTTCTTCGGTAATATTACTCGGTACTACCCTCAAAGAAAATTATCCGGATAAAGAAATCCAAATGGTTATTGAGGAAGAACCACTGGGTCTGAACTTTTTGCCTCACTATCAGGAAGTTGCATATGGTTCAATTTTGCAGAGCCTAAAATCAGGCAATACCGGAATGCTAATACTAGTTGACGCAAATAGTGTTGAGCGTGTTAGCCGCACAGATAGCAGCGAGATCAGAAAATTTATAGAAGAAAATAATCTCAGAACAGTCATCATCGACCATCATGAACCGGTAAACAAAGATAAATCGGATGTATATATTAATCAGGGCAGCCCGGCGGCTGTACAAGACGTCTACGAGCTGTGTTTTTATACTCTGAACTATAAAAAGCCTCGCGGATACGCCGATGTAGCAATGGCTGGTTTATATGCTGACACCAACGGCTTTTCCTATCGCAACAGACGCCATAGTTCGACGTTTAAGCTAGCCGATGAGCTAATTACAGCTGGTGCTGATATTGAGCGCATAAACAACCTTATCAGACAGTACACATTTGATGACATGGAGGTATTAGAAGAACTTATCAAGAATGTGGCAGACGGGAATGGTTACACCTATAGCTTTATAAGCGACGAGTTTGTCAAAAACTGGTCGGAAAGTGGTAAAGATGGAGCAGGGCTTCACAAGGGTGTAGAGATTTTCGTAAATGGCTTTATCCGTAACATTGGCGGTAACCTGTGGGGTTTTATCGCCTACTGCAACCCACTGCACGGCGACAAGATATATTCGGCCTCTTTTAGGTCAGTGGGGGATGCCAAAGATGTTTCTGCTATAGCTGTCAGTTTAGGTGGAGGTGGGCATAAGCCGGCTGCCGGAGCAAAATTCGCAGCCGGTTCTATTGATGATGCAATTTCTAAGATAAAAGACAAGATAAATACCCAGAAATAGCTCCCTGGGTATAAATTTAGTAAAATACAACCTGTTCTTTAAGCCGACGTAGCTCAGCGGTAGAGCACCTCCATGGTAAGGAGGGGGTCACGGGTTCAAGTCCCGTCGTCGGCTCCATTTTTGTAATATAAAATACATTTTTGTAATATAAAATACATAAGTTTAGTGAGCTAAGACACAGAAGACCAATATATCCTAATGTTTAATGTAAGTATGCTTGATTAATGCCCGGACCAATTTTAGGCTTCAAGCATGAACCCTGCGGGATGTGGAGACGCAGGGTTCTTTGTTTGTGTTGAAACTGATGGCTGTATCTGTTATAATCCCTGGGTTATGGCAAAAAAAGGTGATAAGCGAAAGATTGTCGGACTGACCTGCGAGGCTTGTAAGCAGCGCCATTATTACACGACTAAAAATACAATGAATACCCCAGACAAGGTGGAGCTTAAGAAGTATTGTCCGGTGAAACGGATAAGCGCCAAGCAATTAGAAACCAGGAAGAGCCTGGGCCGCAACGAAGTTAAACCCCGCCGCTAGTTGGTTATTTTAGACACAATATCTTAAACTTAATGGTGGCTATAGGGGAGTAGCTCAGCTGGTAGAGTAGCGGTCTCCAAAACCGTTGGTCGCAGGTTCGAATCCTGTCTCCCCTGCCATAAACTAGTCACAATCACTTTATATACTCCCATCTGAGGTGATAGTATCTATATTAAGATGACTAAAATCATACTGACCAAACCGACACTCGTCTGCCTATACGGTTACCCTGGTTCGGGTAAATCGTATCTAGCTCGCAACCTGGCCGCCGAGGTCCAGCTGGCACATGTCAGCTCAGACCGAATAAGAAGCGAGTTATTCCAGTCACCTAGGTACGATCCCCAAGAAAATGCCATAGTGACCCACTTGATGGACTATATGAGCGAGGAATTTCTATCATCAGGAGTCAGCGCGGTTTATGACAGCAATGCCCTTCGGGTAGCACAGCGCCGCAAACTCCGAGAATTGGCCCGTAAACACAAAGCAAATTATCTGCTTATCTGGATACAGATAGATATTGACACCGCTTATATGCGTACACAGGACCGTGACCGGCGGACTGCCGATGATAAGTACGCTGAACCACAGACCAAGCATTCTTTTGATAGGCAGACAAGCGGGATGCAAAATCCTCAGGGCGAAGATTATCTGGTAGTTAGCGGGAAACATACATTCGAGACCCAGAAGAACTCAGTTATTAACCGCTTATACCAAATGGGCCTGATTAACTCAGAAATAATTCAGCATTCGATAGCAAAACCGGGCTTAATAAACCTGGTTCCAAACCCCCAGGCTGGTCGGGTTGATTTATCACGTCGCAATATAACTATCAGTTAAAATGGCCCGCAAAATTGCAAATATCGATGGAATAGGCAACGTTTTACTTGTGAAAAGACGAGGGACTAAAAATCTCAGGCTAAGTATCCAGCCGGACGGACAAGTAAGGGTCGGGCTTCCGGCCTGGGCCCCCTATTCTGCAGGTATTCGATTTGCAGCCAGCCGCTCAAAGTGGATAACTGATAACCTTCAGCTCCACAAACCACCGGTCTTAAGGCACGGCCAACGTATCGGTAAATTCCATAACTTGACGTTCCGATCTAAACCAGACGCCAAACGCACATATGCAACCCTAAGAACGAATACCATAACCGTGGTCAGTCCCTTTCAGCCAACAGATCTAATCGTTCAGAAAGCCGCCCGCAAGGCCTGTGAAAAGGCACTTAAAAAGGAAGCAGATCTGCTGTTGGACAGGCGAGTCCAAGAAATTTCTAGCCGTCAGGGCCTTAGATATAAAAATATGCGGGTAAAGCGTTTAAAGTCCCGGTGGGGAAGCTGCTCGCAAGACGGGTTAATTACCTTGAATTATTACTTGATTCAGCTCCCCTGGGAACTGATTGACTATGTTATCGTCCACGAGCTTGCCCATACACAGCACTTAGACCACAGCCGTGATTTCTGGGACCTGGTGGAATCAATAATCCCAGGTGCTAAAGGCCACCGGAAGACGATTAGGAACTACCGGCCAGTCTTGCTCCCAAGCTAATAAGTATATTGTTTGCATAAGGGGTTGTTATGCGCTACAATTGACATCGACGAGCCTACTGTAACGGTAGGCTTTTAAAGTGGGCTAAGGAGAAATCAGTGGCAGCAGCGCCAGAAAAGAAAGCCAAGCCGCGCGTTAGGAAGAGTGCGCCTACCGTTCGCGAACGGGTTGAAGCATCCCGGTCAAAGGCCGAGGCCAAGAAGCCAAGGCTGATCAAGCGGGCTATATCCAGACCGGCAGATGCTATAAAAGGTTCTCGATTATCGCAGAGCCGAGCAGCAAAAATAGCCAAAAAACCCTTTAGCCTGATTAAAAAAGCCCTGCGCTGGATAATCCCTCGGTATTTTATCAACTCCTGGCGGGAACTGCGTTTGGTTCATTGGCCGAGCCGCCGTGAGACCTGGCGCTTGACCCTTGCAGTTTTTATTTTCGCTATCGTTTTTGGTGCGCTGGTAGCTGGAGTAGATAAAAGCCTGGACGAGATTTTTAAGAAAGTAGTTTTAAAGTAAGAGGTTATGATGAACAAGCGATACGATTCATCCAAGCAATGGTATGCCATCCATACCTATAGTGGCTACGAGGAAAAGGTAGCCGAGAGTATCCGCCAGCGGGCGGAAAGCCTTGATATGGGCGATAAGATCTTCCAGGTTTTAGTTCCCAAGGAAAAGATGATTGAAATCAAGAATGGGAAGCGCAAAGTTGTAGAAAAACGGATTTTCCAAGGGTATGTGCTGGTGGAAATGAAACTGAGCGAGGATGCCTGGTATATCGTCAGAAACACACCTAATGTGACTGGCTTTGTTGGTACTGGCACTGAACCAACCCCAGTAAGTGGCGATGAGATAAATAAGATTATGAAACGGATGGGTCGCGAAGAGCCCAAGCACAAGTTTGATTACATAGTCGGTGAGGTCGTAAATATTATTGATGGGCCGTTTAAAGGCTTCGACGGGGCAGTTAACGAGATTGACGCCCAGAAGGGTAAGCTCAAGGTCCTGGTCAGTATGTTCGGCCGCGAGACGCCGGTAGAACTTGATGGCCTGCAGGTTAAAAGGGTCTAGGAGGATATATGGCAGAAAAAAAGACAGTTCGGGCTAGTCTGAAAATGAAGATCCGTGGTGGCCAAGCCAGCGCCGCCCCGCCAGTAGGCTCTACACTGGGCCAGTACGGTGTCAATATGATGGACTTCATTAATCCCTTTAACGAGGAGACGAAGGATAAGATGGGCCAGATGGTAACCGTACATATCACTATTTATGACGATCGGAGCATGTCATGGCGTGTAGTGGGCACACCGACAGATGAGCTGATCATGAGCTCACTCAAAGTGGACAAAGGTTCTGGCGAGCCCAACAAGACAAAACTGGAGAAAAAATTGAGCCAAAGCCAGCTGACCGAGATCGCCCAGGCTAAAGCCATCGACATGAATACAGAAGATATTGATTCAGTGAAGAAGATGGTAGCGGGGACCGCCCGCAGCATGGGAGTGGAAGTAGATAGTTAAATAATTTAGCCGTGGGAGGCTAAAGATTAGCCGCCAGCACCACAAAGGAGTAAATATGGCCAAGGCCAAAGTATCTGAAGAAAATAAGGGGAAACAGCTCAAGCATGCTGAAGTGGTAGCTGAGACTGCACCGACAGACAAGGCACCAGAGGTTGAAATCGAAGTAGAGACAACTGATAAGCCGACCGCCAAAGCCGGAAAGCGTAGTGCCAAGTCGCTAAAACAGACTGAGGAAATGCAGGCCAAGCAGGAGAAAAAAGCAGAGGACAAGACTGCCAGAACCAAGCCCGAAACAACTGCTAAGCCAGCTCGCACTAAAGAAGAGAGAGCCGGCAAGAAATACCGTGAGGTAGCTAAACTGGTTGATAAATCCAAGAAATACAACCTAGTCGAAGCAATTGACCTGGCGATTAAAACGGCTACGACTAAATTTGACTCTGCTGTTGAAATGCACGTTAACTTAGGAGTCGACCCTAGACAGGCTGATCAAAATGTCAGGGACACCGTGGCACTGCCTGCTGGAACGGGTAAAAAGATCCGAATAGCAGTTCTAGCTGAAGGAGAGGAAGCCACCAAAGCTAAGAATGCAGGAGCAGATATAGTGGGTGCTGACGAAGTGTTCGCTAAATTAGATAAAGAAGAGATAGAGTTTGATACCCTGATATGCACGCCGGCTTTAATGCCCAAGCTGGGTAAGTATGCCCGCTTACTAGGGCCTAGAGGCCTGATGCCTAATCCCAAGAGCGGGTCTGTCTCTGATAATCCCGCCGGAGCCGTAAAACAAGCCAAAGCCGGACGTGTCGAATACAGGGTCGATCAGGCGGGCATAGTCCATTTAGCAATCGGTAAAGTCAGCTTTGGCGGTCAGAAGCTAAACGACAATGCAGAAGCTGTGTTCAGCAGTATCCGGGCTGCTAAACCGACAAGCCTAAAAGGAATCTATATCAAAAGTGTGTATCTGACCACCACGATGGGACCGAGCGTAAAAGTTGAGACTACAGCTTAACAAGCTCATGCTTGCCCAGATGGTATTGAGGCCTATAATCTTAACTGTAAGGAGTTGAGTTATTGTGAGTGTTTTCAGCAATCTGCAAATCAAGAATGCTATAAAGGACGGGCATATTGTCTGTACTCCATATAATTCTAAGCATGTTGCCCATGCCAGTCTTGATGTAACGCTTGGCAACTACTACTACCGCACCGAACGCTCCAACGACCACCCTGTATACAACCCTTTTGATGAAAGTGACGTAAAACGCTATTTTGAGGGTGCAATAAAGGCTGTACCTCACCATAAATGGTGCAGCGAAAACGGGGTAAAGCCACTTACGGGCATACCTGGTAGCCATCCCGTGATACCGGTCAGACCGGGCGAGCGCATCCTGACACATACCCACGAGTTTTTCGGAATCCGGCCACCAGGTGCCTGTGAAGTACGCTCACGCTCTAGCTGGGGCAGAAACGGTGTGGCTGTCAGCTTTGATGCCGGCTGGATTGACCCTGGATATATTAACCGCCTGACCCTAGAAGTGTTCAATCTTAACCACAGCGAATTAATTTTGTTACCGGTTGGCGAACGCATAGCTCAGATTATTTTTCATGAGACCGGGGAGGTAGAAGGTAATTATGGTTCCGGCCGGCACGGTGGATTTTCCGGTAAATACCAAAGCGGTACCGATTTAGATCAATTGATAAAGAACTGGAAGCCAGAATTGATGCTACCGCGAGCTTATCTGGACAAACGGACAAAGCCGCTTCCAATAAAGGGGCTGAAGGGCTTGTAGTTTGATATGGAACGCCCAGGTATATTTATCGTTATAGAGGGTTCTGATGGATCCGGCAAAGCTACTCAGTTCAATCTCCTGGCCGAAAGACTCAGGGCTACTGGTTATGACGTGGCTGTATTTGATTTCCCAAGATACACACAGGAATCCAGCTATTTTGTGCGCCGCTATTTGGCAGGTGAGTATGGTCCGGCCTCAAAAGTAAGCCCCTACACTGCATCCCTTTTTTATGCCATGGACCGCTACGAAGCATCCAAAGATATCGATCTGGCTCTTAGGGACGGAAAGATTGTATTGGCCGACAGGTATGTCGGCTCCAACATGGCTCATCAGGGTGGAAAGTTTTCTGACTCAGCCGAACAGCGCGGCTTTTTTGTTTGGAATGACAACCTGGAATTTCAACTGCTTGGGATACCGCGGCCAGATATTTCCTTTTTCCTGAGGGTTCCGGCGGAAATTTCAAAAAAAATTATTGAGAAGCGGGCCAAAGATGCTAATGCCAAACTAGATGAGCATGAAAAGGATGTTGATCACCTTAAAAAGACTCTCACCACCTACGATACGCTTTGCCAACTATTCCCTAAGGACTTCAGGGCTGTTGAATGCACAAAGCAAGGTGCGCTTATGGACATAACAGAGATCAACAATCTTATATGGGAAGAGCTGAAGCCGCTACTGCCTAAAGAAAAGCATCGGCCTTCACATAGTGTGGTGGTGACGCTTGAAAATAAACAAGCAAAGCCAGAGACAAATGACCTTGTGCCAGACAAACTAGACTTTCAGTTTAAAGATGTCAGCTTACTTCTCCAATTAGCCATCAAAAGAACAAAACACTCGAATTTAACCCCTGAATTTGGCGGTTGGCCATTGAATAAGTTCCGTTTCTATACGCCTCTGGGGCTACCAAGAAATATCTCCGAAAAATATAAATCAGCATTTGAACAGCTCGCCAAGACCTACCAGGAGCTCGAACTTCGAACCGTAAATTACCTGGAGAGGCAAAACTCCCAGCCGTCGGATAAACTATTTGCTGCCGCCAGAGCCTTGATGAGTGTTACTCCGCTCGGAGCATTGACCACTTTTTCTGTCCGAATCGATAAGGCCCAGGTAAAACCACTTACGGGCCAGTTACTTGCAAATGACCTTGTTGAGCTCCAATGGGCAGCTAAACAAATCTACCTGGCAGCCCGTCAAAAATGGCCAGAGGAGTTTTCGATACCCTTAGAGGCAAACAACAGTCCGGAGTCAATCAATAACATAATAGCCAAGCTGGCCGAAGATAAATTGTCTCGGGACTATAGTTCGGATAAGGGTGTGAAGCTGTTGGATGCCCAACCGCGTTTAGAGTTCGATCTTTTGGCTGAAAGTATCTACCCCTACACGAACCTATCCCTAGAAGAGATCGTTGAAGAAGTTGCAGCTTGGCCATACCTGCAAAAATATGAAAGTCTTAGACAAGCAGCAGCCCAGCCAGGCTTATTAAGAAAAGTCAGATACAAAATGGATATTATTTCTGACCACCTTACTTTGAACGAGATATTAAAAGTGGACAAGCTTAAG
This sequence comes from Candidatus Babeliales bacterium, assembly GCA_035479215.1. Taxonomy (GTDB): domain Bacteria; phylum Patescibacteriota; class Saccharimonadia; order Saccharimonadales; family UBA10212; genus JAIFWC01. The sequence continues at coordinate 14,508 of DATIIZ010000029.1, read as the reverse complement.
GATATACAAGCCCAGAACCTTACTCCTCGCTATGGTTATGAGGTGCCCGTTCTGATAGAAGATAGCGGTTTAGACGACTTATACGATGAGTGCTTTGATAAAAGCTTGCAATTGTTCAGCCTCCTTCAATTGTCAGAGAGAGAAGACTTAGCCGCCTATACGACACTACTGGGTCACAAATTCCGCTGGCAGCTGAATACAGACGCCGCGCAAATGGTCGAGGTTCTTAAGAATATTTACAAAACTAACCATAAGTTGAGTGAAACTCTGACTGAGAAATTACTTGAGGTGCATCCTCTGCTTTGGGATGTCCTAACCGGAGCATCAATAAATACGGCCGTAAAGAGAAACGGAAAAAGCCGTGTAAAACCATCTCGCCAGAGAAAGAGTAAAAGCTCGAGACCCAAGAAGTAAATAATTGCTAAAGATAGTTAATATGTGTTAAAGTATAAGCAACTGCCCGAGACAGTAGCTGCCACACGCTTAATATGCTACCGAGGTTGTTACTAAAATTAATTAGTACAAACTTTGGTCTTTGGCAGATAAGCCGAAGATTTTTTATTATCCGGCTATGCCGAACTTTAAAAACTTATTAATTTAATTTCAGGAGAAAATAATGGCTTTAGATAGACAGAAAAAAGCCCAGAACATAGACGAGACAGTTGAACTGCTGAGAAGTGCTAAACTGACAGTAATTGCCCAATACTCAGGCACATCGGTCAAATCGATGCAACAGCTTCGGCGCAAGTCCAGCGAGGACGGAACCAAGGTCAAAGTAATCAAGAACCGGCTTTTTAAGAAAGCGCTCGACTCCGATCAGAAATATAAGGACATTGATACAGCTGTTTTCACTGGTCAGTTGCTTTTTGCCTTTAATAGCCAAGATGAGGTGGCTCCAGCACAAAGCTTAGCTAAGTTTGCTAAAGAAGAACCACAGATAGAATTTGTCGGCGGTTTGAATTCCGATGGCCAATTCTTAAGTGCACATGACATAAGTGTACTAGCAAGCTTGCCCAGCAAAGACCAGCTTAGAGCTCAGCTGATCGGCACAATAAACGCGCCATTAAGCGGATTCGTTAATGTTCTGGCAGGCAATGTGCGCGGAGTTCTTAATGTGCTTAATGCTCGCTCAGAGCAATTAAATTAACCATAAGGAGAATAATATGGCAGAAAGTGAAGTTAACGATACAGTAAAAACGGAAACACCAAAGGAGTATGCGAATATAGTTAAAGAATTAGATAAATTAAGTGCTTTGGAAATCAGCAAACTAGTAAAGCACCTTGAAGAATATTGGGGTGTCTCTGCAGCCGCACCGGCAGTTGCCATGGCCGCTCCAGCCGGCGGCGGAGAAGATGGTCCAGCCGCTGAGGAAAAGACTGAGTTTGATGTAATACTCAAAGATGCTGGCGCCCAAAAGGTAGCCGTCATCAAAGCAGTTAAAGATATAACTGGACTAGGGCTCGGCGAAGCCAAAGCTATCGTAGACAGCGCTCCTAAATCTGTAAAAGAAAAAGTAGGTAAAGAAGAGGCCGAAGAAGCAAAAAAAGCTTTAGAAGCAGCCGGCGCGACTGTCGACATGGCCTAAAGCAAATAGGCGACTATAAAAAGCCCGTGGAGAGCGGGCTTTTTATTTATCCACAACGGACAATATATTTTTGACTTGGGTTTCTAACTATGGTACGTTTGGGGTGAAATATAGGCAAACAAATACCTATAGAGAGGTTTTAGGGAAACAAAACAATGGCAGATATACCTGATAAGCAAATAAAACGGCTTAGAGCTTTAATTGCTGAAGCCGAAACAGCCCTAGCTGCAACTAAGGAGCTTTTAATCAGTTTAGTAGGTGACGACCCGGTATTGACGGATAAGGTTATAGATAAAGCTCTTGGCAAGGTTATTGAAGGCGTTTTTGATGGCCAGAACATGGTTGGCTCAGACGCGAAGACATATCCGGTTCCGGCGAACTATGCATCCAAATCCAAGTTAGTGCAAGGGGATATTCTAAAACTGACAATCGCCGATGACGGTGCTTTTATGTATAAGCAGATCGGACCGATTCCTCGTAAGCAGGTTGTCGGCGTGCTCCAGCAAAAAGACGGGCATTACTTTGTGGATGTTGATGGCAAGCAATACAGAGTATTATTAGCAAGTGTCACCTATTTCAAGGCTAAACCTGGTGATCAAGTAAGTGTCAATGTCCCCGCGGACGACTCAGTCGATGCCGAATGGGCCGCCCTAGAAGCCGCTTTATAAAAACAATTAGCTGAGAACGAAAGTGTTAAATCACAACAGGTTGTATCTTCAGCTGCGATGTATAATTTAAGTAAATGGAGCAGGCTTTATATAGGAAGTATCGTTCGAGGTCTTTTGACGAAGTTGTAGGTCAAGACCATATCACAAAGACTCTTAGGCAGTCTATAGAATCAGGCAGGATCAGCCATGCTTACCTGTTTACAGGTCCCAGGGGTGTTGGTAAGACCAGCGTGGCCCGGATTTTGGCCCGAGAAGTAAATAACTTGCTCTTTGATGGCGAGATGATGCACCTTGATATTATTGAAATCGATGCGGCCAGCAACCGTAGGATCGACGAGATAAGGGATTTACGGGAAAAGGTAAGGATAGCTCCGGTTAGCGGGAAATATAAGGTGTATATTATTGACGAAGTGCACATGCTGACCCGAGAATCCTTCAATGCTCTTCTGAAAACTTTAGAGGAACCACCAGCTCACAGCATCTTTATATTAGCCACTACAGAGTCTCATAAACTACCGGAAACTATTATCAGCCGAACTCAGCGGTTTGAGTTCAAGCCAATAACCACTTCTGATGCCGTCAAACATCTCGAAGATATCGCCAAAAAAGAAAATATCCAGATTAGCATCGAGTCCTTGAAGTTGTTATCTGAGTTTGGAAACGGCAGTTTTAGGGACAGTATAAGCTATCTAGACCAGTTGAGCTCCGCCAGTAAAAAAATTACCGACGATGACGTACGTGAGGTACTGGGAATTCCCTCTGAGAGGATGATAGAAGAATTGATTAAGCTGATTAAACAAGGCGACACCGTAGGCCTACTCAAGTCATTACAGACCATCAAGGACCTAGGAGTGGATGCCAGTAAACTATCCAGTTCCATATCTAAGAATATACGAGCTCAAATAATGATAAATGGCGCCTCATCTTTTGAAACCACGCTATTAAAGCAGCTGCTCGATGTTCCTAGCAGCAGCCGGCCGGATGATTTCTTAGAAATTACACTTTTAGAAGCCTGTCAGCTGAATTCAAAATCAGATAAAAGATTAGTAGACCAGACTAAGCTATTAGCCCAATCAGCTGCTAGAAGCAAAAAGCATACTGCGGCGGCGATAGTAGTCTCAACTCCGCCCACTACAAGAAAGGTTGCTGAGAAGAAGACTATTACCCGGCCCAGCAATAATGACTGGCCGGAAATCTTAAATAGAGTCAAAGAAGAAGCCGCTTCCATATACACGGCTTTACGCTTATCCAAACCCGCTTTTACTGCCGACACAGCTACCATTACGTTCCAGTTTCCACTTCATCAAAAGAAATTAGAGCAGTCCAGGAATAAAGCTGTTGTCTCATCCATAATAGAGGAGGTAACCGGCAAAAAAATGCAGATTGATTGTGTGGTAGATAAATCTGCATTCAGTGATGATTCTAAACCCCATAGAGAAGATATTTCCACAGATAGTAATTCTAAAGTTGAATCGATCCATTCCATTTTTGGAGCAGCAGAGGTTATCGGGTCTTAAGTTATGGCAAAATCACCCGACATCACCAACCTGCCTCAAAGCCTGGATATTGAAGCCAGCCTGCTAGGCAGTCTGCTGATTGACGGTGAGTCTTTCCTAAAGATCAGCGACCAGATTCATGCCGAAGACTTTTTTGACAGAAGACACCTGCTTATCTTCTCGGCAATGAGGAGCTTGCACGAAAAAAGGAGTCCGATTGATATCCTGACACTCAGCGAAAAGTTAAAAAACGAATCTAACCTAGAACTTATCGGCGGAGCCGGGTATCTGACCGAGTTAACAAACATAGTCCCGACCGCCGCCCACCTGGAGCAATATGCTGAAATCGTAGCTGATAAGGCGATTAGGCGACGTTTGATTGATGTTTCTCAGGATATCGTCAAGGTCAGCTTTGATGAAAACAAAACCCTTCAAGAACTCATCGAGGAAACTGAGACCCGGCTATTCGAAGTCAGCCAAAAACACGTACGTCAGGATATAACCAGTCTTGAATCAATACTTGGCGACAGTTTTGATAGGTTGGATGACCTCCATCGCAACAAAGGGGGTATAAGGGGCATCCCGACCGGGTTAAGGGATATTGATAAGCGTTTGGCTGGGCTTCAACGGTCTGACTTGGTTGTAATTGCCGCGCGACCATCAATGGGGAAGACAACGCTGATGCTTAATTTCGCATTGAACATTGCTACTAAAGCTAAGCAGGGCTCGGTTTTATATTTTAGTTTAGAGATGAGCAAGGAGCAGCTCGTCGATAGGTTATTGGCGGCTGAAGCCGGAGTCGACGCCTGGAAATTGCGAACTGGCGAAGGCCTAACAGACAAGGATTTTGAAAAACTAAGTGCCGGCATGGGTGAACTCGCAGAAGCACCGATATTTATTGATGATACCTCTGGTATTACCGTCAGCGATCTGCGAACAAAAGCCCGCCGGCTGCATCATCAACACCCTTTGGCGGCAATCGTAGTCGACTACCTGCAGCTAATGAGTGGGGGCTCCCGTTTTGCTTCCGTGGCCAACAGAGTCCAAGAAATGTCTGAGATTAGCCGGAGTTTAAAGATACTCGCCAGAGAATTAAATGTCCCGATAGTGGCTGGCAGCCAGTTGAGTAGGAGCGTAGAAAGCCGAAATCCACCGATTCCTCAATTGGCAGACCTCAGAGAATCTGGTTCAATCGAACAGGATGCAGATATAGTTGCCTTTATATATCGTCCTCACTATTACGATGAAAGCGCCGACCAGCATATAACTGAACTATACATCAAAAAACACCGCAATGGGCCGACAGGCAGCTTAAAGTTATTCTTCGACCGCGACAAGCAGCGATTCCGTGATCTTGATATCCAACACGAACAGCCATTCGAATAATTTTGGTATACTGAGGAATATGTTTAGGCGCCTGAGTGGGCACACGCGGAGGATCTTGTCCGGACCGTTATCCTTTTCTTTATTATTTTCTGTTTTTATAATTCTGGTATTAACTTTTCAACTTAGTAGCCGACCTGCTTCACTGTCTGTCTCCGAATCTGATACTGTCAAGCAGGCACAGAGCTTGCATCAGATAGAAAATAACCCGGTTAATGCACCTTATAATCTTTTTCTTTACCTTGTTCATCACGTCTCGTCCAACTCAGTTTTTTTGTTAAGATTGCCGTCTGTTATCTTGGCAGCAATCTTAATTTTATTTTTTTATAAACTTTGCAAAGCCTGGTTCGGTAAGACTATAGCGCTTCTTGGTTCAGCGATTTTCGCTACAACTCCAATCTTTCTGATATCGGCTCGCCAGGTTTCGACTGGGGTGATGTTTTTCTCACTGATATCTATAATGTATATATACTTGTGGCTCTCAAAATCCGAAGAGAATAGCCAAATCGCCTTTTTAATTATGCTGGGCATTAGCGCACTATTGCTTTATACACCAGGCTTTATCTGGTGGCTGATAGCGGCAGTGATTCTATGCTGGAGCAGCTTATCAGAGCAAGCGTCTGAAATCTCAAAAAAAATGTTGTTCTTGGCATTTTTACTTTTCCTAATCATTATCACACCATTAGTTTTTGAATCGATTAAAGACTGGCGGATTATTCAGCAGTTGACTTTAGTCCCGACTCATTTTATGTCACCATTTGAAGTTCTAAAAAACATGGGCTGGATGGTTAGCTCTTTATTTATTAAGACACCTTACCATAGCCTGCTTTTGGTCGACCGCCTGCCAATATTTGGACTGGTGCAGCTAGCTTTGTGCGTTTTTGGATCCTTTGCGATGTGGACTTCAGCTCGGACTAAATTGCTACTGTTGCTTTCAAATATCGGATTCTCGATTTTGGTCGCCGGGCTAAATAATGATCTGGCGATGTTGGCACTAGGAGTACCTGCCGCAGTACTACTTATGTGTGCCGGCCTAAGGTATCTATATATCGAGTGGAAGAATGTCTTTCCGCTCAATCCGATCGCTAAATCCTTCGCGATAGTGCTGCTCTTGATTGTTACTTTAGTCCAACTGTCGTTTGGGATTCGTTATTCTCTTATCGTCTGGCCGCACTCGTTAGGGACAAAAGCGAACAGCGTGATAAAATAACAGGCAGACTTTAGGAGGAACAGTGAGTAAGTACGATCAAGCTAAGTTAGTGATGAAGGCACGTAAACTTCAGAAAGAACTTCAAAAAGAGATAATTACTGTAGAGGCCGGTGACGGGGCAGTTAAAGTAGAGATTACCGGCGAGCAAAAGATTAAGAAAATCCATATCGACCCGGCTATGATCGATCTTGATGATATCGGCCAAGTAGAAAGATGGATTGAAGATGCCGTCAAGGAAGCTATAAACCAGAGCCAGAAGCTGGCAGCTGAGAAAATGCAGCCGTTAATGGGGGCTTTGGGAAACCTAGGCCTTTAGATTAATGGGCTCAGTTATTCCAGAGTCTCTGCAAGATGTAATTGATGCTTTGGAACAACTACCAGGCGTCGGCCCTCGGACTGCCGAACGGTTTGCCTATTATCTACTTAGAGCAGATGAGACAAAGGCTACTGTGCTTAGTGATAAGCTTAAAAATCTGCATCAAAGAGTAAAGTATTGCCCCAAGACCTTCGCTTTAATCGAATCCAGTAATGAGCTTAGTACTTTATATACTGACCCGAAACGCAATAAGAAACAGGTGGCAGTGGTTGCCGACCCTTTTGATATTGTGGCACTCGAAAAAACTGGCAGTTACTTCGGAACTTATCACGTTTTAGGAGGCCTGATATCACCGATTGATAATGTCGGCCCCGAAAATCTACGAATCAATGAACTTTTGTCAAGAATTGAGGAAGATCGTGTTGAAGAACTCATCTTAGCCACAAACGCTAGTGTAGAAGGCGAGAGCACAGCTCTTTTCATATCCAAACAAATTGGAGAAAGAGATGTTAAGTTGACCCGATTAGCCAGGGGCTTACCCGTTGGCGTAGATCTGGAATATGCCGATCAAATAACTCTTACACGAGCACTAGAAGGCCGGCAGGCACTTTAAATGTCCACTTAACTCCTTTAGAATTAGCTTAAATGACACAGTATCCAGAAATTGACCAAATAGAGACAACTCTGCGCCAAGCGCAAAAGTTAGTGGTTATTCAAGCCGATAATCCCGATGGTGATAGTCTAGCTAGCTCGCTGGCCCTGGAGGAAATATTAGAAGAACAGGGAAAAGAAGTTGTTCTGTACTGTGGAGTCGACATCCCCAGCTACCTACATTATTTGCCTGGTTATTCAAGAGTGGTTAATGAAATGCCTAAGCAATTCGACTTAAGCATTATAGTTGATACTAGTAGTGATAGCCTCTTAGAACAGTTAGACAAGGGCAGTGCCAAAAGCTGGCTGACAACCCGGCCTTCTCTGATTATCGATCATCACTCAACACCGCCGACTATTCAATTCGCCACCATAAGTAGTATCCATCCGGCGGTCGCGACCGGCGAGGTGATATACGAGATCGCCCAGCAGCTGAAATGGAAGTTAAATAGCCGGGCAAGTGAATTGATTGCCATATCGATACTAAGCGATAGCCTAGGCCTGACATCAGAGGCCACATCGGCCAGATCTATCCATATAATTGCTGAATTAGTGGAAAGCGGTGTGAAGTTAGCCGAGCTGGAAAGCGCCCGAAGAGAAATGATGCGACGCGAAGCCGAGCTCATCCATTACAAAGGCAAACTGCTCCAGCGGGTTGAGTTCCATTACGATGAAAGCATCGCGTCAATAACCATTCCGTACGAAGAGATTATAAGGTATAGCCCCTTATATAACCCGCCGATGCTAGTCCTGGATGATATGCGGCTGGCCAGAAATACTAAGATTGCCATTGCTTTCAAACTATACTCTGATGGCCGGATTACAGCTAAGATTCGATGTAATTACGGTTACGGTGTCGGAGATAAACTGGCTGAGCATTTTGGCGGCGGCGGACATCCTTATGCGGCCGGTTTTAAGATACAAAATGGACGCGATTATGCTGAGTTAAAAAATGATGTACTTAAAAAGGCTAATGAATTATTAGAACAATTAGAGAACAGCGATGATTAGGCTGTTTAATACACTGGGTCGTCATATTCAGGATTTTGAGCCAATGGATCCAAATAGGGTAAAACTTTATACCTGTGGCCCAACTGTTTATGATTTTGCGCAGATTGGAAACTTGAGGGCATTCGTATTCAACGATACATTAAGAAGAACGCTAGAGTCTGCGGGGTACAGGGTTAGACACGTTATGAATATTACTGATGTGGGCCACCTTTCTAGTGATGCTGATTCGGGTGAAGATAAACTTGAAAAAGGTGCAAAGCGCGAGGGCAAAACCGTGTGGGACGTCGCCGATTTTTATATTCGTGCTTTTGAAAAGGACACCACTGCGCTTAATATTCTGCCCCCCAATGGCTATCACGGTAAGGCGGAGCCCTATGCCCGGGCAACGGATTTTATAAACGAGCAGCAGGATATAATTGGACTTCTGCTGGATAAGGGATTCGCTTATATAACTGAGCAAGCCATATATTTCGAAACCGCAAAGATGAGCGATTATGGTAAGTTAACTGGTCAAAAGTCTTCTGATAAGGAGGTGGCAGCCCGGCCAGAAGTCGTTGTTGATAATAATAAGAAAAGCCCCCAGGATTTCGCTTTGTGGTTTTTTACGGTTGGCAGATTCGCTAGTCACAGCATGCACTGGACAAGCCCATGGGGTGAAGGTTTTCCCGGTTGGCACCTGGAGTGCTCAGCAATCATCCACTCTACACTAAAGGAGCCCATTGATATCCACACCGGAGGCGTCGACCATATCGGCACCCATCATACTAATGAAATCGCTCAGACAGAGGCGGCGTTCGGTACTAAGCTAGCTAATTTCTGGGTCCATAATGAACACCTGCTAGTTCAGGACGAGAAAATGTCCAAGTCCAAAGGTAATTTTTTTACATTGGAAGATGTTATTAAGAGGGGCTTCGAGCCTTTGGCTTTAAGGCTGCTCTTCTTACAGTCACATTATCGGAAACAGACTAACTTCAGATGGGAGTCACTGTCGGCCGCAAGTTCGTTCCTGAAAAACTTACAAGCCTGGGCAGATCTGAAGTTCCAGGATACTCTTCATAAGAATGGTTCAGATGTTAACTACGGAGTTGTCCTTGAAAAGATTAAGGAGTGTTTGTTCGATGATTTAAATACACCAGAAACATTGGCAGTACTTTCACAGTTTATCCAAAAAACTGAAAAAAACCGTGTGGCTAAAGATAATTTTCAAACATTTCTTGAACATTTAGATGAATTATTCGGCCTTGATTTATCAAAAAGGGCAGATGTTGGTAGCGAAATTAAAAGCTTAATTAATCAACGCCAGATAGCCCGACAGAATGAGAATTGGTCTGCATCCGATGCCCTACGAAACAGTCTTTTACATAAAGGAGTTGAGATCAACGATACTGAACAGGGTCAAATCTGGCGGAGGGTTTAGGTTTTTAGGTAGGTGCCACCCGATGTCGGCGACGCTCAAAATAATCTTCCAGTAGTATCTTTACGGCACTAGCAGCTGGAATAGCTATTATTGCCCCGAGTAGTCCACCAAACCCAACTCCAAGTATAGCTGCTACGAATACTGTTAAGGGAGTCAGTTCGTTTAAGCGGGACTGGATGTAAGGTTGGAAGGTATGGTTCTCGACGAAAAAATAGACGATAAAATAGATAGCCATTATCAAACCTAGTGTGACGGAATTGATTAGACAAACTAAAATCACAATAATCGCTGCAAGTGGGTTGCCAAATAATGGGATTAGGCCAAAAACAGACACGATTCCAGCCAGGGCCACGGCATTAACATCGGCGTTAACTATGTTACTAGCTATTTCTAATGCCATGAAAGCGAATATTCCCGCTACAACCGCCAATATTACCTGGCCGTTCACAAAGCCCGTTACACCTCCGTACATCTTCTTAGCAATCCGCTTATTATGTTCACGGTTCTTAGCCGGCATTATTCCCCAAAACAATTCTAACCACCTCGGGCCTTCTACCAGCATCATGAAAGTCAAAACTAGCACGACCAAAACAGATGCCACGGCTTCCATAATCCGCTTTCCGGTATCTAAGATGGTACTGCCGTAATTACTATAATGTGAGGCGAAATCCTTTGCCGATTGCGTAATCTTTTCATCGACCTTGTACTTCCTGGCGGCTTGGGCTAATCTTGAATCCTGGTTTTGGAAATTCTGTACTGTATCAGGTACGTTAACTATGAATGTTCTGGTCTGACGGACGAGCGGCGGTATTATAAGGGCAAGGAATATAATCAAAACGGCGATTACTAAAACGTAGGCCGCAGAGGTTGCTCTTAAACGGCTTTTTATTTTAAGATGGCGTGACATCGATGTAACGACTGGATTAAGGGCTAGGGCCAGGAAAAAGGAAGCGAAGATAAGTGTAAGAGGATGAGAGATGCGGCCGATAAATTTATAAAGGATTATTGCGGCAACTATCCACAGTATCGTGCGGACGATAGTCCGATTGGTAACAGTGACAGTTACTTTTCGGTTTTCCATAGCCTAATTATGGCTTTTTTTGGCTAAGGCTGCAATTGCAGATTCATACACCTCGACAACCATTGGGCCAATGACATTAATATCGTATTTTTTAACTTCGTTAGTCTGCCAATTATGTAATGACTCTAGTAATTTTGTTTCACTTAGCATATGCCGTAACTTATCCGCAAATTCCTGAGTGTTAGAAGGGTTAAATAAAAGCTCAGGTTTTTCAGCTAAGACACTACTGTAGCCTGGATTGTCGCCGCCGATAACAACTTTTGAGCCGCTAGCCATTGCTTCTAACAGTACGATACCGAAGCTTTCGGCATACAGGGACGGAAAGCACGCTAGGTCGGCCGAGGCCAGCAATTTTGACTTATCCTGCTCATCTATATAACCCAAAAAATCCGTTTTATCAGCAATTTTTAATTTGCTGGCTAATTTTATTAATTTTTCTGATTGAGGCCCGCTGCCGGCAATAACTAGGCGGATGTTTTGTGGGGCTTGGGCGTTATAAAAAAGGGCGAATGCTTTAATCAGTTCCTCACAGCCTTTTCGTTTAACCAGTCGACCCAGAAAAACGACTTTTTTTGTCGTATTAGTGTCCTGTAATTTTTTCTGAAGTGTGTAATAGGAAAGGTCAATCGGGTTAGGAATAACTTTGCTATCAACCTTAAATGTTTTTTTGGCAAAATCGGCCGCCGGTTGGCTGACACTTATAACCATTTGAATTCTCTTAATATTTACTCTTTGCGCAACAGCAAGGATAACAGAGCCGACTTTCGCTAAAAGCCCAGACGGTAGGATATGGAATGTCGCGACGATAGCAGTCCTAGGACTGGCAATCTTTATTAGCCTCTGGGCCAGGAAAGGTGAGTAGGGCATCATCACATGAAGTACATCAAATTTTTCAGTATCTAAAACTTTTTTTATCCTTGATTTATCCGCAGGCAAAGGTATTGACAGTCGATTGCCGTTAAAGTTAACAGAGATATTTTTGCTTAGACTGTAAACTTTACCACCAGACCAGTGGCCAATTTTTGTTTCTCCGACCAAATAACTAACTTCGTGACCCGACTTAGAGAGCCAGGCCCCGATCGCCTTAACAGCCTGGGCAACTCCGTCATTGCTATCTAGGCTGTCGTCGAATACCAAACCAACTTTTAGCCTTTGGTTTTTTGGCATGGATTTTCACCGCCTCTTTATAAGCGCCTTCGTACATATCTACGACATGTTTATAATCGAATGATTTAACGTACTTCTTGGCCCATTTAAGCCAAACACCCCTTAAGTCTTCGTTAAAGGCCATTATTTCTAACCGACGGCTGAAATCAACCGTATCGCGGGGGTTTACCAGCGACATCGTGCCGGTGTCTTTCATGACACTCTGATAACCAACATTATCACCTGCTACAATCGGGCAGCCAGCTGCCATGGCTTCGAGTAGCACAATCCCAAAACTTTCACCCCTTGAGGCAGCTGAGCAAAAAACATCAGCTCGATGCAAGTGATGGATCTTATCTTCGTCACTGATATAACCCAAGAAAGTGACTCTAGGTATGTCGTGTTCGTTTACATAATCTCTTAGCTTTTTTTCTTCAGGTCCACTGCCGGCGATATGCAACTGGACGTCGCTGCGCCTATTACATAGCTCATGATAAGCCATTAGGAGGTGTTTAACTCCCTTCCGCCCCTCTAGCCGCCCCACATAAAGAATCGTTTTAATTTTGGGGTGCTTTACGGCAAGGTTCGGCCGCGTTGAGAATCTGGCTACATTAATCCCGTTGGGGATATATCTGATATTCTTCACTAACCGATGTGTCGGGTCCTTATCCAGAAGAACTTTGGCTGGGGCTGGTGAAACGGCGGTTATTAGGTCTAACTTCTCGCCTATTCCTCGGCCATAGGGAAGGAATAGATTAACCAAAGATTTGGCAGCCGCGCTGTCCATCAGATTGGCATGGAAAGTACCCACATGTACGGTTTCTGAGAGTTGTAGAATTTGCCTTGCAAGTATAGGCGCCCATGGTTCATGGAAATTAATAACGTCGAACTTTTCCCGATCTAGCACTTTTTTGATTTCATCAGCATCGATGTTGAAGGTCCAAGCGCCATCGGTGGCCAGGCCAGCGTTAAATTTATTAAATTTAGTTGAGGTGCCCAATAATATATATCCATCGGGGACTTCACCCTCATATCCAGTCGGTTTGGGAGTAATGACTTTTACCGAATGGCCTTTTTGCACCAGGCCTTCCTTTAAGTTGACGACTACATCACCGACACCACCAGCCCTTTCGAATATATTATAGGGGCAAACTAAAGCAATCTTCATTCTTATACCTCATTATACTCAAACGGACTTAGTACTGCTTAGTAACTTTCGCAGGCCTAGAGGTAAAAGTTCGGCTGTGGCTGCCTTATCCGCAGTCGGATACGGAACGTGAGTTTTAGTTTTGGCAACAAACCTCTTGTAATCCTTAAAGACTTTTCTCATATGCTGCTCGACTAAGATGTTATCTAAGTAGTGGTCTCCCTCCGTAGCTATGTGAATGATCGGCAGCGCTACGGGGGATTTGGTAATATCAAGGCTAAAAAATTGACTTGTCGTCAGCCAATGGGTCCGGACATCGTTAACCTGCCAAAGTAGGACATCGAAGTCAATGGCCTGTTCAAATTCCAATGGTGTGACCTTGATATAACGATGTTTCGAGTGGGGCATTATTTTGGTAAATGCTTTAACTACTGGTTTATTCAAAGCTATATAACGAATTAACGTAGCCACTGGCTTGGTGGCAAACAGTCTCGCCAGTATGCGCGAAATAAACTTCTGTCCGGTCGGCATGCGAAGATCATCCTTGTGCATGAAACCAACCGTAGAGACCATCAGATTGATTTTTTTAGAAAGCTCGGGGTGAAGCTGCAGCATTCTTGTAACAACTACGAAACCGAAAGAAATAGCATAAACGGTCACTTTTTTCCTCTTATAGCGTAGTTTGACAAAAGCTGCCAGGTAATCAGCGTAGGCGTCAATGCTAGGGCGGATACCGATCTTAGAGAAACTATCCATGCCACCGAACCCCGGTAAATCTGGTACGGTTACATTGCCGTACTCCCTTAGATTCTCTACAAGGCTCCACCAACGCTCCAACATGGCATGATGCCCATATATCAGTAGGATTTCACGTTTGCGCGCATTGACCGACGGCGCGCGTAGCATACGCCCCGAAAGGCCATTCATATCAAGAGGCAGAATAAATTCTGCCGATTTTTTCATTTCTTCCGGCATTGTCTTTACAGATTATACGTTTGTATTCTTCTCCTGTAAAACCCCTGTGGACTTTCCTAACTCGAAAGCGCTAAAATAAGTGGGCATTGGGGAGTGGCCAAGTGGTAAGGCACCAGGTTTTGGTCCTGGCATTCGGGGGTTCGAGTCCCTCCTCCCCAGCCAAGAGACACGATTACATAATTGCTGTATCTGTAATATTTTCGATTGAATAATTTGAAAAACAGTTTTTAATTATCTCAATGGCAGTCAGTTCATCTGAGAATGATAGAATCTTCAGCTTTGTTTTTGGTAGACATCACTCTCCTGCCACCTGGGATTTGGTAAGAGATAATTTATCTAGCCTGGGTTGGGGCTCCATCGCTCCCGACTTCTGGATAGAGAACCCAGATGTGTCTCTCGACGAACACGCCGAGCGGCTAAA
>DATIIZ010000028.1:0-7264 GCA_035479215.1 Candidatus Babeliales bacterium | reverse complement strand
CAAAGATGATGTTAAGCAATAGATAAACCAGTACTATTCCGCCCAATGCCCGCCAATACTGTTTGATAATTCCAAAAACCCGCCAAGTCAGCCGGAAACTGCCTATAATTGGTTTCTGCAGGCGGGCTTCCTGCTTGGCCTTGGCTTTTTCCTGTTTTCTGGTCAGTTTTCGGACCCGGCCGTCGCTTGGCACAGTCTTAGCCGGCCGTTTTTTTACCTCTTTTGCCATGCTCCTATTATAAGTTGAAAATATCTAAAAACAGATAAAATCTTTTGGTGTAGAGCATGGGCTATTTACTACCCCGCTTGCCGGTCCGCATTTACATACATCATCTTGAAAAGGATATTTATGGTTCAGGTGATGGTACGAGAACAAAAAAATACAAATGACTAGCAAGCTAAATGACGTGAGTACCAGGGTAGTTTTTTTATTCCCTAGACGTAATTTTGAGGTCATGCTATTAAAGCTTCATTTCGTGCAAGGCTTTGATGCGGGCTTCTACAGGTGGATGGGTACTGAATAGGTTAGTCAGTCCGCCACTCTTCAGCGGGTTGGCAAAGAACATGTGGGCCGTCGCTGTATTTGGTTTGCGCAAAGCACTGCCGTATTTGCCGATTTTTTCTAAGGCACTGGCTAGACCGTCAGGATAGCGGGTGGTCAAAGCGCCTGTCGCATCAGCTAAATATTCCCGGCGCCGGCTGATAGCCAGTTGGATCATAGAAGCCGCAATCGGTGCCAATATCACAGCAACGATTGCTAGGACGTACATCAGCTGGTTGCCTTCGCGGCGGTCGTCCCCGCCCCAAAATGTGATGTGCCAGAAAAAATCGGCAATCATCGAGATTATCCCAACCAGGGCGAATGCTATGGTATTCACCCTCATATCGTAATTTTTTATATGCCCAAGCTCGTGGGCGATAACCCCTTCAAGTTCAGTATCATTCATCATTTCCAGCAGGCCAGTAGTGGCACAGACCGCCGAAATCTCGGGTTTGCGGCCCGTGGCAAAAGCATTCGGCGCCGGGTCGTCCATTATGTAAACCTTGGGCATCGGCAGCCCATCTGTAATCGCCAGGTTTTCAACTGTCCGCCACAGCCTGGGGTCATCCTTTTTTTGGATTTCCTTGGCGCGGTTAATGGCCAGTGCCATCTTGGCGCCAGAAAAATAGCTAAAGATAGCATAAGATAACGAGAAAAGGCCGATGAAGAAAAACAGTCCGCGGTTACCGGTCGCCAGGCTGATAATATAAGCAAAACCCCAAAGTAGCACCACAAAAGCTATCAATAATATAATCGTGCGGCGCTTATTGCTGGCAATCTGTTCGTACATTAATTATTTCTTGGATGGTGTTTCTGTACTGAAGTCTACATTTACCGGCTTAGAAACGGCTGTAGCCTCGGCATCGTCGACCTCAAAGAAATCGCGCTGCTTAAAGCCCATTAAGCTAGCAAAGATATTGGTTGGGAATGTCTGAATCTTGGTATTGAGATCGCGTACGGCGCCGTTGTAAAAGCGGCGGGCGGCTTGGATCTTGTCTTCAGTATCAACCAGCTCTGCCTGCAGCTGTTGGAAGCTTTCATTAGCTTTCAAATCCGGGTAGGCTTCGGCCACCGCGAACAAGCTTTTCAGTGCCGTCTGGAATTGGTTGTCAGCTTTTGCAGCCTCGTTTACTGTTTGGGCATTCAGGGCGTTAGCTCGGGCCTCAGTCACATCTTCAAAAACCGTCTTTTCGTGCTTAGCATAGCCTTTTACCGTGTTTACCAGGTTAGGTATCAGATCATACCGGCGCTTCAGCTGGACTGATATATCGCTCCAGGCTTCGTCTGTCCGGACTTTTGTACGGACCAGGCTGTTATATATGTAGATGACTATTAGCGCCAATGCCGCTAAAACTATTAACGCTATTACTGTTGATGACATTTAAATCCTCGTCTTCCTATTGCTTACGATTATATAGCTTCGCGCAATGAATAAAAAGGTATTATTTAAGAGCATATGGTCAAAAAAACCTTTATCAGAGTGGTCCTGCCAGCCCTAGTCATATTGCTAGCTTACGGGGTTTATGCTTACCTTCGGCCGGTCCCGGCAATCACACCGGTTACTGAAATCGTAACTGTACCAAAAACCCAAGCAATATCGCTACCCTGGCCAGCCAGTGGCCAGGCGGCTATCGGAGCAGCTGGATACGGAGTACTAGACAGTCACAACGCCGCTACTCCGGTGCCGATAGCTAGTGTTTCAAAGGTTATTACCGCCCTGGCGGTCTTAAAACAGAAGCCAGTATCCACCGGCAGCCAGGGAGAAACTATTACTTTGGGCAGCCCAGACGTCGATTTATTCAATTACTACTACTCAAAAGATGGTTCGGTGGCTCAAGTAAACTCTGGCGAACAATTAACAGAGGTCCAGGCATTGCAGACAATGTTGATACCATCTGCCAACAACATGGCCGATTCTTTGGCGGTCTGGGCCTTCGGTTCAGTCAACGGCTATGTCGCTTACGCTAACAAGATGGTCAAGGACATGGGGCTCAAAGATACTACTGTCGGTGACGCCAGCGGTTTTGGCGATGTAACTACCAGTACTGCTGATGATTTAGTAAGACTCGGGATAGTGGCGATTCAGAACCCCGTACTAGCACAGATAGTGGCCCAGCCGTCTGCCCAGGTGCCGGTGGCCGGAAGCATCAAGAATTTGAATCTATTGCTCGGACAAGATGGCGTTATCGGTATCAAGACCGGCAATACCGACCACGCCGGTGGCTGTTATCTTTTTGCTTCCCAGCGGACTATTGCCGGACAGCCATTAATAGTGGTTGGAGCGGTTTTGGGCCAGCCAAGTTTAACCGAGGCGCTAAAATCAGCCACGCCAATCATCCGGGCCAGCGATACTGGATTTGCTCAAACAGTGGTTCTGCACAAGGGCCAGACGCTGGGCTATTACCAGGTGCCATGGGGCTCGGCTGTCCAATTCAAAGCGGGTAAGGATGTCATTATTTCGGCGTGGAAAGGTCAGGATATAAAAATCCAAAATAAAGCTGATAATGTATCGTCACCCATGTCTTCCGGCGCATCTGTGGGTGCTGTAACTGCCACTTCTGGCGATAAAGCCACGAGCTCAAATCTAGTACTTAGCCGAGTTTTGCCCAGCCCGCCTTGGACATGGCGCCTATTCCACTGATAAATTAAGCCAAATATTGATATATAATCGCTTAGATTGTATAATTTGTAAATCTTTGTAGAGCTTTTGCTCCGAAGATGAGTATTTGACAAGCAGACTTTAAAACGAAGCGAGGCTTTTGAACTTGACCCAAAGTTTAGTAGCCTCGCTTCGTTCTCTATCCAGAGTGCGAATAGCTTCCCTGCGAGGGGAGGAAAGGACCGAAGTTGGCATCTCTAGGGAACCCTCGGTTGCTTCTGGATGTCCTCGGCGAAGTGCAAGACTCCAGTGACATCTACGACCTGGTGGACGAAGCACTCCAAGCCGCTCGTCTAGAGCGGATGGTCGTATTTGACCTGACGTATAACGGGAAGACCGCGCATGTGCGGGTCAAGGCGGACTCGCGACGTGACTGGCTCATCGAAGGGATCCAGCACATCCTGAGCCGTGAGGACTACGAAGATGGCTCGATCGGCCCGTACCCCCATTCAGGTGTTCTTTCCTTAGGGGCGATAGCCGCCCGCGCGTTCACCGAGCGGCCAGGCGGCGCGAACGTGGAGAGTGGCTGATCATGACCTCGCCACCTGTCATGATGAACAGACGCACCTTCTGCCGGCTCGAGTGGCTGGTCGTCGTTCTGCCGATCATCGTCGGCGTCATCATCCTCTTCGCCGGAGGACTCTTCGGGCTTCAAGTCGGCATCGTCATCGGTTTGATCGCGGGTCTGCTTCTCGGAGCAACCCTGTGGTTCAGAACTCCGATGCCGGCCAGCGAAACACTTCTCGAAGCTGGTAGTCCAGAGTAGAGGCTGGGTTCCTCTACAAAGCGGTGTCCATAGCCGCTGGGCGGGGTGGAGTAACCGAGCTAATTCAGTGGACTGCCAGCGCTGAAAGGTGATCTGCCCCGTTCCGATTTTTTAGTCTGCTTGTCATTTCGCTTCCATGAATGTTTGTTCATGCTGATGAGTCCCACCCACCAATAGGCGGGCAAAGAAGGACGAAAAGCGAAATAAAGTTACTCCGTAAGCCTTGTGGATAAGGCGAGCGGCAGAGCAAGAACAATGCTAGGCTAAACTAAAAACGCACCACTTAATTGCGCATTTTTCTAGTTTGGCTGTAATTAGTTCTTGCGTGGTGATCAGTGGTGATCATAAGAGGGCATTTTTCAAACCTCCCAAGAGTCTGATTGACCTTCTTTTGAAGTTAGGTTTGCCGCCAATGAAACCGCTGGACGACTTGATGGAGTAGTTACAAAGGAATTATTAGGAATTGTTATAGCTATCTAGATAATTCTGTAGTAGTTGACAATACTTTCTGTCCTTATCTCTTGTCGAACCTTTGTACCTCTCCAGTAGGTCTTTTGGAGTAACACATCTGACTCGAGTTCCATTAATTCTTCCCTCAACAGCCTCGGTGCTGTAAACAAAAACCTCAGTACTTGTTTTTCGTCTTAGTGTGCCGTTCGAAATACTACCAAAGTGGATCGTTACTTTGTGTTTCTTATCATCTCTGGAATCGAGCTTACTCGGAGACTTATCGCGGGATAGGGAATAGTCCATCTCCGGCATAATTTTTCGACATTGGCTTTCGTATTCATTCCCCACTAGTAAATCTAGGTCATCATGGGGGTTGTGAATATGAAGAAGGGCATCAACAGCCCAGCCACCCTCTATTCTTACTGGCATATCTTGGGCTTGCAGCGCCGTGTACACTCGTACTGCCTCAATCGCGTCCATCTTAGTTAGTTTGAATTAAATAAGTTTGGTTTCTTGCTGGTGGGGATGAAAGGACTTGAACCTTCACGGGCAAAAGCCCACTACGTCCTGAACGTAGCGCGTCTACCAATTCCGCCACATCCCCACGAATAACACCTTATATATTACGTTAAAAACTAAAGCTCTGCCAACATTAACGTGCTATGATTATGGGTAGAAAACATGAGCTTTACAGGGGAAAACAAAGGCTATGAGTAAAATTGCTCATTATTTACAGGAGCATCTTAACGGAGAGGTTACGGATTCACTAGAGGTCCGCCGCTACTTTGCCAAAGATGCCAGTATTCTGCAGATAATGCCCTCGGTGATTGTTTACCCGGCCAACGAAAATGATGTCCGCAAGACTATGCGTTTTTCTTGGCAGTTGGCCGAGCGTGGTAAAGTCCTACCGATAACCTCTAGGGGTGGTGGCAGTGATACGTCAGGCGCCGCTATCGGTAGCGGCGTGGTTATGGTCTTTACCTCGCACATGAACCGGGTTTTAGCCTTAGACCCCAAGAAAGAATATGTCACACTTGAACCTGGGATAACGTTTGGTAACTTACAACAAACTCTATACACCCATGGGCTATTTTTGCCCCCCTACCCGGCCTCAAGTGCCTATGCCACCATCGGTGGCGGCCTAGCCAACAATGTTATCGGTGAAAAAACCGTCAAATACGGCGACATGGCCAAATACGTTGAAAAACTTAGTGTCGTTTTGGCGGATGGCGAAATCATAGAAACAGCCCCACTGAGCAAACGTGAACTTAATAAGAAATTAGGGCTGACCACGTTAGAGGGCCATATTTACAGGGGTGTGGACGCTCTGCTAGAAGAAAATCAATCCCTGCTAAGGGACGAAAAGGCCCGGATGCTGGCCCAGCACAACCGGGTGGGCTATAACTTGTTCGATGTTAAGAAAAAGGGCAGTTTTAACCTGACTCCGTTATTCCTGGGCTCCCAAGGCAGTTTGGGCATAATTACAGAGGCGACTTTGCAGTTAGTCAGACATAACCCCCAGGTTGAACTGGCTATCTTATCTTTGAATAGCCTGTCCGACCTGCAGGACGCCTTATCCCATATTGTCGACCTCAAACCCAGTATCTGCGAGATGATCAACCGGGCAGCTGTGGATCAGATCAATAGCATAAACCCCAACCAGCTCAAGGGGCTACTCAGCAACCCTAAGGCTGATATCCATCTGATTTTAGAATTTGACGACGGCAAGGAAGCCGACCAGAAAAAAGCCATCAAAAAACTGGTCAAACTGGCCGAAAAAAGCAGCAGCCACCTTAACGTCGCCGATACTAATGAAGAACGGGCGAAAATCCATAAGTTCCAGCGGGCCGTGGCCACCATGTTTGTTAACTCGCGTGGCAACGCCAAAGCCGTACCGGTGGCCGAAGATGTTTCTGTACCAACCGACCGGTTGTCGGACTTTTTAAATCAGGCTGTCAAAATTTACTCCGTGGCCGGCCTACAGCCGGCTTTCTGGGGACACGCCGCATCGGGAGTCGTACGGATGCGTCCGGTTTTGGACCTAGCCCAGATTGGTGACCGACAAAAATTATTCAAAGTCCAGGATGCGATTTATAACACTGCCTTAACTATGGGCGGCAGCCTGAGCGGCTCGGCCGGAGATGGCCGGATGCGGGCACCTTATTTAGGCCATATGTTTGGCAAGGATGCCGCCAAGATGATGCTGGCCATCAAAAAGATTTTTGACCCTTACGGCATCTTGAACCGCGGAGTCAAAACCGCCACGGCCGCCGAGGTCAAAGCCATGATGCGCAGTGAATATTCCAATACTCACCACGACCACCTGCCCCTCAGTTAAGCTTTATAGCTTGCAAAACATCAAATATAGCTAAATACTACGCCTATGGAGAGCTATCGCCGAGGAAAACCAAGGCAACACGAGTCAGCCGACGTTTCTTGGCCGGTTAGGCGCAAATATGAATCCTGGGTGGCGCTAGGACAAAATCATCCCCATGAAGGCTGGGCCAGTTTTTACGTTCTTCTTACGAATTTAGACAGGCTGGGGAACAAAGAGCTAGTAAGAAAGGTGTTAGCCCAGGCCCGAGGCTGTAGTCAATGCACGCTAGCGCTGCAATATGCAGAAAAAGTACTGGACGGCAATAGTCCACCAGACCCTACTAGCTAAAATCTAGTATTTAATTCATAAGCCTCTTATAATGTCCGATTAGTGATAAAGGTAGAAAATCTTAGCAAAAAATACCGCAAGAAATTAGCGGTTGATGACTTATCATTCGTTGTTGAGACCGGGAAAGTTACCGGTTTCTTGGGGCCCAACGGCGCCGGCAAATCCACGACCATGCGCCTAATG
>DATIIZ010000027.1:0-17875 GCA_035479215.1 Candidatus Babeliales bacterium | reverse complement strand
CCCAGCGACGATAAAAACAGCAGCGAGTGTAGCGAAAACCAGCCGCAGGGTTGGTAACTCCAAAAAGGATGATGGCAATAAGGACCTGACCTCCGTGACAGCACCTCGCCAAACTGTTAATATGGAACTAGCCCAAAGTGGTAGCGCTTTTAGTGTGGCAACGCTTTCTAGCCTGGCCAATCACCAGCCAAAAGCGGAGCAAACCGGGCCGAACGAAATTACAATTTCGTTACATTAAAGACCCGAAAACCACAAACCATAAAGGGTGGGAAAATAAAATATGAATCCAGTAAACCAGCAGGATAGCCAAGCAGCTGGCCCAAATGCACAAGCTAATTCTGGCGGTATGAATCAAACTGCCCCAGGTGTCGTGCCGCCCCAAAGTACTGCTGCTCCGGCTAGCCCAAACAGCACCCAGAATACGCTTTTAATCAGTGAGGTTCGTGACGGCATTGTGATTATGAGCGACGGCAGTTTCCGTGCCGTTGTTATGTGCAAATCAATCAATTTCGACCTGATGAGCCCCCAGGAACGAGAGGCTGTAGAATTCAGCTACCAGGGCTTTTTGAATTCACTGTATTTTCCAGTCCAAATTTTTATTAGAAGCCAAAAGGTTGACTTACGACCTTATCTGGAAAAGCTAGATAAGATTCGCGGTGAGCATGACAATATGCTGCTTGGCTTATTGATGGAGGATTACATCGCATTCTTAGCAGATATCGCTCAGCAAACTAATATTATGGATAAGAAGTTCTATGTAGTTATCAAATACCCGGATACCGACCAGGACATTAGAAAGGCTTTAAAACAAAGCACTAGTTTCTTTACCGGCTTAGCCGGGCTGTTCAAACCCAGCAATCCTTCACAGGTAGTCGTTGATGAGAGCACTCTCGAAACAGCTAAGACCCAGCTACGCAATCGGGTCCAGGCCGTGATGCAAGGCCTGGCCCAAGCCGGTGTACAAAGTCTACCGCTCGACACAGAAGAGCTAATCGAGCTTTACTACGACGCTTATAACCCGGATACTGCTACGCGCCAGCAGATTAAGAACTTTGAAGAAGTTTCATCACCAGTTATTACTAAGGGAGAAGGCAGCGCGCCCAACCAACTAACTATGGAGACAAGTTAATGGCGCTGCCGTCTTGGTTGGTAGACCAAACCAAGGTCTCGCATCCGGATCCTAAGATCGAACACGAGATGCAGGAGAAGCAGGAGGTTTATTCGGCCTTTCAAAAGGGAGTCGCCGCTTTAAGAGATTTTATAGCTCCCAGTTCGTTGATATTCGATAGTAACTTCTTTCAATTAGGAACGCGCTATGCCCGCACTTATTACGTTTACGGCTACCCCCGCCAGCTTTACACGGGTTGGCTTTCCAGTATGATAAACCTTGACGAGGTAATCGACTTATCCCTGATTGTCCAGCCAGTTGAAAGTAAGGTTGTACTGGATAACCTTCGCAAGAAAGTTAGCCAACTGGAAGCAGGGATTCAAATTGATAGCGAAAAGGGCCATGTACGCGATCCGGGCAAACAAGCGGCTGTTCAAGATGCCGAAGAGATGCGCGATAAACTTCAGGTTGGAGAAGAGCGTTTTTTCCGTTTTGGCTTGTACTTTACAATTTACGGCAACTCCATGGAAGAGTTGGAGTTTATCAGCCACAAGGTAGAGAGTTTGCTAGGCCAGCAGCTAGTTTATTCCAAGCCGGCTAGCGCCCAGCAGGAACAAGGGCTGGCCAGCACTCTGCCGCAGTTCAGTGATCACTTGCAGATATACCGAAATATGAACACCGGTGCTTTGTCCACGACCTTCCCGTTCACCAGCGCCGACTTAACACAAGACAGCGGCATCTTATATGGCATAAATATGCACAATTCCGGCTTAGTAATCTTTGACCGATTCTCTCTGGAAAATGGCAATAGCGTGGTGTTTGCTAAATCCGGTGCCGGCAAAAGTTACACCGTGAAATTAGAAGCACTGCGCAGTATGATGTTCGGCACAGAAATATTCATCATTGATCCGGAGAATGAATACCAAAAGATGTGTGAGGCTGTCGGCGGGGCATATGTCCGCCTGAGTTTAAATTCCGTCACTCGTATAAATCCTTTTGAACTTCCCCAGGTCGTAGACACAGACGAGGCTGATAACGCTTTGCGTTCTAACCTAATCACTCTCCATGGTTTACTACGATTAATGATGGGCGGCGCACAGGCGCAAATGACCCAAGGAGCAGTCGCTACTATGCCAGCCCTTAACCCGGCGGAAGAAGCCGACTTAGATGCTGCTTTGATTGAGACCTATGCTAAGGCCGGTATTACCAATGACCCTCTGACCCACGGATCAACTCCGCCGACGATTAACGATCTATATGACACACTGCTCCATATGGGTGGTACCGGACCACAGTTGGCCCAACGTCTTCGTAAATATACATCGGGCACTTTCGCCGGTATTTTCAGCCAGCAAAGCAACGTGAATGTGAATAACCCGATGGTGGTATTTAATATCCGCGATCTTGAGGATGAGCTCCGTCCGGTTGCTATGTACATAGTTCTAAACCACATCTGGAACCGGACCAAAGTCGATAAAAAACGCCGGATTCTGATAGTTGATGAAGCCTGGCAGTTAATGCGCTACGAAGACAGCGCCAATTTTATGTTTTCTATCGCTAAGCGGGCTAGGAAATATAATCTTGGCTTAACAACTATTACCCAGGATGTAGAGGACTTTATGGCTTCACGGATGGGACGGGCCATCGTCGCTAATGCCAGTATGCAGTTCCTGCTCAAACAATCCCCGACGGCAGTTGATGTCCTGTCAGATGTGTTTAAGCTTACAAGCGAAGAGAAAAAACGTCTTAGCCAGTTCCCAGTGGGGCAAGGGCTGTTCTTTGCCGGCCAAAACCACGTGCATATCCAAGTGATAGCCAGCCCTACGGAGAATGAATTGATTGTCACCAACCCCACACCAGTCCAGCTGCAAACAGAAGCGGCACCGGTGCCTCCACCGGCACCACCCGACCAACAAACCCAGCAGACTTTAGGCAGCGAACCGCCGGGACCAACCCAAACAAACACCGGAGCAGAAACTGAATGGCAGAGCCAGCCCGCCAGCTAGATAATAATCCAGACGATCAGGTTTATGATACTGGAGGAAATACTCAGTCTGAGCCTAAACCAGATCTGAGGGCTTTAGAGGGCGGCGGAGAAACATCCGAGCCGAAACAAGGCCATCTTAGTTCAGTTAGTGACCAGCTCTCCAAGGATGAACTGTCTGATGTCGAAGAAAGTGGCGGGGAAGACGACTTTGGAGAAGAAGAGTCTTTTTACCGGCACACTGCTGATGATAAGAAACCCGGCAGATTCAATATAGTCGGACGCGCCAGGCGCCGCTACGCCATATTCGGCGGCGGCATGCTGGGAACAATTATCGCCCTGATACTATTTCTAACTCTATCGTCCGGCCCTCTCCAGTTTATTCACATCGCCCAGCAGATGATGCAGTTCCATTTTTCCCATCAGCAAGATGCCGGAGATGACCGTATGGGCAGGATATACAGATATGCGAGAGCCGGCGGTCAAGCCGGAGAAACACGAGTAGGCTACCTTGGTAGCAAAATGCACGCCAACATCCTGACCGATTTAGAAAAAATCGGCCTTAAGCCTGATTATGTCGGGTTGGCCGGCGCCTACGAGGGGTTTACGATTGACAGGAGCAGCCCAAATTCCCCGTTTAATGGCATGAGCGACGAAGAACTGCAAGCGGCTTTGCAGGAAAAGGGGGTCAATGTCAAAGAAATCAGCTTCGACGGAGAAAAAGCCAAAGTCAGCGTCAAAGGCT
The DNA here is from genome assembly GCA_035479215.1 of Candidatus Babeliales bacterium. Taxonomy (GTDB): domain Bacteria; phylum Patescibacteriota; class Saccharimonadia; order Saccharimonadales; family UBA10212; genus JAIFWC01. The sequence goes on along the minus strand of DATIIZ010000027.1, from coordinate 14,038 downwards.
ATATTAACCAAAGAAGGTCTTTGGGCTTCCTAGCTAGTCAGGCCGGCGAATCAAAAATTCCAACAGCCCTAAGGGTCAGAATAATGTCCCGCTACGGCTTAGTTAGCTGGCACCCCATGAAGATATTAGATAAAAAACTTAACCAATCTTTAGCAGACCGCTACACCAAGTGGCGCGCTGACCAAGAAGATAACCTCAAAAATGGAGTAAAGGATACAGTCACTCTCGACGAGACAACTGGCAGCCAGGGAACTGATGAAAAAGGAAAACCTATTCCACTATCACCTGAAGATAAGGCCACTGCTGCAGCAGCCCCAAAAAACCCCGAAACAACCAAAAACGTTTTAGGCAGTTTGAGAGACAGCAAGGGCATAGGTATAGCGGGCGGGTTAGCCGCGGCTAGTGGAGTGGCCTGCAGCCTAAAAGCCGTCAATGACAATATCGGGGCGATAAGATATGCCCAAGTTGTGGAGCCACTGATACGAATGGGGATGGAGGCAGTGACGGTCGGCAGTCAAATCATGACCGGCCAAGAAGTCGATCCTGACGCACTCAGCTTCCTGTCAAAAAACCTCAATCAAGTAGATTCAAAGGGTAACAATATATCTTCATGGAATGATGCCAAAAGCATCCAGCACGAGCAAGGCCACAGCGGCGGGATTGATATGGACCAAGGCACTAAGGATATCCTGGCCGGACAACAGATCGGTTGGCTCGGTTGGACGAAAAAACTGGATGGCACGGGTATCTGTACGGGTGTTGGGCAGGCAATTACTGGGATAGTCAGCGTCGGGCTTGGAATCTTATCGGGCGAAACAATTTCAACTCTATCTGGAATTGTAGTTAACGCCACACTCTCATCAAAGGTGATAGATTGGGCCAGCAATCTGCTTTCTGGCAATGCCATAAATGTGCTAGCCACCGGTCCGGAGTGGGGAAATGATGTAAATTATGGTTCTCGTCTAGCCGCTAATTCTATGTCCCTGCAGTTTGGAGGCACTGCTCTTGATAACACCGAATCCGCCCAGTTGGATGCTGCCCAGGCAGCCAAAAGCCGCTCAGAGTTTGGCTCTAAAAATATTTCTTATAGGTTATTTAACCCCTATGACCAGCGCTCAGCAATCTCCAAAGTCATCGACGGCTCATCACCAAGCTTTACCCAAAACATCAATAAGTTTGCTACCGGACTTGTCCATTTTGGTAATTTAACTGCGGGTGCATCTAAGTTATTTAGCTCTAAGGCTGCTGCGGCAGATCAGTATGACTACGGGTTCCCGGAGTATGGATTTAGTGAGGCTGATTTAAATAATCCTCTGGTTGCCGACCCTTACGCTAATGCCGACCAAGCGGCGGTTATCCTTGATGGAGCCAATGGAGATACCTATTTGCAAAAAGCTAAAAGCTGCTTCGGGGTCGATATTAAACAAGTGCCCAATCCCAACGACTCTACTAAAAAACTATGGGATGTAGTCCCAGCCGATTCACCGGTAAACCCCTACGATCCTGATAAGTATCATAGCGACTGTAAGCACCCAACCGATCAAGGCATAAATCAAGATGACTGGCTGCGCCTAAGATTCTTTATTTTTGATACTGGAGTAATGGAGGGTTATGCCTGTCATAAAGGAGATGAGCTCTCGTGTACCAACGACGGAGTCGACAGCTCACCGGCAGACAGCTCAAGTTCCCAAGAGGGCGGTGGTACCCTGCCTGACGGCAATGCTAAAGAATTATCTAGCCAGTTAATGAAGTACGTCAAAAATGGCAAAGTCACCTGTTTAAGCTCCGGTTGCCCGGACATCAGAGACACAGCCAGCGGAAAAAGTATTAAATATGGCAGCTGCAATGTAGATACCTTAGATCCATCCTTGGTGGGAATGCTGCTGGAGCTGGCCCAAATGGGTCATACTTTTTTCCTATCGGCAGTTTGCACCGACCATGCTAGCAACCCTACAAGCCTGCATCATCAGGGTAAAGCAGCAGACTTTAACTTTATCGATGGCGTTTTCATGGGTCCCAGCCCGACAGAAGCCTGGAGTCCGGCAAAGATCGCAGCGGCCTCTAAACTAGACCGCGATATCACTTCCTTTATGCCTAAAAGTACCGGGTTCGGGCAGCAGCAGTGCCACGCGGAATTTGATTTTTTGAAAGGCTTTGACCTTTTTGACGACGATTGCCACCATCAACATGTACAGGTTGGTAATTAATGAAGCTCTTACTTTATCTGGCAACCGCCTTAGCAATCATTACTGGATTTTTCCCTTTACAAACTCGGGCTTTATCGCAGTCACAGTTGGATGTTTTAAACTCGGGTGTATATTATTACGAGCCTGAGGATACAAACAGCAGCTGCGTTACCGACCTAGCCGGCAACTCTCGCGAAGAGAAAGTCTGGAACTACTTTAGGGCCAAGCTTGAAGCTAAGCAGACAGCCGCCTTGATGGGTAACTTTAGCGTGGAGTCGGGTTTCAACCCCAAATCTTATAACCCAGGCACTACGACTGATAATCCGGATCCTAGTAGGGCATTCGGTTTGGTCCAGTGGCGAGGCGACCGCCAAACAAGTCTAAGGGCTCTGGCTGATAAGCGCAAACTGCCGATTACGGATCTGGGAGTTCAGCTAGACTTTGCCTGGAGCGAGTTGACGGGCAGTTACAGTAGTTCTGTGTTGGAGCCGATTAAAAACACTGACGATCTAGCCGCGATGGTCCATATCGTTAACCAAAACTACGAAGTCAGCGGGTTTGATGACTCGCCCCGCCTGGATGCTGCAACACGCATCCTAACAGATTACGGCTCTACGGATAGCAGCCTGGCGACCAGCTCCATAAGCTGTGATTCCGATGGCGGCTCAGTCCAGCTTGACCCGAATTTCTCGATGATAAAGCTTTCACCATTCCTAGCCTCGCCAGGCGGCCAGATTACTCCCAAAGGCATTACCTTACACTGGTGGGGCAGTGGCTCTGGCGGCCGCGGTATAAACGCCCTGGTCTCGGCCTTGCGGGGTAATAGTTCCTGCGGTAACTCCGGCTGTTCTGTACAAATCGGGATTACGGCTGACGGCAAGATTTACCAAATGACCAAAAACCTGACTGATCTGACTTATCATGCCATCGGTGGCAACCAGACAACCTTTGGGATAGAGATTGAGGGCGGGCCAGCCGATTTTGGGCAAGCAGGAATAGATAAATACCCTCAAAAATTCAGTGCTGTCGTAGCCACCGTGAAATATCTGATAGCAAAATATAAACTGCCCATAACCGGCCCGGCAACTTGTGGAGACGTCAGCGGAGTCCATCCGCATAGTGATTATAATTCCTGCCCCGGGGCTCTCTTTAAAGATGATATCGACAGCGTCTACTTTAATGCCGTGATGCAGAAAGTGAGACAATAATTCGCATGGAGAAAAATATTCATTATCGGCGGTGGATTGGCGGATCAAGTCTCTTGATAATACTACTGTTATCCCTCTGGTGGGCCTATGCCCATGCAATTGTTAAAATTACCGTTACCAATCCCGGCTCCGGAATGATTAATTATAGTTTTTCTAATACTAATGGAGATGAAAGGGCGTTTGCCTCTAGCAGCCCGAGTACAAGCCGGATTATAGGAAGCGGGGAATATACCTTAACCATAAGCCAAAATAATAAGAACTATTTATCCATAGTAAAGCCGGGGCACTGGTTATCGCACACCAAGGTAATCACCAACCTGCGACCAGAGAAGCAAAGGACTTATGTTGGCGATAACCCCTCCAAGTGCATGTTTTATACCAGTCAATTGTATTCAGTGGACTGCGGCAGTCCTTTTAGCTCAGTAGTCAGACATGTGCCCGCAGACTCCAACTTACCGACCTACATCGAGAGTCATACTATTCCGGGAATCGAAGGTGTCTTTGAGGGGGCCGTAAAAACAAATGAGGGCAACCTGGTGCTGGTACATTTGGGCGATGTAGAGGGGCCTGGCTCCCATATTCTCTATCTGGTAGATAATGATTTGAGTCCTGCGAAAAAAATTGTCTTAAACGGCCTCAGCAACAATACAGACTATTCAATCGCCAAATATAAACAGGGGTGGTTGATCTACAGTACTGATTTAAGCCAAATATACTACTATGCCTCAGTCGGTTCAACCCCTACAAAAGTACCGGTGCCCAGACCAAGCGACAAAAATTTGAGCCCAGTTTCTCTAATGACAAACCAGGGCCATATAACTGTCGCTTATTCCCAAGCTCCGAGCGATTTGTCTGGAAAACAAAATGTGAAGAACGAAGTTATAGACTTTAATTCTACTGGCACGCAAAAAATAGATTATATAGGCCCACCGCCAACCAAGGCTACATGGTGCGCCACTGGTAGAGTCTGCGTACTTTCGGGTAAAGTAATGTCAATCTACTCTCTGGCAGATGCTCAGCAAGTACTTAGATTAGGCTCTAATCAAGACATGTTTGTGCTAGGCGATATATTGTTGCTAGCCCAGGACAAAAAGATCTTACAACTTGATGCCCACAACCTTTCTGGGTCGATAGATTATAGTTATGGGAGTTACAGTTTCTGTGGTTATCAGGCTGTTGATTCATCAAGATATGTGCTGTGCATGCAGTCCAATAATAAAAAGGTCGCCCTGCTGATTGATCGTAGCGTTGATGATAAGGACTCTATCGATAAAAAAATCCAGCAACTATCTTCCCTCAAAGAAGTAGGCACGGTGTCGATATATGGTCCCTTTATTCATGTGTCTCCGGTCTCGGGTGCATTGGTTTTTAGCGCCGCCCAGAAGGGGTATATCCCCGACCCGGCTAAGCAAGCGGCAGCTCGAGCTAAAATTAATGCCGAAATAAATAAACTGGGCATCAACAAGAACGTTTATAGCGTCAATATCACAAAATAATACTCAACCTATTGACAAATTAACATAAGTATGATAGATTATAAGAGTATTAAACCAGTACCATGGACAGAAAAGAGTTAGTTGAATCAGCGCTACAGGTTGGGGCGGGTATTACAGCCGCCGGAGCCGCTTTTTTAGGCGGCTTGAGCGTAAAGTCTGCCGAAGCCATGCCATCTGTAGCTATCGCAAATAGCCCTGAGCACATTGATAAAGAACCCTCTCCAAGATACGTTTTCCCAGAAGGTGTCCGTCTACTTAATAGCAGTACTGATATCGCCGTAGAGGCACAGCAAGCATTTTCACAACTCCATGAACGCTGGACGGGCAGCGTAGTAGTACACGCGCCAACGAAGATTAAAGGCGCTGTGATAAATTTTGCTCAATCACCCACCGCAGCACTGTCAGTCCGGCCGGAATTGGGTTTTCTGGCTCAGAAACAAAAGGGCGCCATCGTCGTAACCGGCGGTGGGATAGAGAGATTCAAGGGTAAAGAATACTTGGTCATACTGGACCCCCAGACCTCGCGCTTCGGATACCTTAACCTTGATTGGGCCATAAAGGCTGGCGCTGTTGACTTCAAGCAAATAAAAGGCGAGAAGCCAAAGACCAAACCCTATAAGACAACGGATGATAAGCCGCCCCAGGTAGTTATGGTCAGCGATAAATCCTATAGGAAAGAGGGCGTACAATTTGTTTTGGATGTCAACGGTAGAATACGCCCAGTTGAGCCCAGTTCTGTCGTACCTAAAGCTTAGTCTAGGGTTATTAACTTATGGTTGCCGGTTGCGAAATGTTCAATCACTGATTCGGCATCGGTGGTCGTTATTAGAGTTTGGTGATTTTCGAGGTGTTCGACTAGTGCCCGGCGGCGGGCGCCGTCCAATTCGGAAAAGACATCGTCCAGCAGGAAGATCGGCATCTGGCCGCGAGCTTTTTCAATCATCTTTAGCTCAAAGATCTTCAGAGCCAGCAACAGGCTCCTGGTTTCTCCGCGCGAGGCAGTGGCACTTACCAGTTGCTTGTTAAGATAAAATAAGATGTCTTCGCGATGCGGTCCGGCGGCCGTAAAGCCCCTATCAAAATCGGTCTGGGTATCTTTTTCCAGTTTGGAAAGCATCCGGCTGGCGTAATTCTCGGCCGGGAACTGCGAATCATAAATTATTTCAGCCTTAGACTTTATATTAGCAATCTGGCTGTAGTCCTTACTGAAATTTTTATTTATATCCTCGATCAGCTTTTGGCGGCCCTCAGCGATTTTAGCCCCGAGTTCGCTGAGCCGGATGTTCCAGGCAAATAGCTGCTCTTTGGCCCTGGATTGGCTGTGTTTAAGTAGGGCGTTACGCTGGGCTAAGGTCCGGCGGTAATTTGAACTATAAGTTTTAAAAGACGGCTGGCTGCGCTCTAAGATTTCATCAAAATATTCGCGGCGGGTATCCGGCCCGCGGCTCATCAGCTGCAAGTGATTAGGCTCGAAAAACACCACCGGTACAGTTCTATCAAGACTGAGTCTTTTGTAAGTTTTATTTTCTAAGATAAAACTTTTAGCTGATTGGTTATCTATTAACTCGATCTTGACCGTCCGGGTGTGTTTTTCAAAGTTGCCATCCAGCCGGGCCCAGGGTTGGCCGAACTGGACTAGCTCGATGTCACGCGCCCTGTAGGAGCTGCCGCGGGCCAGGACCATCGCAGCTTCCAGCAGGTTGGTCTTGCCGCTGGCATTAGGCCCGACGATGATATTCACTCCCGGCTCAAACTCAAATGAATCGTCCTTATAAGAACGGAATTTTTGTAACCGGATACTGGTAATCATGACTGGCTAAAAAATTAATTAACTTCTCAGTGGCATGACCAGATGTAGGTAGTTGGGCTCGGTGGCGCTGCGCAGGATAATCGGCTCTAGCTTGCCGTTAAAGCAAAACTCGATTTCCTCTGCCGAAAAGGCGTTGAGAGCTTCTATCAAATATCGGGAGTTAAGAGTAATCTCACCGCCGCCGGTTATCTTGGCCGTAGCTTTGGCGGTATTTTCGCCCAACTGGGAGGCTATGGCGTTGATACTGACGCCATCTTCCTTATCGGCCTTGATAGTTATGCTACCAGCACTTTCCCGGGCGAACAGGCTGGAAACCTTGGCGATGTTTGTAAAATCAGCCCGGGTAAGCTTGGCGACGGTTGTAAATTTGGATGGTATTAATTTGCGATAATCTGGATAGTTGCCTTCGATTAGCCGGGCCACTAAGCTGACATCGCCGACACTGAACAGCACCTGCTGATCATCGTGGGTTACCGTAACTTCTTTATCGGTATCGGCTATGATCCTCAGCAGGTCCTGGGCGGCCGAGGCTGGCACCAAGAAATTAACCTGTTTGGTGGTTTTGCTTAGCTTATTCTCCGCCAAGCGGTAGCTGTCGGTAGCGACTACCACCGCTTGGCCGCCAGAGGAATGAAAGAATACGCCGTTTAAGACCGGGCGGGCATCGTCAGCGCTGGCCGCAAAGACCACCTGCGATAAGGCTTTCTTGAAATCAGCTGCCGGACTTTTCCAGCTAACCCCTTCTTTGATGGCCGGCATGACAGGGAAGTCATCGGCTACTATACCGTTGATGGTCGACTGGTACTGGTCAGTCGTTATCCGTAACTTATTATCTTTCAGTTCCAGATTTAAAACGCTATCTGGCAAACTGCTGACAAAATCCTGCATCAGCCGCGCCGGAACGGTTATGGCGCCGTCTTTTTCAATCTTCGAGCCGATAAAATGGGTGATGCCGATATCGAGGTTGGTAGCCGCGATACTCAGACGGTTATTCTCGGTTTTTAAAAGCACGTTAGATAAGATGGGCAGGGGATTACGGCTATTGGCAATTCGGGCGACGGTATTTAGGGCTTTGGATAAGTTGGCTTGGGTAACCTGCAGTTTCATATAGTTATTACTTTCTTATTAAATTAGTAGTATTCATAGGTACTGTGGAGACTGTGTAGAAACCTGGACCCAACAGATTAATAATGGCCGATAAAGCCTGTGAATGGGTTGGGGTTTGAAAAGCCCGGACTGTGAACAAGCTGTGCCTAAACAATACTTGACTTGTTAAGTATATTGAGTTGTCTGTGGAAAGCGTGGACAAGCCCAGAGCTTCTACCAAGCTTTTCCATAGGTTGCCCACAGCTTGTTCACCTTGCTTAGGCATACAGTTTCTCCTTAAGCTCATTGACGTATTGGCGGATGGGCCCGTTGTAGTTCAGCTCGCGCTGGATTTTTTCTATGGAGTGGATTGCCGTAGTGTGGTCTTTTCGGCCAAGTTCGTGTGCTATCTTAGGAAAAGAAAGGTGCAATTCGCTCCGCAGCATATACATGGCGATCTGTCGAGGCACGACGATGTCCTTATCGCGCTTAGGACCTAAGATTTCCTCGATAGATATATGAAAATGCTTGGCGGTGCGTTCAATAATAGAACGGGAGCTGATGTGTTTGGGGCGGCCTTTGGCCCCCTCGAACATAGTTATGGTGATCTGCAGGTCCGGCTCCACGCCGCGCATCTCGCAAAAGGCTATCAGCTGGTTTAGGGCGCCCTCCAGCTCGCGGATATTGCTTTGTATACGGGTAGCCAAAAATTCTACTACATCCTGAGGCAGCACGACGTTTTGGTCGCTGGCTTTGGTCTGCAAAATCGCGCAGCGTGTCTCAAAATCAGGTGTTTGCATATCTATTGTCATACCCCAGGCAAAACGTGAGCGCAGGCGCTCTTCTAGGGTCGGGATATCCTTAGGGGGTTTGTCGGAGCTCATAATTATCTGGTGGTTGGCTTGGTAAAGGGCATTGAAGGTGTGGAAGAATTCCTCCTGGACGCGCTCTTTGCCGGCCAAAAATTGCACGTCATCAACAATTAGTACATCAGCGCCGCGGTAAAAGCCGGCAAAATCCGAGGTGTTCTTTTTGAAACGGATAGCATCGACGAATTCCTGGACGAACTGCTCCGTCGAAGCATAGACAATCCGGGCTTCGGGTTTCTTGGACAAGATGGTGTTGCCGACGGCCTGTATAAGATGGGTCTTGCCGATCCCCACGCCTCCATATAAGAAAAGCGGGTTGTATTTAGTGCCCGGTGAGTTGGTAATAGACTGGCAGGCCGCATAGGCCAGCTCGTTACCGGCCCCTGGAACGAAATTCTCGAAAGTATAGCGCTCGTTCAGGCCTTGACGGTAAGAATGTGTCAGATTCAGTATAGAAGGCCGCTGGCGCCCAGCCGGTTTAACCAGCTCCAGCTTCTCGGTGGTCTCTGGCTTTTCTGAGGAATCATTTATCTGCGGCGAGATGCCACTATGGATTTTATATTCCACCCGCTCCGGCTTAACGCCGTTTTTGGCTAAAACTTCGATAACTAGTTCGTTGAATTTTTTTTCCAGCTGGTTTTTGACGAAGATATTAGGCACCCCAACTGTCAGAACATCATCCTTTTGGCGGACCAGCTGGGTGTTTTTAAACCAGGTTACGTAATTTCCACGGGAGACACTGAGCTCGATTTCACCAAGGACTGCCTGCCAAAGCCCGCTGTTCTGCATCTAGTCTCCTACCCGCTATTTAATTTTCCGTTCTGCTACTTCAATACTAAACGAGGACCGGGGATTTTTCCACAGCCTTGTGCAAAATTACTACAAGGCCTTAGCCTAAATACTGTCTAAGGTGAAAAATTGTACACAGGCAACCACTCAATCTGTTATTTTGTGGATAAAACTTTTATAACTGAGGATAAACACCCCAAAAATTGTGGCTTACCATTGTGAATTTCACTGAGAAGTTGTGACTAGTGGGTAAGTCTGGCCCGGCCTTTGGCCCGGCGGCTTCTAAGCACGTTGCGGCCAGCCTTGTTAGCCATTCGTTTCATAAAGCCGTGTTCGCGGCTGCGCTGTCGTTTTTTGGGCTGATAGGTTCTCTTAGGCATGAACTCTACCTTAGCATAAACCCCTATTAACTATCTACCAGAAACTATAAACTACTAGCTATGATATCCCGGAGGCACCGGTTCCACGGCTATAACACAATGCGCCACGTCTACAAGTATGGGGCAGTTTCACGCGGTTCATTGTTCGCGGTAAAAGCCTTGCCCAATGAAAAACGCCAGAACTACAGGGTTGCGGTAGTGGTCAGCCGCAAAATTAATAAGTCGGCGGTCGCCCGCAACCGAATGCGGCGTCGGTTATACGAGCAGGTGCGCCAGCTGGCCGGTAATATTGAACAGCCGTTTGACATCGTCATAACAGTTTTTTCTAATAATCTAATCGATGCCCCGCCAAAGGAACTGGAATCTATACTTAAAAAACAATTCAGGCAAGCTGGTATCATCGGCAAAAAAGCCCAGTAACACCGAGGCAATAAGCCACCACCCATGTTATAGTAAATCCGAAGAGAGACACTTTTAGTTTTATGTTTGCTAATATTTTTACTACTGTTATTGTCCAGCCGATTTTTAACCTGCTGGTTTTAATTTACGCTATTTTACCCGGTCACAACTTCGGTCTGGCAATCATTATCTTTACTATAATTGTCCGGCTGCTGCTTTGGCCGTTGGTTAAAAAACAACTTAACCACGCTAAAGCCATGCGCGAGCTCCAGCCGGAGATAAAAAAGATAAAGCAGGCTGCTAAGGGCGATAGGCAAAAAGAATCGCAGATGACCATGGAGCTGTATAAAGAAAGGGAGATTAACCCCTTCGCGTCTCTGGGGATCGTACTGGTGCAGCTGCCAATCCTAATCGGGCTTTATAGCGGGCTGAATAAGATAATAAAAGATCCGCACCAGATAATCACCTTCTCTTATTCCTGGATACATGACATCGGCTGGCTGCAGACATTAGCCCACGATATCCACCAGTTCGATGATTCACTGCTGGGCTTTGTCAGCCTCAGCCGTAAGGCCATCGGCCCCCTGGGAATCTATTGGCCGGCCATGATAATCGTAGCCTTATCGGCGGTTTTTCAATACATTCAGAGCCGCCAGCTGATGCCCAAGACCCAGGACTCCCGTTCGCTTAAGCAAATCCTGCGGGACGCCGGGCAGGGCAAGCAGGCCGATCAAACCGAAGTCAGCGCCGCCGTAGGGCGCGGCACGCTGTTTTTGATACCCGGGATGGTGTTCCTGTTCGGATTAAACTTTCCGGCGGCCCTGCCGCTTTACTGGCTGACCAGCAGCGTAGTGGCTGTGATTCAGCAGAAGCGGATATTAAGAGACGACGCCGAGGAGGCCGATGCTTCGGTAAGTTCTATAAGCACTACTCCTGCAAAGAAAGCTCCTATTATCACATCAAGCGGACTCAAGGTAACCCGCCGGACAATAAATGATGATTCTAAACCAGCAAAAACCAAAAGATCCTCCAAGGCCAAGCGGACTGCCAACAAAAGGAGGAAAAAATGAATGAGTCGATGGAGGAGGCGATCTTATATGCTAAAAAGTATCTCGAAGACCTTTTATCATTTTTCGGCCTAAACACCGATGTCTATGCTACCACCGAAGATAATGAAGTAATCGAGCTAGATATACCCTCCACCCATCTAAACGGCTTTTTAATCGGCCAGCATGGCGATACTTTGCGGGCTTTGCAATACACCATTAGCACCGCCCTCAAGAACCATGATTTTTCGCACACCAGAGTCAACGTCGACGTTGCCAGTTATAAGAAACAGCGGGCAGATAGGTTGGCCAAGCAGGCAGAGGAGTGGTTTAAGCAGGTCAAAGATAGCGGCAAAGACAAGGATTTGGCTCCGATGAATCCCGCCGATAGGCGAACGGTACACAAAGCTGCCGAAGAGTGGGGGCTAACTACTGTATCGATGGGGGAGGGCCGCGACCGCCACATCGTAATCAAGTCGGCTAAAGAAGAGCCGGAAGATTAATTCCCTGCACCATTACGTAAAATACTTAACTTGTTAAGTATTTTTATTTAATGCCGCCTCGTATATTTTCAGTGTTTGTTCGGCGGTCCGTCGCCAGGAGAATTTTCCAGCCCGGTTCCGACCCTTTTTTATCAGCTCGGCCCGCAAGCCGGCACTGCTCAGCACATTACTGACCTTAGAAGCCATATCAAAAGTACTCTTCGGGTTAAAGTAATAAGCACCATCTCCGTAGACTTCCGGCAGGCAGGTTTCATTACTGCTGACAACCGGGGCACCGTGCATCATCGCCTCTAGCCCCGGCAGGCCGAAACCCTCGCTCAGCGAAGGGAAAACATAAGCCGAAGTATTCTCATATAGCCATTTGAGTTCCCCTTCTGTCACATAGTCAGTAAAAACTATGGAGTCGGCCATGCGGTTTTGGGTAACCAGAGCCTCAAGCTTATGAAAGTTAGCATCTATCCTGCCGGCCAGCACCAGCTTTAAGTCCGGGTATTTTTTCTGCAGGACCGCAAAAGCCTCGACTAAACGCCTCAGGTTCTTGTGGGGTGTCGCCCGTCCCACGTACATTATGAAGTTCTTGCCCTGCAGTCTGGGTATTTTTTGGGCCGGCAAGGTAATCTTGTCTGCTGCTTCATAAGTCACATAAATCTTATCCGGGCTGATATTCGCGTATTGTGCGACATCGTGCTTAACGAATTTGGTAGGGGTGATCACAGCCAACGACTCCTTAGCGGCTTTCTTTATCACTTTTTTGTAGACTGCCTGCTTCAGCTTAAAGGCTGCCCTGTTCTTGGAGGGGTTATCAAAACGCACAGTCGTTAGATCGTGGATGGTGGTTATTTTCCTACCCTTATATAAGACCGGCTGCTGGGTCATGCCGAAATGGACCAAATCTGGATTCAGCTTGCGTAGCTGGCGCAGGAATCCAACCTGCTCGGTAAAACCGAATTCATGGTAATTAGAACGGATTATCTTAAAATCGGGTGCGATTTCTTTCATGAATTCAAAGCGGGGGCTTTTAGTGAGCACCATAATCTCGTGCTGGGGCTTAAGCATGTGCATGTATTCCACCAGCTTATCAATGTACCTGCCGGTACTGCTTCCAGATTCTCTAGCGTCAATCACAACCCTTTTCATAGACATAGCATATATCCAAGCGCGTCAGATAGACAATTGGCTGGTATAATTAATTGATTTTAAGGGACAAAAAACTTTGGCCAAGAAAGCACTAATTACAGGCATTACAGGTCAAGATGGGAGTTATCTGGCAGAGTTGCTTTTATCTAAAGGCTATGAGGTTTACGGAGTCATTAGGCGTGCAAGTTCCTTTAATACTGAACGTGTCGATCATATCTACCAAGATCCCCACGTGAAGACTCCAAAGCTGCGTCTGATTTATGGCGATTTGACAGATTCAAGTTCGGTGCACGGAATTTTGCAAGATACCCAACCAGATGAAATCTATAACTTGGGCGCCCAAAGCCATGTAAGAGTGTCCTTTGACACGCCCGAATATACGGCTGAGGCTAGCGGCGTGGCAACACTTCGGCTGCTTGAAGCCATGAGAAAACTCAAACTCGACAAATCCCGGTTTTATCAGGCTTCTTCAAGCGAAATGTTCGGTAAAGTACAGGAAAACCCCCAAAAAGAAACCACGCCCTTTTATCCTCGCTCGCCATATGGTGTCGCCAAGCTTTATGCTCACTGGATAAGCATTAACTATCGTGAAAGTTATGGAATGTTCAACTGTTGCGGCATTTTGTTTAACCACGAAAGCCCCCGTCGCGGCGAAACATTCGTAACCAGAAAAATAACTCGTGCGGTGGCCCATATTAAGGCTGGTCTGCAGGAAAAATTGTACCTAGGCAATCTGGATGCAAAACGCGACTGGGGATATGCCAAAGAATATGTAGAAGCCATGTGGTTAATGCTGCAGCAAGATAAGCCCGAGGATTATGTGATCGCTACCGGGGAGACCCATAGCGTGAAGGAGTTCTTACACGAAGCCTTTGATTACGCTGATCTTAATTGGAAGAAATACGTCGAATTTGACGCTAGGTACATAAGGCCGACTGAAGTGGACTTGCTGCTCGGGGATTCCTCAAAGGCCAAGAAAAAACTGGGCTGGCAACCAAAGACAAGCTTCAAAGAGCTTGTAAAAATAATGGTAGATGCAGACATTGCTGAGCTAGATAAACGCCTTAGCGGCAAAGTTCAAGTCCGACAAGAGAATGTCTGAGCAAGATTAACGTTTATTTTTTAAATA
>DATIIZ010000026.1:0-6435 GCA_035479215.1 Candidatus Babeliales bacterium | reverse complement strand
TTTAAGAACCGCACAGACGTACCGTTTTTTGAGTATAAGGATTTTAAGACCTTACAGCGCTATATAAATCAGTATGGACAGATTGAACCCCGCAAGAAGACCGGCCTCAGCGAAAGTAAACAGCGGCAGCTGGCCCGCGCTATCAAGCGCGCCCGGCACATTGCCCTACTGCCTTTCGTAACTAATGGCTAAAAGTTCACCAGCAGTCTCTGCCAAACAGATAGAGACACAAGTGAGTATGATACTTAGGAAAGTCCAATTGCATAAATTAAACCGGAAAGAGCAGAACATCCTGACGGATCTTCGCCAATTATTAGCGGACGCCAGGATTTATGTCGGGGATTATGAATTATCTGAAATGCGTGACGAGCAAGTCGATAACGCTAAAAAGGCTAAGAGATACCTGGCCCAGGCCCGCCAACTGATTTTGCGGGCCAGCGAATTTAACATTTTCGGGCCGGTGGACGTAGCCCATATTTCCGCCCAGATCGACCAGCTGACGGGAGATTTGAAGTAGTGGCCCTCTCTATTACCAGTCTGCGCAAAGGGACAATTTTTCAGTTGGAGGGTGTGCCTTACCGTGTCATAGAATATAGCCAAAAAGTAATGGGTCGCGGCGGTTCGACTGTGAATGTCAAAATCAAAAGCCTGGTAGACGGCAAGGTGTTGGCTAAGACCTTCCATGGCAGTGACAGCGTAGATAACGCCGATGTCTCAAACCGCACTACTCAGTACCTATATAGTAATAACGGCAAAGCACACCTTATGGATCCCGATACCTATGAGCAATTCGAACTAGACACCGAATCGATTAAAGATAAGTCCGATTTCATGAAAGAGGGAGATATAGTAACAGCCCAGTTTTTTGATAGCCGGATCATAAACATCGAACTCCCGAAAAATTTACCACTAAAAGTTACTTATACAGAGACTGCTGTGAGAGGCGACACCAGTACGGCTATAACCAAAAATGCCAAGTTAGAGACAGGAATAACAATCAAGGTTCCGGCCTTTATAAAAAATGGTGATGTCATTTCCGTTGATACAACTACCGGCGCGTATCGCGAAAGGGTGAGATAGTTGTCTGAGCACCTCGATGGTTAAGATACGTCTAGACCAAGCAATGGCCAGCCGGGGCATAGTATTGTCACGCTCTCAGGCCGAAAACTACATAAAACTAGATAAAGTCAGGGTTAATTCAAAAATAGTAAATAAGCCCGGTCTTTTAGTTGGTGCAACAGATAAGATTGAACTTCTCCAAGAAGAACAATATGTCAGTCGCGCCGCCCTGAAATTGGCCGGAGCGTCAAATAAACTCGGGCTAAACTTTAGAGATAAAACCGTTTTGGATGTCGGCAGCAGTACGGGCGGTTTTAGCGACTTCGCACTAAAGAACGGCGCCTCGAAAGTTATTGCCATAGATGTCGGTACAGACCAGCTCCATCCATCCCTGCGCACCAATCCCAAGATAGAGCTTTATGAGAAAACAGATATACGCGACTTAACACTGAGCATAAAACCAGACATCATCTTAATAGATGTCAGTTTTATCAGTCTCAGGCAGGTTCTCCCGGCAATCGCTGAATTAAGCTCTAAAAGTACCCAGATTATAGCCATGCTTAAGCCCCAGTTCGAAACCGGTTCGCAAGATGAGCACAAAGGGGTCATAAAAAACGACGCTATCCGGCGCCAGATCCTCAAAGATTTCGAAGTTTGGACTAAAAAATATTTCATCATAGAGGCGAAGGCAGATAGCGAAGTAAAGGGAGCAAAAGGCAACCTAGAACGCTTCTACTTACTGAAAATTCTATAAGCCTTTTCGAGAAGATAGCCCAAAGCAATATCCTCTAATCTAACGATCCCCAGTTTTATAACATCGCTTCAAGCGCCGGAACGTCTTTTAGCACGATGAACAGGCGATGATTAGTAATTAAGCCTTTACGCTCCAGGATTGATATTTCGCGGCTAGCGGTTTCGCGGCTGGCGTTGATTGAGCTGGCGATATCATGATGCCGCAAGGGGACCTCTATTACCAGGCCGTCCTTTGTCTCCTTACCAAAGCGGCTGGACATGGTTAGCAGAAAAGATACTAACCTTTCTCTGACAGTCCGATACTCCAAATTCAGGATTCTTTCCGAATGGATACGGTACATCTCTGTTACCATGTCCAAAAGTGGTGGCAGCGCCGCCGGGTGGTTGTGTAAGAAAGATAGATAGTCCTGGGGGCTTATCCGCCAAACCACAGTCGGTGCCATAGCCTGGTAAATAATGTCCCTTTCTTTCCCAGTAATTGCCCAGATAAGCGGGAAAATCTCGTTCTCCTTACGGATAATCAGTAGGTTCTCCTCACCGTATTTGGAGATGTTATAGGCTTTGACCAACCCCTCCTCTATATAAAAAACGGCGCTTGGCGCCTCTCCCGGTCTGATAATGAATTCATTTTTTCGATAGGTCAGTCGCGTACCGCCCTTGAACAACCCCACCAAGGCTGCGAATTGTCTATCGCTCGCCAGCATGCTCTTATTATCCCACATAAGCCGATTTTCCCCTGCTATTTTATTTTGTGATATAAATCTTGTTTATGCCGTGCCTTTAATTACATATCTCAAGGGGAAAATACCGCATTATAGAATTACAGTTAACGGGGGAGTGCGAATGATACATCCTAGCATCATCGAGGCGCGTCTTGGCGAACTCCATTTCCGTACTAGCCGGTGGTTCAAAGCAGAAATAAACGAGCTTCAAAACATTTTGATGGACCATGAGAAGATCATCGCCCTGGCTACAGGGCGTTATTTTGGCTCGTTTGCTTTGTTGGTAGCCACTGATCAGCGGCTGCTGCTTATAGATAAAAGAGTATTCTTTATGAACTTAGAAGATACCCGCTACGATATGATCGCCGAAATTGACTTTAATAACCAGGCCTTCAATGCCACGGTCACTATTCATACTCTTAATAAAACCCACAAATTCACATCGTACAAACACCGTACCCAACTGAGGGAGCTTACTAATTATGTCCAAAGGCGGATAATGGAACTGCGAACCCAGCAGACTGCCGTCCCGATGCCTGGCTCGGTTCTATCCCAGCTGCCGCCAAGCATGCGCAAGCAAAGTGATGGTGTGTACAATACCAGTTCCAGTTTCCAGTCATCCGATAATCAATCTCCCGTGCCGCCCCGGCCTGTTCAATCTATCCAACAACCCCCGTTGGGCACGACTTACAGTTACTCAGCTAATTCCAAGGATGATGATTTCCCGACATACATTGAACACTCACCGGAAGTAGCGCAGATGGTCGGGTCGGCCGCCATGCAGGCCAGCCACCGCTGGCCGACGCGCCCAGCTAACCCCTATTTGCAGGGGTCATTTGTCACACGCCATCCTATGGGCAGCCGCCCGATCCAGTACTAGACATTGAATCGGAATTCAACAATATCGTCAGACTGCATCTGATAGGTTTTACCCTCGGTGCGGACCTTGCCGGCGGCCTTGGCTGAGTTTTCACTGCCAGCTACGATTAAATCAGGATAACTGATAACCTGGGCGGCTATGAAACCGCGTTCAAAATCTCCGTGAATAACACCGGCAGCTTGCGGTGCGGTAGCCCCTTTGGGAATTGTCCAGGCCCGCACCTCTTTTTCCCCGGCTGTCAGAAAACTCTGCAAGCCGAGTATGTCATAGGCGGCATGTATCACCTGGTTCAAGCCGCTTTCTGTCTGGCCATAACTGTTCAGCAGCTCCTTTCGGTCGGTCTCATCTAGACCGCGCAGCTCGCTTTCTATCTTGGCGCATACAAATAGTGCCTGGCTGGGCGCAACAATCTCCGCTAATTCTTTTTGTTTTTCTTTATCTGCCAACCCGGCCTCGTCGACATTAAAAACATAAATCATCGGTTTAGTAGTGATTAATTGTAAGTCGGCAATATATTCTAATTCTAAATCTTGACCAAAGAGTGGGGTTCCCGCGTCTAATAACTCCTTAGCTTTTAGGTAGCTGTTCAATATCGGTGCCAATTTAGGGTTGGCCCGAGTTTCTTTTTCCATCAGCGGCAACCGCCGGTCCAATGTCTGTAAATCTGCTAAGACCAGCTCGGTATTGATTATCTCTATATCTTTTTTGGGGTCGTTGGCGCCGCGGCTTTCTACATTGTTGTCTGCAAAAGCGCGTACTACATGGCAAATAGCGTTGGTGCTGCGGATGTGTGACAAAAACTGGTTACCCAAACCTTCTCCCTGGCTGGCGCCGGCTACTAGTCCAGCTATGTCAACGAAAGTCACAGTTGCTGGCACGATTTTGTCGGTTTTATAAATTTGGGCCAGTTTACCCAACCTCTCATCCGGGATCGGCACAATGCCAGTATTGGGCTCAATCGTGGCAAAAGGGTAGTTAGCCGCCAGTGCCTGCGCATCTGTCAACGCGTTAAAAAGGGTGCTCTTGCCGACATTCGGCAGCCCCACAATCCCAATGCTCAAAGCCATAGGTCTATTCTAACAGGGGTGATAGTATATTGATATGACTAAGTATGTAGCGTTTTTGCGGGCAGTTAATGTCGGCGGGCGAGTTATCAAGATGGCCGAGCTAAGGGCTTGTCTAGAAAAAGCAGCGCTCAATGAGGTAAGGACCTTCATTGCCTCTGGCAATGTGATTTTTAGCAGTGATATTAAAGACAAAGCTAAGCTCACCAAATTGATTGAAGAAAGTATAGAAAAAACCTTTGGAATGAAAGTCAGTGTATTAGTGCTTGATTTTACTACTCTAGAAAAATTAGTTAAAGCCATTCCAACAACCTGGGTAAATGACAAGCAGATGAAATGCGATGTGATGCTCTTGTGGGATGAAGTTGATAATAAAAAAATCCTAGACCAAATGCCGCATAACCTGGAGATTGAAGACATAAAATATGTCCCCGGAGCAGTAATTTGGCGGATAAACCGGGACAAAGTGGGGAAGAGCCGGATGTTCAAACTGGTCGGTACGAATCTGCATAAACAAATGACTAGCCGCAACCCCAACACCATCCGGAAGATTTACGCTCTCATAAAAGACTAGAAATTAATTAACATATCTATTGACAAATTTATAAAAAGTACTTGACATAGTATACCTTAGGTAGTATACTGCTGGTATAGTATGAAGGAACTAGACAAGTATGAGCGGAAGTTGCTGGAAGGCTGGGAAGAAGTTTTCAAGAAGGGCCAGCTGACCTTATGGATAATGCTAGCCCTAAAGGATGGACCTAAACATATGAGTGAGATTAAAGAATTTATTTACCGGGCCACAAATGGAAGCCTGAGCGCTGATGATAAAAGCATGTACCGCGCCCTTCGCCGCTACTACGATACTGAGCTTGTGGAATATGAAGAAAGGCCCGGCAAAGGCGGCCCTGACCTCAAAGTTTACTCGCTTAGTAGTGTCGGTTCGAAAGTGTTGGATGCTTTCGTAAAACGTAATATCGTTGATGTTTATTTTAATAAGAAAGTAAAGGAGCTGTTCCGATGAACCAAGAAGCCCAGCCTAAAAGAATAGGTAGTTTTAAACGGGGGTGGATAATTACCAAAAGCGCCTGGCACGTCCTGATGCTCGATAAGGAACTACTGGCAGTGCCACTCATCACTGGAATTATTGGAATAGCAATTGCCATCATAGGTTATGGCGGTGGATTGTTACTTTCACCGCATACGATTAGCAGTAACATCCCGCAGAGCGCAGACTGGATTAGCAAAAATGTGGATTGGCACTTTACTCACTGGACCTGGGCCATCTGGATTGCCACATCCGCATTACTCGCAATAGTCAGCACCATTACCTTGGCGGCAATCCTGGCTATGTCGCTTAAGAGGATGCGCGGCGGTGACCCGGTCCTGCGTGACGGATACGCCGCCGTAAAAGGGCATTTTAAGGCGCTGGCGTTTTTCTCTTTGCTTAGTTTCGGAGTAATCCAAGCTCTGCAGTATCTGGAATCGCGCTTGCCATTCGTCGGGAAGATCTTAACCTTCTTGGGCGAAATTGCCTGGAGTGTGGCGGCCTTCTTCGCTATACCAGTAATTGTTGATTCTAAGGAGTATGTCGGCCCGATAGATGCTACCAAAGAATCACTGAACATCATCAAAAGAACCTGGAAGGAATCGGCGGTGAATCAATTCACCATGGGGACCATCTTCCTTATCTTAATCCTGCTTGAGCTATTTATCGGAGTTTCCGTCACGGCTGCCTCAGCTCACTTTGTCAACATATTCCTGGGAGCCTTCAGTGGCATAGTAATGCTAGTGGTTCTTCTAATGACCATATTGGTATCTTCTGCCATGGACGGCATTGCCAAAGCAGTGCTGTACTACTACGCCAT
Source organism: Candidatus Babeliales bacterium (assembly GCA_035479215.1). Lineage (GTDB taxonomy): Bacteria > Patescibacteriota > Saccharimonadia > Saccharimonadales > UBA10212 > JAIFWC01. The sequence continues at coordinate 89 of DATIIZ010000026.1, read as the reverse complement.
AACTGGCGAGGCACCGGAACACTTCAATAAAGAACTGTTGCGCCAGGCCTTCACCCCCCGCAAAGCCAAAAAAGTCTTTGTCTAAAGAT
>DATIIZ010000025.1:0-15075 GCA_035479215.1 Candidatus Babeliales bacterium | reverse complement strand
AGGCTGTATCAATTGCCGATGCTCTTTCTTTGCCCATAATTTTAACTTTAGCATTCGTAATCGCGAGAGCTTTATTGGCATTAGCTGCTTCTAACGCCAATATATTGATTAGGTGGAAATTTTAGATGAATGAGATGCATTTAGCTACTCATGGGCATACTGCTGAACCGATTCGTAAAGGCTTTGGCCGAGGCCTGCTAGAGGCTGGAAAAACTAACCAAAACGTGGTTGCTGCCTGCGCGGATCTTACCGAATCGACCCAAATGCATCTTTTTGCCGAAGCTTTCCCAGAGCGTTATATTGAAATAGGAGTTGCCGAGCAAAACCTAGTGACGGTAGGATCGGGTATGGCGGCCATGGGTAAAATTCCGTTTGTCAGCAGCTATGCTGCTTTTAGCCCCGGACGTAACTGGGAACAAATACGAACCACCATCGCGCTGAATAACCAACCCGTTAAAATCATCGGTTCCCACGCCGGTCTATATACCGGCACAGACGGAGCAACCCATCAGATGCTGGAAGACCTGGCCCTGATGCGGGCTTTACCGAACATGGTGGTTCTGGCCCCGTGTGACAGTGTTGAAGCCCAAAAAGCCACGCTGGCGATGGCCGTTGATAAACGCCCGAACTACATGCGAGTTACCAGAGAAGCCACCCCCGTTTTTACAACTGAGCATACTCCATTTCAGATCGGCCGTAGCTATGTATTTAAAAAAGGTACTGATGTTAGTTTAGTCGCGACAGGTACTATGACTTATCAGGCACTAGCCGCTGCTGCCAGCCTAGCCAAAGACAAAGTCAGTGCCGAAGTCGTTCATGTACCGACCATTAAGCCGATTGACCACGCCGTGATTTTAAGTAGTGCCGAAAAAACCCGTCATGTTGTGACCATTGAAGAAGCTCAGATTAACGGCGGACTAGGCAGTGCCGTGGCGGAAATGCTGGGAGAGAACTTACCAACACCGATGATCAGAATAGGTATGAATGACCGTTTCGGCGAATCCGGCCGCCCCGATGAACTTCTTAAACACTATGGCCTAACTTCAGCCCACATAGTAATGACTGCCCACAGCTTATTAATGGACCATTCGGCACATAAACACTGATGGCGACAAATTTTACTAAAATCCGACGAGATTGTGATGCTGCTAGGGCCGCTTTTGAGCGGGCCCGAAAAGGTCACTATGCCCTAGGCGCATTTAACCTAGATAATCAAGAAACGCTTAAGGCTGTAGTAAATGCTGCAAAAAACAAGAACGCGCCTGTTTTGGTTGAAGTCAGTAAAGCCGAAGCCGACGCCTTGGGCTTGGACAATGTCCGCGATATGGTTGATAACTATAAAGCCGATTTTGGCGTTGAAGTATATATAAATCTAGACCACAGTCCGACTGTCGAGGATGCTATAGCCGGCATTACTGCCGGTTTTGAATGTATCCATATTGATATCTCCCAGGCCGACCACAATGCTGATGATAAGGAGATCATCGAGAAAACCAAGCATGTTGTTAAGGCCGCGAAACTCACAGGTGCGCTTGTCGAAGCCGAACCGCATTACTTCGGAGGTTCAAGTAATTTGCACACCGAGAAAATCGATTATCAGGAAATTAAAAAAACCTTCAGCACACCAGAAGGCGCTAAAACATTTGTCGAAGAAACCGGAATTGACACCTTTGCGGCGGCAATCGGTAACCTGCACGGACACTATCCAGTTCCGAAGGTCCTTGACTTGGACTTATTAAGGCAACTCCGGGCAGCAATCGGTTGCAATATATCTTTACATGGCGGCAGTGGCACAGCCGGGCATTACTTCGTAGAAGCCGTTAAAATCGGAGTGACGAAAATCAACATCAACAGCGACATGCGCATCGCTTACCGGGAGACACTTGAAGATGTTCTTGAACAGAATAAATCTGAATATGCCGTGGTCAAACTGATGGACCAGGTTATTGAAGCTGTCCAAAAGGTTGTAGAAAATAAACTCGAGGACTTTAATTCCTCTGGTAAAGCACGCACCTAACAAGTAAAATAAACTTAAGCATGTTCGGTATAAAAAAAGATAAATTTAATTAAATATGGCACAAAAACAACTAGATGTACTCTCGGTGGGCGATGTAGTTACTGATGCCTTTATAAAACTGCTCGATAAAGAAGAGAAAGTCGAACATACCAAAGATGGCCAAACTTGGCTAGCAATTCCTTTTGGCACCAAGATACCTTTTGACCATGCAGAAGTCATCGCCGCAGTCGGCAATGCCGCTAACGCGTCAGTGGCTTTTGCCAGGCTGGGCCTGAACTCGGGACTTGTCTCTAATATCGGTAATGATGATTGGGGCAGGGAGATTCTGTCCGCACTTCATACGTCCGAAGTCGATAGCCGGTTTGTCCATATCAACCCCGGCCACAAGAGTAATTATCATTATGTGCTTTGGTACAAGGAAGAGCGCACGATACTTATAAAGCATGAAGAATACGATTATCACTGGCCGAGGTTTAGGATAATAGATATACCGAGGTGGATATACTTCAGTTCAATCAGCGAACATGCTATAGAATATCACGATCAGATCTCAGCCTGGCTAGAAAGCCATCCGACCGTTAAATTAGCCTTTCAGCCAGGCACCTTCCAAATTGCTGCTGGCACCAAAAGGTTAAAGAAAATGTATGAACTAACAGAAGTATTGGCCGTAAACCGCGAAGAGGCGGTAGAGATTTCACATGGCGACTACCATGACATCCACGATCTATTCGATAAACTTCACGTTCTGGGCCCGAAGACCGTAGTGATCAGTGATGGTCACGCTGGTGCTTATGCCAGCGACGGCGAGCACCGTTACAAAATGCCGATTTACCCCGACCCTAAGCCGCCTTTTGAACGCACTGGTGCCGGCGATGCCTTTACCTCGACATTCATAGCCGCTTTAGCCAAAGGTGCGGACATCCAGGGGGCCCTTCTCTGGGCCCCTATAAATTCGATGAATGTGGTGCAAAAAGTCGGGGCCCAGGCAGGATTACTTAATGAGAGGCAGATTGAAAAATTTTTGCGCGCCGCGCCGCACTGGTACCATCCCGAGAGGCTAAGATGAGCCGACGGATCGCCCAACTTCTGGCTGAACCGGAGCACATAGTCACTAAACTCATCAACGCACTAGAAGATAAAAATGGTTACCCTAGCCAAGATGCCCGCTTAATAGCCGAATCTATCCAGAAAATCCGAAGAAAAATTACCAAACTCAGCTTGGATCCTGATGATACGACCAGCGAGGAACTCTATCACGCATTAATCGCTAGATTTGAAAAAGACAGCCGGGCTTTTGAAGAGAAACTTGGTGCCCAGGATATGAACTTTGATCAAAGAAACAGATTGGCTGCAGAACTTATAGCCAAGAATTTAGGTCTGCCCCAGCAGTGGTCACTAAAAAATACAGCCGCTAGAAACATCATGCGCCAGCACCCTCCAAAGAAACTGATGAAACACCTAAAGTACCGATCAATAGAGTCGATGCTCAAGAGAGAACCGCTTACAAGCATCTATTTGGGCGTCCAGATCAATGAATCAGCCTCGTGGCAATTGGCGCATGAAAAACTTATCTCAAAAATAAGCCAAACGGATTTTGAACTCCGGGAAGTAAAAGTTACGGCTTTAGAAAACCAAAAATGGGCAGCGGCCGTAGAGGGCCCCGACTATGTAATCAGTAATGCGGCCATCGGAGTTATCGCTATATCACCTTGCCAATCCTTAAAGGATGCACCTGTATTAACTTTGACCATTCTTTTGGCAGAAGAGTTAACCGCTGGATACATGACAAACCTCTCACGCTCTCTTGTAAATATCAGCCCGGCCGTCGGGTGGTGGGTGGACCTCGACTATTTGGTAGCTAAGCTAGACACTGAACACGTCTCTTTGAGCATTATGGATAATGCGATTAACTCAATTAACAATCACGACTATGAAAACAGAGTGCTTGAGCATAGTAAAAAATCCTTCTGGAGAGAACTAGTCAGCAGATATGAGAACCTCCCTGTCCAAGAAGCCGATTTCGACTACTCTGTAAGAGAAAAAATCGCTGGTCTTAAATTTAAACCGCCCGAACCAGCCTATGAGTTCGTAGAGGACTTTTAGATGGGCAAATACCAAATCTGTGTCTCTGGTGCCGCCAAAGGTGAAACCGTCGAGCAGGGAAAAATCTTGGCCCAAGCCGCCGGCGCCGCGATAGCCAAAGGTGGGCACAGTTTGATGACTGGTGCAACAACCGGGCTGCCGAACGAGGCGGCCATCGGCTACAAGAAGGCTGGTGGCGAAACCAGCATGGGTCTAAGCCCGGCGGCCACGAAAGTCGAGCACGTATTAAAATACCGACTTCCGGTCAAGGACTACGATGTAATCTTGTATACCGGCCTGCACTATGGTGGCCGTGACGCCCTACTAATCAATTCCGCCGATGCGGTAATAAGTATTGGAGGTAGGCTAGGAACGCTGCACGAGTTTACGATCGCCGCAGAAACCAAAACTCCGATTGGGGTGCTGCAAGGCGCCGGCGGTATCAGTGAGCAGATAAAGTCACTTCTTGAGATTCTGCCGAATGCTGACCCCGATTTAGTGGTGTTCGATGATGATCCGGATAAACTCGTACAAAGAATCACGGCTATCTTAGACAGAACTCACGCCCATTATCGCAACCTCTATAGTTAAAAAATGTGTCCTTGCCCCTGGTTGGGATATTATACTGGTTTCATCTTCTTGCTTGCTACACTTAGTACGTGAATAAGTTCAAACTGAGGAGTGACTATCAGCCGAGGGGTGACCAACCTTCAGCGATTGCTCAATTGACGAAAGGCTTGGAAAAAGGCGAAAAAAACCAAGTTTTACTTGGAGTGACGGGTAGCGGAAAAACCTTTACAATGGCCAACCTGATACAGAATACCCAAAAACCAACACTGGTGTTAAGCCATAACAAAACACTCGCCGCCCAGCTTTACAATGAATTTCGGATGTTTTTTCCTGACAATGCCGTCCACTACTTTGTTAGCTACTTTGATTATTATCAGCCGGAAGCCTATATGCCCAGAACTGATACCTATATTGAAAAAGACAGCGACATCAATGAAGAGATTGATAGATTACGCCACGCTGCGACTGCTTCTTTGCTTTCGCGGAGAGATGTCATCATTGTCGCCAGCGTCAGTTGCATCTACGGCATCGGTTCTGTAGAAGACTATGACGGGTTGGCCATAAGGATAAAGGTAGGTGAAAGACGGGTGCGCGACAAGCTGCTGCGCCAGCTGACAGACATCCAGTACCGCAGGAATGATATCGATTTTCACCGGAGTACTTTCAGGGTCAGGGGAGACGTAGTCGATATTTTCCCCGCTGGCGAGGAAGTGGCCTTCCGCCTGGAGTTCTTCGGAGATGAGCTGGAACGAGCCACCCAAATAAATCCTCTGACCGGAGAAATTGAGAAAACACTTAACAAGCTAACTATTTTTCCCGGCAGCCACTATGTGACACCCAATGAAAAACTAGTACTGGCTTTAGAAAAGATCCAACACGAGGCGCAAGAGCGGATTGCCTGGTTTAGGGCCAACAATAAGCTACTAGAAGCCCAGCGCCTAGAACAAAGGATAAAATTCGATGTCGAAATGCTGGAGCAAACCGGCTTTGTAAAAGGCATTGAAAACTATAGCCGCTACCTGACCAACCGCGAGCCTGGTGAGCAGCCAGCTACACTACTGGATTACTTCGACGATGACTATCTAATGATTATTGATGAATCGCATATGACAATCCCACAGGTGAGGGGGATGTATCATGGCGACAGGGCGCGCAAAGAGGTACTAGTGGAGCATGGTTTCCGATTGCCGAGTGCTTTGGACAACCGACCGCTAACTTTCAGCGAGTTTGAACGACACCTGAACCAGACGGTTTTCGTCAGCGCAACGCCAGCCGACTATGAGCTATCGCGCAGCCCCAACCCCGCCCAACAGATTATCCGCCCGACCGGGCTACTAGATCCGGTTATTGAAGTCCGGCCAGTCGACGGCCAGGTAGATGATTTAATCGCCGAGATTAGATTAATTGTCGACAAAAATCAGCGTGTGCTGGTAACCACTCTCACCAAGCGTATGTCTGAAGATTTGGCGGAGTATTTACAAGATCTTAAAATGAAAGTCGCCTATATACATAGTGAGGTAGATACTCTTGAGCGGACTGATATCCTAAGAGACCTACGACTTGGAGTTTATGATGTATTGGTCGGGATTAACCTCTTAAGAGAAGGATTGGATCTGCCGGAGGTGAGTCTGGTGGCGATCTTAGACGCCGACAAAGAAGGTTTCTTGCGAAGCGAGCAAGCTTTAATTCAGACCGTCGGCCGGGCTGCCCGGCATCAAGAGGGACGGGTTGTAATGTATGCCGATAGGCTGACCGGCAGCATGCAAAGAACCATCGATGAGACGAATCGCCGCCGCAAGATTCAGGAAAAAAACAATCAGGAGCATGGAATCACACCCCAAAGCATTGTCAGAGGTATAAGTGATATGCTGCCACGTGAGGCCAAAGAAGCTGCCCCTAAACTCGACCTGAAAAAAATTCCAAAAGAAGAATATAAACACATGGTCCGAGACCTTACCTCGCAAATGGACTTGGCAGCCGCCAACTTGGAATTTGAAAAAGCCGCTGAACTGCGCGATTTAATAGAGGAAATTAAGGCTAAGCTGTAGGGGTAAACCTGCTATAATTAGGCTTAATAATGGCAAAACTCACACGTGAAGATGTCTTAAAGTTGGCTGCTCTTTCTAGGCTGCGGCTGACCGAAGAAGAAGTCGAACGCCTAAGAGGCGAGCTTTCTGAAATCTTAAGCTATGTCGAAATGTTAGACGATGTCGATGTTCAGAATCTTGAACCGACCTATCAAGTAACAGGTTTGAAGAATGTTATGCGCGATGACGAGACTCAAGAGTACGGATACAGACTTGTTGAATTATTGAAAAATGCCCCTTCGATTGAGGACAACCAGTTCAAAGTAAAGAGAGTATTATGAGCATCGCCGAGGTATCCGAAAAAGTCAGGTCCAAGAAAATAAAAGCTACCGATCTGGTGGAGACTAGCTTGAATAAATTATCTCAAAAAAAAGACTACGATCTTGTGATTAGTACCCTGGAGGAGCGGGCCCGCGCCCGAGCCGCTAAAGTAGATCAAAACCCTCGCGGTCGTTTAGCCGGTGTGCCTTTTATTGCCAAGGATAATTTTTTAACGTTTGGGGGAAAAACTACGGCCGCCAGTAATATATTGCGCCCGTTTGAGGCACCATATCAATCTACAGCAGTTGAACGGCTAGAAGCAGAGGGTGCTATCTGCATCGCGAAATCCAACATGGATGCTTTTGCTCATGGATCAAGTACTGAAAATTCAGATTGGTTTGTCACCAAACACCCCAGTGATAAGACCAGAGTGCCTGGGGGCAGTTCCGGCGGATCGGCGGCCTCTGTAGCCCTGGATATAGTTCCTTTTGCAATCGGTACAGACACGGGTGGATCTATTAGAGAACCTGCCAGTTTTTGCGGAGTTGTTGGCTATAAACCGACTTACGGCCTAGTCAGTCGCAGCGGCGTGGTGGCAATGGCGAGCAGCACTGACGTTATCGGCCCACTGGCGAAAACCGTGGAAGATGCTGCGATTGTCCTGGATGTTATGAGCGGCAAGGATAAGTTAGACGGCACGACTATAGAAAAAGACATCGAAACATATGTCGACTTAGACTTTAAGATTAAAGGTAAAAAATTCGGCGTAATTAAAGAGTATTTTGGACAGGGGATGGAGCCTGGTGTTGAGTCAATTATCAAAGATTCGATTGATAAACTAAAGGACGCCGGAGCGCAAATTGAAGAAATTAGCCTGCCAAGTGCTCCTCTGGCGTTGGCTGTTTATTATATAGTTTGTCCGGCAGAAGTCAGCAGCAACCTTAGCCGTTATGACGGCCAGAGATATGGTTATAGCTCTCCTGATGCCAAAAATCTGGACGAAAGCTATGAGCTAAGCCGCGAGCAAGGTTTTGGAGCCGAGGCCAAGCGACGTATTATGATAGGAACTCATGTCCTATCGAGTGGATACTATGATGCTTATTATAAAAAAGCCCAGATTGTTCGGACCAAACTTATAAATGAATTCAAAACGGTTTTTGAAAGCCAAGATTTCTTAATCGGACCAGTTGCACCAATGACCGCCTTTAAGATCGGTGCGAAAACAGCTGATCCGCTCCAAATGTATCTGTGCGACATCATGACTGTGGCCGCTAATATTACCGGGAATCCAGCTATCAGTGTGCCAGCTGGAGTAACTGACGGTTTACCAGTGGGCCTGCAGATCATAGGTCGGATGCAGGGTGACCGTGATCTTCTGGGTATAGCCAAAGCATTCGAGGAAATCCGCGAGTGATTATTTATCTTCTGGGCATTATCATATTCGGAATCATTGTCCTGGCTCTAGTAAGCCGCTTCGCTAAAAAACGCCCCAAGAAATTGGATCAGGCGTACTTCCAGCACCAGTGGTTAGAATTGCTCGCGAGGGTAAAAACTCCAGAGGGAATGATGCTGGCTATAATCGACGCTGACAAACTACTAGATGTAGCTTTAAAGAAACATCATATGAAAGGTAAAACCATGGGCGAAAGGCTGGTATCAGCCCAAAGGATGATTAGCGATAATGACGCGGTCTGGTATGCTCATAAACTGCGCAATAGGCTGGTGCACGAACCGAACGTTCGGCTCAAGAAATCAGAAGCCAAAACCGCATTGGCTGGGTTCCGCCAGGGTCTTAAAGATCTCGGGGCTTTCTAAATGCTTGTCAATGATGAACTCAGAAAAAAATACATTCCGACTATCGGTATTGAAACCCATGTGCAGCTGAAGACTAAAACTAAATTGTTTTCGGCTGTTGGCAACGATGCCAGAAAGGCCAAACCAAACACACTTATCAGCCATATTGATACTGGAATGCCTGGCGCCTTGCCGGTCTTGAATGAAAAAGCGATAGAATTAGCTACAAAAGTGGCATTCGCTCTTAATACCAATCCGCAAAAATTTTCCAAGTTTGAGCGCAAACATTACTTCTACCCCGACTTGCCAAAAGGCTATCAGATCACTCAGCTAGAAAACCCAATTATTGTTGGCGGGTATGTAGAATTTCGGGTCGAGGGACAAAAAAAGAAGGTAAACATCAACCGAGTCCAGCTAGAAGAGGACGCCGGAAAGAATATCCACCCGGATGGTGCCGACTATTCGTTGGTAGACCTGAACCGGGCCGGGACACCGCTGCTGGAAATTGTCAGTGAACCACAGATCAAAAGTGCCGCCGAAGCCAAAGCTTACACACACGAACTCTTCTTACTGATGAAATACACCGGTGTCAGCGATGTTGACCTTTACCACGGGAATATGCGCTTTGACGTAAACGTAAGCCTCAGTCAAGAGACTGGAAAATTGGGTAAGCGGGCAGAGGTCAAAAACCTAAATAGTTTTCGTAGCGTAGAGAATGCTGTGTCATATGAAATTGATCGGCAGATTGAACTATACGAAAACGGCAAAGAAGTTATCCAAGAGACCCGTGGCTGGGACGAAGCCAAACAAAAAACAACTGTCCAGCGTGGTAAAGAAGAAGCCCATGATTACCGCTACATGCCGGAACCGGATATCCCACCAGTCGAACTGGATGAAAAATTAATCGAAACACTAAAAAATGATATGCCGATGCTGCCCAATGAAATTCGGGAGTCTTTAAGTAAATTAAATATTTCATTAGCCGTAATTGAAGACCTACTCGACCAGGGCCCGGAAGACATTAAGCAGATACTCAGAATTTCTGCTAGGGGGGGCGATCACGCCCGACGAACTGCCTTTTGGTTATTGCAGCAGAAAAAGGAAACCGCAGGTGATCAATCAAGACAGGAATCCCGTATCTCGGATGATCAATATCTAAAACTGTCTGAGATGGTGGAATCTAGTAAGTTAAGTTCGACAGCGGCCAAACAGATATTAAATACGCTGTTAACTCGTGGTGGCGATGTTGAACAAATTGCCGCCGGGGATAATTTGCTGCAGGTATCCGATGAAAATGAAATTGAGCAAATTGTCGCTGAAGTTTTAGAGAAAAATCCCCGTGCTGCCCAAGACATAATGAAAGGCGAAATCAGGGCTATTGGCTTCCTTGTAGGCCAGGTAATGGCCAGAAGCAAAGGTAAAGCTAACCCCCAGCTAACACAGGAAATAATCAAAAAGAGGCTCGGGCTGTAAGAAATATAATAGATTTGCGCTGCCGTATATTTTAAGTTTATACTGCTAGATATGGATACAGCAGCCCAAGCACTACTAATTATCGTGAGTTCGGTGTTGAGCGTATTTCTAATTGTCGGAATCGTTGCACTTGTTTATATTGTTAAAATCCTAAAGCAGCTAAGACGAATTACTGACCGCGCCGAAAACGTGGCTGGTTCAGTAGAAGCAGCAGCTGCCACGTTTGAAAGAACAGCTTCACCACTAGCAATTTTGAAAATAATCGGCGGCATAATTGACCAAACAACCAAGATCCGTAAAAGAAAGGACTGAGAATGGCCTTCAAACAAAAGCCTCACACTGGGAGAAAAATTGCAATCGGTACGGTTATTGCCGGAACAATTGGTTATATCGCAGGAGTACTAACCGCACCTAAAGCCGGTAAGCAGACCAGGAGTGACATCGCCCATAAAGCCGGGGATATCAAATTAGATACCCAGGCAGAGCTAGAAGATTTGAATGATGAGCTAAAAGAATTAATAAAAAACGCCAAGGTTAAGACCGTTGCCTTAAGTTCAACTGCTAGAGCTGAGTTTAATGAAGCGGTCGTCAGGGCTAAGGATGTACAGAATAAATCAGCCCAGGTACTAAAAGCCGCCAAAGCCGGCGAAGCCCAAGACCCAGACTTGAATAAAGCGGTCAAGCAAGCTAGCCAGGCAATTAAAAATCTGAGTAAATTCTTCAAAAATTAAAGTTTTTTACTACAAAAATACTACCCTAGACGCTATATAATAAAGCTAATGAAAAAGGCAGGTGTAGGTCTGACGAGTAATGATTTTGTGCATCTACATAATCATACGCAATACAGCCTGCTGGATGGATTGACAAAAGTCCCGGTTCTCATTGACCAAGTCAAAGACCTGGGGATGTCAGCAGTAGCAATAACCGACCATGGAACTATGAGTGGCGTAGTAGAGTTTTATAAAATTTCTAAAGCAGCCGGTATCAAACCGATAATCGGAATGGAAGCTTACGTCGCGGCGCGTCAATTGACAGATAAAGACCCAACAAAAGACCGTCAATTTTTTCACCTTACACTGATTGCGATGAACAATGAAGGTTATCAGAACCTGATGCGCCTTTCCACTCTTGCAAACCTGGAAGGATTCTATTATAGGCCAAGGATAGATAAAAAATCACTTAAAAAATTCAACGCTGGATTAATAGTTCTTAGTGGCTGTATAGGTGGAGAAGTCAGTGATTATTTAAGACAAAACCAATATGAAGCTGCGAAAAAAACTGCCGAATGGTTCAAGGAGGTCTTTGATGACCGTTATTATATCGAATTACAAGACCATGGCCATCCAAGTCACCCCAGCGTATGGGACGAACAAAAGAAAGTTAATAAATGGCTCTTGCAAATAGCAAAGGAATTGGAGATTCCAGCTGTCGTAACATCTGATGCACATTATCTGCGGCATGAAGACCAGGAAGCCCACGAAATTCTACTCTGTGTTCAGACCGGGGCTTTCTTAACCGACGAGAAACGCTTTAGCTTAAAAGAGTTTGAACTTTTTGTAGCCGACCCTATGGATGTTATTAAGCGCTGGGGCACAACTAACCCGGAACTAATAACAAACTCTTTAAAAATTGCTAAACGATGTAATGTTGAGATCGAACTGGGAAAGATTTTAATCCCAAAATTCTCTACCCCCAAAGCCGAGACCGAGAAGAACTTTCTGGAACTCATTGTCTGGCAGGGTTTGGCCTGGCGCTATGCGGGCGTGGAGCGTAGTAAACTGGGCGCACTTACAATAAAAAAAGCCCATTCACTCCTCTCAAAGGAGATAATCGAAAGAGCCAATTATGAGCTTTCAGTAGTAGATAGCATGGGCTTCAATGGTTATTTTTTAATCGTTCAGGATTTCATAAATTGGGGAAAAGACCACGGAATCGTTTTTGGGCCTGGCCGCGGTAGCGCCGCCAGCTCAATTTTAGCTTTTGCCCTCAGAATTACCGAAATCGATCCCCTCGAATACGATCTGTTATTTGAACGATTCCTCAACCCCGACAGAATTAGTATGCCTGACATGGATATCGACATCCAGGACACCAGGCGTGATGAGGTTATTAACTACTGTATTGAAAAATATGGCCGGAATCACGTGGCCAATATAGTTACTTTCGGGCGGATGGCCGCTCGGAACTCAGTACGTGATGTCGCTAGGGTTCTACAAGTTCCATACGCCGATGCAGACCGGCTGGCAAAGATGATACCGCCGCCAGTTCAAGGTAGGCACACACTTTTAGAAACACATCTGAAGCAAGTACCTGAGTTAAAAGAAGAATACGAGAAAAACCAGCAATCCCGCCGGGTATTTGATTTGGCCATTAGGCTAGAAGGGACTATCAGATCCCATGGGGTACACGCGGCGGGTGTCGTCATTGCTCCGGATGACATCGTTAACTATGTGCCTCTGGAAATGGCTCAGAAGGGCGTGATCGCTACTCAGTATTCGATGGGTCCAGTAGAAGATTTGGGGCTATTAAAGATAGATTTTTTGGGCTTATCCAACTTAACAACCATCAAAAACACGCTGAGAATAGTTAAGAAAGTATACGGCGAAGATATCGACATCGATAAAATTCCGCTTGATGATAAAAAAACATTCAACCTACTTCAAAAAGGGGATACGACCGGAGTCTTTCAGTTGGAATCCGCCGGAATGAAAAGATACTTAAAGCAGCTTAGGCCCACAGTCTTTGAGGACATCGTGGCTATGGTTGCTCTGTATCGTCCTGGACCGATGCAATGGATAGATGATTTTATAGCCCGAAAACACGGATTGAAAAAGATTGAATATATGCATCCAGCGATGAAATCTGCGCTTGAAAATACTTATGGCGTGATTGTTTACCAAGAACAGGTCATGCAGATCAGCAAAGAGATGTGCGGTTTTAGCGGCGGACAGGCCGATACTTTGAGGAAAGCTATCGGTAAGAAGAATCCGGAGGTCATGGCCAAGCTGAAAAATGACTTCATAGAGGGTGCTGTTAAAACAGTCGCTGTTGATAGACAGACAATGAAAAAATTTTGGATTCAGCTGGAAGAGTTCGCCGCCTACTGTTTCAATAAGGTGCACTCGGCCTGTTATGCCAGGATAGCCTACCAGACCGCCTATCTTAAGGCCAGCTATCCGGCCGCTTACATGGCCGCTCTTATGACAAGCGATTTTGACAATACCGATAGGCTGGCAATTGAAATTACCGAGTGCAAGCATATGGGGATTAAAGTTCTATCCCCGGATATCAATGAGTCATTCCACGAATTTGCAGTTGTACCCCAAAAAGATGAGATACGATTCGGGATGGATGCTATTAAAAATGTCGGCCATGGAGCAGTGGAAGAAATATTGCGCGCCAGGGAAGAGGCCGGTGGCAAGTTTAAGGACCTGGAGGAATATTGCAAATTAGTAAACTGCCATACGGTTAACCGCAAGGCTCTGGAGAGTCTAATAAAAGCCGGTGCGCTGGACTGTTTTGGTAATCGTGGCGTGCTGGTAGAGAATGTCGACACCATTCTGTCCTTCTCTTCAAGATTGCAGAAGGAATCAGCTGCCGGACAAGTAGATCTATTTGGGGGTGGTGGCTCCGAGAAATTCCTACCTGAATTAAAACTCGCCAATACAGTCGAGAACTTTTCAGTAAATATCCAACTCGGCTGGGAGCGTGAACTGTTGGGTTTATTTTTGAGCCAGAGCCCTCTTGATGACTATCAGGAGATTCTATCATCTCAAGCAAAGCCTATCGCCTCAATTGATAAAAACCAAGACGGCCGCGTAATAACAATAGGCGGTTCGGTAACCGAGGTACGGGTGATATCGACAAAAAACGGTTCCAAAATGGCCTTTTGTAAGGTAGCCGACACCACTACCGAAATCGAAGTAGTGGTGTTTCCTAAACTCTACACAAGTTCAGCGGACATTTGGAACAGGGACAACATCCTATTGATAAAAGGTAAGATTGATTTCAGCCGCAGCGAGGAGCCAAAACTGTTGGCCGAAGAAACAGTTCGAATTACGGATGAAGACGCCAAAGTCTTTAAGACCTCGAAGAAAAAAATTAAATTAGATTCTGACGACTCTGTGCAAAGCACCCAGCTTAAACCTCGGCTATACATACGCTTAGAGGACAGCCAGAACCAGCCTATGCTGATTACCTTAAAGGAGAAGCTAGATGGCTACCAGGGTGAGACGGAAGTGGTCTTGGTTACAGGCGCGAAACAGGATAAACAAATTATCAAATTACCCCAGACCATTAGTATTAACGAACAAAGCCTAAGAGATTTGGCTGGTCTTTTCGGGTCTACTAACGTTGTTGTCAGATAATTATCGGATTATTCCTGCGGACTGGCTCAAAATGAATAACAATGCTGCTAGGACAAGGATACCGATGTCGGAAAGCGGATGTCGGACTGCATAACGTTCCCCTCTGAGCAGGAATCTGTGAATTGCCCGTATGTGGCGGTTGGCCCAGAACAAAAATAGTGACAGGGCAGAGATTATGAATATTCCAGTCAGTTTTGAGGAATAGGCGATTGGAACCGCTGTCTGGAGCCTCGAAGTTTTGACTTGGGGCGATGAATCCGGTTTCGGATTATCGCTATTTACCGGCTGATTGGCCGGGTTATGGCTGGCTATTGGCTCTGCGTGTGTAGGTAGCGGAGTTGTCGGAGCTAGGGATGCAGGTTGCGCGACTGGTTGGATGGCCGGTTTAGACTGGACTGGTGCTGGACTTGAACTTCCTGTTGAA
>DATIIZ010000024.1:0-20553 GCA_035479215.1 Candidatus Babeliales bacterium | reverse complement strand
AACCCGGGGGCTTAAAGAAGAGCACATGGCCCAAGTAGCTGAGTGGCTGGCGCAGGCGATTAAAAGCCGTGAAAACGACAAAATACTTAACAAGTTAGGTAATGAGGTAAAGGAATTTAGCCTGCAATTTCCATTACCCAGCGATAAATAATTAGCTAGTACGCCTGGCGATCCAGGTCATTATGGCCGTTGCCGCGACCCAGTTGGGTACGATAAATAAGATTGCCTGGCTGGCAGTGTCCATTTGGTTCCAGCCAACTACCATTGAAAAGACCAGGTAGGCCGTAAAAGGTATGTAAAGTAACCAAGCTTGCCAGCTATTCGGCAGATAACTGCTGCGCACTGGGATAAACCATTTTTTCTTTTTTGTTCTCTTTGCCATAGGATTCATCCTATCACGCTATGGGCAGCAGCTCTGGCTCTTGCTCAAGCGTGATACCGAACATCTGCTGCACTCTGTCGACGATCTTTTGTTTGAAGGCCAATAAATCAGAAGTGTGCCGGGCATGTTCATTGACTAAAACCAGGGCTTGGGCCGGCCAAGTCGCCATACCCGTTTGCTCGTCTCTAACACCTTTAAACCCGGCTTTGTCTACCAGCCAGCCGGCTGCAACTTTCATATGGCCATCTTTAATCGGCCAGCCGACAATGTCCGGGTAAGAATCCCTTAGCCTGGAGAATGCAGCTATATCTATAATCGGGTTTGTAAAAAATGAACCGTTATTGGCCACTTTTTCCGGGTCGGGCAGCTTATTGCGTCTAATATCAACTACTGCCTCGCGGATTTTCTTAGGAGTATATTTATCAACTCCGTGCTCATCCAGATATCCCTGCAGGGAATCATAAAACGGGGGTACAGGGTTAGATTTGCGTAAATTCAGCGTTATTGAAGTTATAAAAAACCGGCCTCTATCGGTAGTTTTAAATCGGCTGGAACGGTAGGAAAAAACGCATTCGTGATTCTGTAGTTTTACAAAAGCATTGAACTTGGTGTCAAAAGCCTCTAACTCAAGTAAGGTATAAGCCAGTTCGCCACCGTAAGCACCGACGTTTTGAACCGGTGCGGCGCCGACTGTACCCGGAATAAGCGACATATACTCAATACCGGTAAGTTTTTTACCAACCGCCCAATCCACACTTTTATCCCAGTTCTCGCCGGCCCAGAACTTAACTGTGGCCTGGTGGTTATCTTCTGAGATTAGCCCGCGTCCCATAATTTTATTAACCATAATCAGGCCGTTAAAACCTTCGTCGTGCCAGATAATGTTGCTGCCACGGCCAATCATAATCACGGGCAAACCTTGGGATTGGGCCCAGCTATAGGCTTGTTGGAGCTCTTGGGTATTTTTAATTTCAGTTAGATAACGCGCCAAACCGCCTAGTCGCATCGTACTATAATTAGCTAAGCTGACATTTTCCTGGATCTTCACTTGCATTATTATACGCGGGCTACCCTTTCGGCTCTACTGATAGGCTTTGCTACAATAGAATAATATGAATAAACCAGATTCCAAGAGTCCGTACATAGTTCTGGGTAGAAGACTGAAAGAGCTGCGGGTAAGGTCCAACGAAAGTCTGGCCGAAGCCTCCGGTGCCGTAGAGATTGATGTCAGGGAGTTAGCTGGATATGAATTAGGTAAAAATAGGCCGAGCGAAGATGTCCTACTCTTGCTGATAAGCCATTTTGGCGCCAAAGACGATGAAGCAGTAAAGATCTGGGAAATGGCCGGCTATGGTCTGGAGAAGATTCCGGCTTCACACATGGACAATACCGAGCAACAGCTAAGCATAGCTAATAAGAACGATGAGAGGGTAATTTATACTGATGTTGTGGATGTAATGGTCAACAACTACGGAGTGGTGATGAACTTTATGCAGGGTGGGCCGGGTAATTCTGCCCATTCGGTGGCTCGGGTAGGTATGAGCCGCGAGCACGCCAAGAGTGTCCTAAAAATCTTAGAAGTAACTCTTTCCCAAACCGAACGCAACCAGGCCGGGAAAATCGTCTTACCGGATAACAACCAGCCTAAAACTAATAATTAGACATATAATTAATCTGACGCGCGCCCGTAGCTCAGCTGGATAGAGCGTTGGTTTCCGGTACCAAAGGTCGTAGGTTCGAATCCTATCGGGCGTACCAAACATAAGCTTTTTAGGCCTATAATTAGTCCATGTCGAAACGAACTAAGCTTGTTACTTTACTAGTCGCAGTCATTCTCTTAGCCGGCGCTGCAATTGGTTATGCTGTTTATAAGAACCATCGGAGCAAAGATCCTTGCTCGAG
Organism: Candidatus Babeliales bacterium; assembly: GCA_035479215.1. Classification (GTDB taxonomy): domain Bacteria; phylum Patescibacteriota; class Saccharimonadia; order Saccharimonadales; family UBA10212; genus JAIFWC01. The sequence continues at coordinate 18,269 of DATIIZ010000024.1, read as the reverse complement.
TTCATACCAAGGTGTCGAATGCTGTCATGGATTATGCTGATTCCCAAACCAAAACGGTTCTAACCTTGTTCAGTGTGCTGCACCAAGCAGCAGTTATATCAAAATCGGCCACTAATATGACATACAATTAAACTATGTCCCTAATAACTGAAGCTCTAATTGGTGCTATTGCATTTAATCTTCTGCTGTTCTTGCCGGCATATTTTCTACAAACAGATAAGCTAACTGATATATCTTACGCAATAACTTTCATAGCTATCGCTATATTCGGATTCTTGCAAAGTCGGCAGGAGCTCGTGGACTACCTGGCGTTATTAATGGTTGGGGTTTGGGCCTTAAGGCTTGGTGCATTTTTGCTTATCCGTATTTTCAAACAAGGCAAAGACTCAAGATTTGATGAAATGCGCAAAAATTGGCCATCTTTTTTAAGATTTTGGTTTTTTCAAGGCTTAACGGTATTTATCATTATTTTACCCGGACTGTTGATATGGCAGGAACATCATACACCTAGCCCTCTAGCTTTTATCGGTATTATCATATGGGCATTAGGATTGGCTACAGAAGCGCTGGCAGACTTTCAAAAGTACCGTTTTAAACAAAAGGGTTACAAGAACTGGATAGACCAAGGAATTTGGCGGGCCAGTCGCCACCCTAACTATTTAGGCGAGATTACTGTTTGGGTTGGTTTTTGGATATTCGCATCTTCAACGCTTTCCCTCCCAAATATTCTAATCGCCCTTGCCAGCCCAATATACATTATTGTGATTCTGTTGTTTTTTAGTGGCGTACCCCTACTGGAGAAATCTGCCGACAGTAGGTGGGGAGAGGATAAAAAGTACCAATTATATAAAAAACAGGTACCCATATTATTGCCTAACTACTCTTCACTTAAACGCTTACATTAACTAGATGAATGTCATTTCTATGATGTAGAATACCTGTGTGCCAAAGTCATCAAGAAAAAAACAAACTAAGACACCCGATAAAAATCTAGCACTTATAGCCATCATTTTAGGCGCTACCTCATTCGTAATGAGTGTTTTCACCGGTATTCCGGCCATTATCGTTGGCATTATTGCTTTGCGACGCAATGCCGGTGACCGCTTGCAAGCTAAGTTGGGAATTTTATTTGGCGTGTTAAGTACTCTGCTTTGGTGTTTTGTTATCTGGCTGCTAGGCTTTCACTTCTTTAATTCACCCTTAAAGCAACAATACTCCGTGGCACGAGAAGATTATAAAAGTATAACCACAACCATCAACCAACTAAAAACCTATGAGCATAATTACGGTCATTACCCCGTGTGCCAGGATAATGATCAGCCACAATCTTGTACGGATTGGCAACAATTTACCGATAATAACCCTGGGTCAATTAAATACCCAATAGTTTTTGCCTCGAATGCAACCGCAGTTCCTGCCGAACCTGAAGGGACATTAGTGTATGCAACTAAAGCTGTTTGCTTCTTTAATACGCCGACCCTACCCTCATATTTACGGGACCATAATGATCCGACCTCCGGTCCTTCAGACGATAACGTAGCACTGGTCTACTACTACGCGAAGGGCAGGGCCTGTTTTTCTACCAACGAAAAATACCACAAGTAATTTAGTGAGAGCTGAATATACTTAACAATATATAGCCGACTACTGACGCCAAGAATACTATTAATACTGTCTTAAGATTCTTATCTCGGTCTTTTAATGCTGTGCCATCATGTGCGTTCAATGAGCCGGCCCATATAAGGATCCAGTCAATCAATGCCCAAATACCGCAACCGCCTAACGTAACTAACTTAAGTACTCCCAGCCCGGTGTAGCCCAGATAAAACCTGTCTGCTCCGAATACGCCGAGGAAAAAAGATAGTAACCAAGCTACTAAAAATGATTTATCACCGACCTTTATTTTTGCTGTAGTTTTGTTTGCCATTTATAGTCCTTTATTTTTATATCAGTACTTGCGCTAATTAAATCATAACTTATGCATTTTAAAAACTTTAGTTTTAGTAAGCGGCTGCTTAAGCTTAAGCGCATCAGATATCAAAAGGGGTATGCCTACAAGCAGTACCAGAAATATAAGGGAATTCATCTGCCATGCATTGTGAAATTGGCCATGTAGTGTAAACCAATAGGCCCGAGTGAGTCCGATGGATGGTGAACCCCGCCAACCCAAATGTCCATACAATGATAGGTGTTTCAGCCAGGCAAAAGGGGCTATATAAATAGCAGTTGTAAGTATAGCCCAAACTCCTAGCCGAGATCTGGGGGTAGATAAGCTAATCAACCCCATAAAACGCCCAACCTTAAAACGGTTAATAGTATGTATATAGGATTGTTTAGAATCCATTTCTACATACTTTATAGCTTTGCTAAAACTTCGTCTACAAAACCATCTGTTACAATGGCATTTGAGCCCGCGTAGCTCAGTGGATTAGAGCGCTTGTCTTCGGAACAAGAGGTCGTAGGTTCGAATCCTTCCGCGGGTACCATGACATAAGCACTATAGACTAGTGTTTATTTTTTACTTACTATTGATTTATGAACAAGGGTCGAGATGGATTCAGCTTAGTTGAGGCCATAATTATTTTGGTGGTGCTGAGTCTATTATCCTTTGTTGGGCTTTATATTTATGCGCATAGTGGCTCAAGCCAATCTAGTATTTCGATTAAGTCCGGTGCGGATATAGAAGTAATTACAGGCGCTGGCGGCATGCCACCCAAATCAAGCCCCGGCCAGTTACTCACAGGCGAGAAGTTTACGGTCGTATTTACAGAACCCTTTTCTAGCTTAGAAAACTGGCAAGCCGCCAAAGAGGTTAAAGAAATAAGCACGACATCAGGAAAAACAAGTGTAGATTTACCGGCAGGAAAGTATGGAGTTTACTATATATATGGTGGTCAAAAAACCTTATACTCGGATTTAACTCTAGAGAATCCGAGAAACGACGTTCAACGGGATAAACAAGGCCCTTGGTATATCAAAATCAATAGTTTGCAGCGAACAAAGTTAGAATTTTCGGTTAATTCCCAGCCAGTTTAGTTCTAACCTCGTTTAAGTGTGTTGTACCAAGAATAAGTATTCTAGAATAGAGACTATTTTAATGCATAATTGATACTGTGAATAAGACTAAACTTGGTTTTGTTTTTCTTGAACTGGGATTAGCAATAATGGTCTACAGCTTCTTCCATATGTACTCTCTCGGCGGGGAGTGTCTCAATGGAGTAAATGACTGCGCAGCATATTCCAATTGGAAGTTATCAATCATTCTGGGGTTAAGTTCGATTGTTGTTGGAATAATTCTTTTATTAATTCGTCGAAAGGGCCGCCGGGCTTAAAATTAGTGTTTATTTTGATAAACTGATGTCTTGAGCCGATGACTGGTCCAGGTGAACTGTAACGCTTTTAGTCTGGCTCTGATAGCCGTTTAAATTGTAGGTAATATTGTAGTTTGTGCCACTTATTTTTATTTCGGCTGGCAAGTCAGTAATACTATATTTTCCGTTTGAGTTTGTTTTGACAGTTTTAGTTGCGCCACCGAGTTGATAAGAGATTACTACAGAAGCCAGGGGTTTCCCCGTAGATTGGTCGGTGACTGTGCCGGAAATAGCTGCCAGTTTGCGCAAATTGAAATTACCAATTTTATTGGCGTTGGCTAGCACCTTGGGGGCAATAGTTTTGGAACGGTAGCCTGTATATGCCAGACTCAATGTTTGCTTGCCAGCTGGTAGCGATGAAATAACATAGTACCCACTGGAGCTTGTAGAAACGGATTTTGCTGCCCCGTTAAGTGTGTAGCTGACTTTGACCGAAGCTAATGGCGACCCATTTATATCAGTTACTCTACCTGTCACCGAACCCAAACCGGCGGTCACTGATGGCGTAGTAACCGCTACTTTATTGGATATAGTGCTTTGGTTACCGGCAGCATCATAGGCCTGAATCCAGTAGGTGTAGTTTGTCTTTGCTAGAGCACCGCTGTCACCAAAGTACACTGTGTTACTATCCAAATCTGCAGACGCGCTGGAAGGAATACTGGCGATCTTAGTATTATTCCGATAGACGTTATATCCCGTTACTGCGACATTATCGGTAGCAAAAGGCCAGGTAAGGTTGATCTGGTTGGCGGCTGCAACGTCAGCCTTAATACCGCTGGCAATAATCGGCGGCATAGTATCAGTGGTTCCGTCACTTGAGGTCACCACAGTATTTACATTAGACACTGACGAATAATTCCCTTCCGGGTCAATTGCCAGAACGGTATAGCTATAACTGGTAGCTTGATGTAGGCTGGTGTCTCCATAGCTTAGTGTGTTGCCATCAACAGTAGCAATCGGATCGCCATTACGATAAATAGCATAACCGGTAGCCCCTGGCGAAGGACCCCAGCTTATATTTACTTGTGTTGGAGAAGCTGCTAGACCTACTAAGTCGGTTACTGACTTGAGAGTATCATCGGACTGGCTATGAACAAGGAAGCGGCTATTTGCAGTATTCCAATGATTTGATAGGTAGTTAGAACCAGCTACTGCTGGAGAAGCATTAAAGTAATCATCCCTGTGGCAATCATAAGTATGGGAATTCCCGTAGCTAGGACATGCCCTGATTGTGTAGCTACTGGTGCTGCCGTGATCGTTATAGCACATTATATCGTACCCGTCATTACAATGATCTCCGCCTGAAGCATTTGGAGAATCATTTTGAACACCCCCTAAAGTGTGCATGAATTCGTGAGCTTCGGTAGCTCCACCCCAACAGCCCTGGTATGCTACCGCGAATTGCATAAAATAACCATTATTATCATTGTCTTGAGCTTTACGAGAATCTGGACGCCAATCCGCGATGCCGCAGGCATTTCCCATATTTGCATTGCTAGCGGGAGTGTCTACCCAGACTACGTATTTTGTCTTTGGGTCGTTTTTGCCAGTGGCCCGAAGATACTTGATTGTGTTAGCAAAACTATCATCCTCAACAGCCGGCATGCCGATGCCCTGAATATCCGGTTCACATGTTCTTGGGTTATCACTAATGTTTTGGGTAACGAATCTAATCGAGCGGGTGTTTTTGCTACTTTCTAGCATCATGTTGTTCATGTTGTAGGCGTACTGCAGCAAACTATTCCTAATCCTAAAATAGCGGTCGGGCACATCAACGGCATGCGCGTACAGCAGTTGAACCCTATAGCCGCTGTACCCATCGCCTATACAAGCTACGTTATTAGGTGCTTTGTCTACGGTTCCGATAGAATCCAATGTCTGGCCTGCAAGTGGGTTTACGAGGTCAGGTGCTGTAGGATCGGGGCCGTGGGTACAGGATAGTTGGTTGCCCTGATCATCATTTATCTCATACGTGTCGGCACAGGCGCCTGTGCCAGGTTTTATACCATCCCAAATCAAACCTCTGGTGGGGTCGTTAACAAGTGGCACTACCGGGTCATCATCCATAGCATCACTGATAGTCCTGGTGAGCGGCTTGGTGGTCGCCGAAACAGTGTCAGACGGGCTGCTAATGAGACCGCTGGTAGCAACGGCCTTCACATAATATGAATAATTTGTGGACGAAGAAAGTCCGGTACTGTTGTAAGTAGTCGATGTGACCGTTTTTAATAAAGTGTTATTACGGTATATCTGGTAACCCGAAATTGTGCCACTGTCTGTATTGCTGGCCGTCCAGCTTAAGTTGATCTGTCCTTCCGATACTGGCGTGGCGCTTAAATTTGAAGGGGCAGACGGTGGGCTACTGGACGAAGTAACCCTAAAATCGTCCAGCCGTAGGCCGCCACCGGCATGGAAGCATTCAATATGCGAGCCCAGCACTACCCGCCGCGGGTTGACACTAGTGCTTAGGAGTGTCCGGGTATAAATTGCATTTCCGTTGTTTGTTACCTCCACAGTAGTTCCTGAGATTCTTAGCCCGATCTTATCACCCGTATTGACCGGGAAATATGGGTACCCGGTGATCGGGCTGGTGACACCATTTAAAAAGATCGTTGATCCCATGGGATAATCGAGCGGATAAATAGCTAGATAAACTTGCAGGTTCATCGACAAGTCATACAATCGGATATCAACTGGCTCATGCGTGGCGCCTTTAGCAGCAACAGCAACTTCAACCCCCACATCAGAGGGAACAGTGTCCTTCCATAATGACCAGTTATTAACTGTGGCGTTACAGTTGGGCGCTTGTGTGCCATTGGAACTGGCCAGCTGGCCTGAGATGATTTGCATGGGGTAAGTTCCCGGAAGAGTATCCCAATTGCCGCTGACCGGATTGGAATCAGCCCGGTTGAAGTCATCAGCCCCAATGATCGGTGTGGCAGCTTTGGTGGCAATTAAAATAACAGAGCCTATGGCTCCAAAAACAATTAAGAAAGCCAGTGATTGGGCCATGCTAAGGTGCTTACGGTTTATAAGTTTGTCGCGCGGCCACTTTATATTCATTTGTTTTCGATTAGGGACTAATCTATTTTTCCCATGAATTAGTTCTTATGTCTAACATTAACAGAGTAGCTAGCAATGTCAACTTAGGGATGATACTTAACTTGTCAAGTATTCTGCTGGCCTTTTTGCCAGTTTACTGCCGAAAGGAAGGGTTCGTAGATATCTTCTTCAATAGATAAGTAATAATCGTCTAACTCCGCTTTAGTTGGATTGCGGTCTTGGAAGCTGACAAAGGGCACGTCTTCAATAACGGCAACAGGGGTGGTCTCGCGGCCTTCGCCCATTGCAACCACCGCCGCCGCCGCTAAGCCTCCGGCAATATTTGCCCGGCTGGTTTTTGTGTAATCATTAAGTGCTTTAAATCCACTGTAGGCAATCGCAATTCCTGTTACTCCTCGCCGCAGAGGAGTGGAAATACTATCAGTTATTATCACACCTAGATTATTTAAACCGGAGTTTTTAACTAAATATTCGCGGGCAGCATTGGCCGAAGCTTGAGGATCGTTGGGCCATAAGATGTAGTACTTTCTCTTAAAATTCTTATCAATACCGGCTCTTACTATCAACGTATTATTTTTAATCGTAAATCTATGTTCAAAGCTATCCGGAAGGAAATAATCGGCCTCTCTTTTTGTCAGGGAATCTAAATCAATGTCGTCAAATGGCACGACCCTGTCTCCACAGATAGCAACAAGTTTTGAAGTTATAACCACTATCGAAGAATTGGATATTTCGGGTAAAAACTTATCGAGGACTTCGTAAATCGAGGTTTGACCATGTAAAATCCTATCCGTTTTTATTGGCCTCACAATCATGGTAGGATTTTATACTTCGGTGATTACTTTATCCAGAGGGATATCGTATGGTTCGTGCGGGATACCATCTTTTACTAAGCCGTTTTGAAAACACAATCCAATTTTTATAGCCTGTGGCTGCACAGCTAAAAACCTATCATAAAACCCGCCGCCCCAACCTAAGCGATAATAATCTTTATCAAAAGCCAGCGTGGGAACCAGAATAATATCGAACTTTGTATCTGGAATCTCCTTCTGCCTTTGCCTCATCTTAAAAACCTCAATATCAGGATATCTGTCACTCAATTCAACTAAAAATGACGATATGTTAACCTCGTTAAGTGTTTCAATCGGCTGGTAGGCGCTCAGTTTTTTTAACCTAGTCCAATTAACCTCTTCTAGTAGTTTTTGGCATATCTTTTGACTCTTAGCCTCAACACCAGCCTCACTCATATCCAGCCGAACTTGTCGTTGCTGTTCCCTTATTTCAATCTTCTGATTACTCATGTTCAAATTCTAGCACCGTTTACATAACAGGGGTGGCATGTTAGTATTTGGAAGTCCAATTTCGGGCCTGTAGCTCAGTTGGTTAGAGCAGCGGCCTCTTAAGCCGCGTGTCGAGGGTTCGAATCCCTCCAGGCCCTCCAGGTAATTATGAAAAAACTTAACGGATCAGAGATAGCCGGCTTTATTAAGCAGAGACATGCCCAGCAGGTCAGGGCGCTTAAAGCTAGTAAAACTTATCCAAAACTAGCTATTGTCCAGGTTAAAGACGACCCGGCAATTAACACCTATGTGCGTCTTAAGGGCGAATACGGCTCTGATATAGGTGTTGAAGTTGATGTCCATAGACCAAAACAAACAGAGGTGCCCGAATTGCTTAACAAGTTAAGTAATGATGATTCTGTGCATGGCATCATAGTCCAGCTGCCGTTACAGGATCCCTCCCAAACAGACGAAATCGTTAACTTAGTAGCTTCAGATAAAGACGTCGATGCGCTTGGTAAAAATTCAAAATTCGAACCGGCTACTCCAATGGCCATTCTGTGGCTTTTAAGTGGCTATAATGTGGACTTAGCCGGCAGGCATATCTTGCTGATTGGCAGAGGCAAGCTGGTCGGCGCACCACTTGAGGAAATCCTTAAAAGCTCCGGCCACGATGTTAAAGTGATTGATAGGGAAATAACGGATTTAAAAGATCAGACGTTAGCAGCCGACATCATCATAACTGCCACCGGCAGCCCGGCAATCCTGTACCCAGATATGATCAAACAAGGCGCAGTGGTAGTGGATGCCGGTGTGGCCAGCGAGGAGGGCAAAACCGTCGGCGATTTAGCCCCGGAAGTTTATAAAAGAGACGACTTAACCATAACCCCGGAAAAAGGTGGCGTCGGGCCGCTAACTGTCTGTGCCCTTTTTGAAAACGTAATCCGGGCGGCAAGTAAATAAAAAACTGCCCGTTTTGTTTTTAGCAAACAAGACTTATAATTGGAACCAAGAAAGAAGGTAAATAATGTGGAACTTAGCTCAAACATATACATACACAACAACTTCAAGTAGCTCAGGAGGATCAGGGGTTTTGTTGTTCCTGTATCTGCTATTAATAGTCGTTTATGTAGTAGCCAACTGGAAAATATTCGAAAAAGCCGGCCAAGCAGGCTGGAAGTCGTTAATACCAATTTACAACTTTGTAATAATGCTTAGGATTGTTGGCATGTCGGGTTGGTATGCCCTGCTTTTACTTGTACCGCTAGTCAACATTGTTTTTGCAGTAATCGTACTTTACAAAATGGCGGTGGCTTTCGGATACGGCGTCGGCATGACAATTCTAGAACTTCTCTTTGGCATCGGCAGCCTGATAATCGGTTTTGGCAGTGCCAAATATCTTGGCCCGGATGGCCACGGCAAGAAACCAGCAACAACTTAAGAAAAATCCATGAAAATCGGTGTTTTTGACAGTGGTGTCGGTGGACAATCTGTAATTAACGCCATTAAAAAAGAACTTCCTCATCTGGAAATTGTTTACAAGGACGATACAGAACACTTACCTTACGGTACCCGTAGTGTGGAGGAAATCCATCGGTTAGTAACGCCGATTTTTCAAGAGTTCGTCGATGAGGGTTGCATGGTGATAGTGGTGGCCTGTAACACTGTTACAACAAACCTGATATCGCAATTACGACAGGAGTTTAAAGTACCGATGGTGGGCATGGAGCCGATGGTCAAGCCGGCAGCCAAAGCCACTAAAAGCGGTGTAATAACCGTCTGTGCCACACCGCGGACTCTTTCAAGTGAAAGGTACGAGTGGCTGAAAAATGAATATGCCAAACGCATTGAAGTGTTGGAACCGGATTGTAGTGACTGGGCCATAATGATAGAATCCAACACCATAGACCGCGAAAAAATCGCAAAAATTATCGAAGATTCTATTGCTCAAGGCAGCGACCAAATTGTTCTGGGCTGTACGCATTATCACTGGATTGAAGAGGAAATCAGGGAATTAGCCGGAAATAGAGCCCAGGTCATCCAGCCTGAAACTGCCGTAATAGCCCAGCTTAAGCGAGTTCTCGTACAGCTCGCTTGAATTGGTTACCCCTGTCTTTGTAGTCTTTGAATAGTCCGAAGCTGGAAGTTCCGCAGGAAAGCAATACGGCGTCACCGGGCTGGGCTTTTGATTTGGCTTCAGCTACGACTTCTGGCATTGTCTCCAGCCCTTCACTTACAGCCGTAAATTTTTTATCGTGCAGCATTTTGGCCAGCTTAGGACCGATCATGCCGATAGTAATTACATGACGGACCCGGTCTTCTAGTACGATTTCATCTATCAGTTCTTTGTAGTCCAACCCCTTATCATGACCGCCCAATATTAAGACGATAGGCTGGATTATCGCTTTTAAGGCAACAATAACTGTATCAGGGGTAGTTCCAAAAGAATCATCATAGTATTTGACTCCGTCCAGCTCCCGGACAAGTTCCAACCGGTGCTCTAAGCCGCTGAAGTTGCGGAGTGCATTGTACATCGACTCCTTATCTGGTACCACTTGCCAAACAGCCGTGACGGCCGCACAGATGTTCTCTAGATTATGTTCGCCGAGCAGTTTGATCTCGGATTTTTTAATAATCTCTATCTCTTCTTCGCCTATCACGATTTTGCCGTCGGCCCGCACATATGCCCCCGGCTCGGTATAGTATGGGATTTTATTTCCCGGCGATGTGCCGGCTATCTGCTGGGAATACTCATTATCGACAAAATAGATGGCTATATCGTCCTTAGACTGGTGTTTGAACAAATTAGATTTGGCTTCGATGTAATCAACAAAATTGGGGTGCCAATCAAGGTGTTCGGGCGTAATCATCAGACAAACAGCAATGTGGGGACTGTAGGAAGCCGCCTTAAGCTGGAAATTGGCTAGCTCCCAGACAACCCAATCATCTGGGTGTAAAAGGGGTAATAAATCTAAGATTGGTGTCCCGATATTTCCACCCAAAACAGCTCTTTTACCGGCGGCCTTTAGCATCTCGTATATTAGAGTTGAAGTCGTGCCCTTACCCTTAGAACCGGTTATACCGATGATATTTTTGGTGGGGGTATTTTCAAAAAAGATGTCATAGACGGTCGTGGCTTTATTCCAGAATTTAGGGTTATTGCCAAAGGTCTTTTGTAGGTTAAAAAACGCCGTCGGCTGATAAACTATCTTGTCGCAGTCCAAAATCCCTTTAAGATAACTTAGGTCCTGCACCTGGCCACCAATACCCACAGGGGCTGACTGGTCCAGATACTGGACTTTGACTTTTTCGGATTCGGGAGGGAAATCGTCTTGCTTTGACTCGTTAACTATCAAGTACTCATTGTCAGGCCCGAAAAAATGATAGGCGCTTTTAGCTTCTAGCCCCCAGCCGACTATGCCGATTCTCATACCATAGATTGTAACTGACGTTCACACTTGAGCACAGTACAAGGAAGAAGCGAGGAGCGGACTGACCTGTATGCAGGTATACTGCGAAGAAGTACCGCAGGTTCTGACGCAGTAATGTGCCAAGAGCGCTATGGGAGCTACCGGCCTTTGCTGATAGGCAGGCTAGTGCGGAGTGGACGCCAGTTCTTTTTTGGCCAGTTCCGCGACTTGTTTTGGTGTCATCTCGGCCTTAACAATATAGGCCTGTATATGCAGGGATTTGAGTTTTTCCGGAGCCTCTTGCTCGCCGACATTCGTCAAAATAATGACCTTAATGTCTTTGCCCCAGTCGGCCGCCCGCATCTTCTCCAACATCTCGTCGCCGTTCATTTCCGGCATCATCAGGTCTAAAAGCACCAAGTCGGGCTTCATCTGCTCGCATAAGACCAAGCCTAGCCGGCCGTTTTCGGCAATCTCAACCCTGTAACCCTCGGCCTCGAACTTAAGGCGGTACATCTGGGCGATTGCCAGGTCGTCTTCAACAATGGCTATCTTAGGCATTTTCCTAAATTCTACACCTTAAAAAGATTGCAGTCCAGGTTATGGCACTTGCCGCCCCAGGTAATTTAGCCGACAATAAAATCAACCTTATGAATAACTCGTTAGCGATAGCCGTTTTTGCCGGCCTGGGTGGAATGTTGGGTTGGGGCCTGGCTGATTTCTTTGCCAAAAAAACCATAGATAAGATTGGCGACTTGCCCAGCCTGGTATGGGCCCATCTGTTCGGCACATCTTTGTTTGTTCTATTGGCCTTACTAAACTGGACAGTTCTAGGCAACACAGTCCACATTCCTACCAAGCTGCATGTTTGGGCCGGGTTGATTTTCTTTGGAGCTTTGCAAATGGTTGTATACTGGCTGGTTTACAAAGGGTTCAGCAAGGGGCAGCTGGCCGTCCTTAACCCAGTATTCGCCAGTTACTCCGGTATAGTTGCCCTGATTTCAGTTGTATTTCTGGCCGAGGCCCTGACAGGCATAACTGCCCTGGCTCTACTGATAATTTTTGCCGGAATTATCTTGATGAATACTGACCTGGAAGGCTTAGGCCGCCAGAAACTCAAGATTGTACCAGGTTTGAAAGAGGTGGGAGCAGCTGCATTGTTAGCTGCCGCATGGACACTACTTTGGGATAAATTTATTAGCGGCCAAGACTTCCTAACCTATGCCTTATTTATGTATTTGTTTATGACAATGGCTGCAGTAATCGCTGCTAAATCACAGAAAACCAAACTGTTGCCTATCGATAACTCTCTTTGGAAACTGCTCTTTTTTATCGGGTTAGGTGAGACAGTTGCTTATCTAGCGATAAGCTGGGGCTTTAGCAGGACAGGCTACACCAGTGTCGTCGCTCTGTTAAGCGGCTGTTTCTCTGTACCGACGGTAATCTTAGCCCACATCTATTTAAAAGAAAGGATTACGCGCCTGCAGGAGGCCTCGGTGGTAATGATAGTCGCAGGCATAATCTTATTGTCTGCTTTTTAGCTGGTTACCGGGGCATAGCCATAGTGTGCTAACATAAGAGCCGCAAGCGCACAAAAACAATACATGATTCCCAATAACGAAGATATCCTGAAAGCTGTCCGCCTCGTAGATTATCCAACGCCGTTCTTTTATACCAGCCAGGCAATCTTAAAACACAATTATAATATCTTTTCCCGGCTGATAGGGGGTGCGGAGGTTTATTATGCCATCAAAGCTAATTCCGACCCTAAGATAATCAGCTGCTTGAACACACTTGGCTCAGGGTTCGAAGCCGCTTCTTCTTACGAGATAGACATTCTGCTCAAGTTGGGTGTAAAGCCCGAAAATATTATTTACGGTACATCTATCAAACCAGCCGAGCACATCGCCTTTGCCTTCAAAAACGGCATCAACCGATTTGCGGCTGATTCTAAAGAGGAGATAGAAAAAATTGCCAAGCATGCGCCTGGCTCAAAAGTTTTCGTTAGAGCGCAGGTAGATGACAGCGGCAGCGTTTTTACTTTCTCCGAGAGATTCGGGGCACCTATCGAATCAGTAGAAGAGATCCTCTCCCGTGCCAAACGACGGGGTTTAAAGACCTATGGCATAAGTTTCCATGTCGGCTCGCAGGCTACCAATGAAAACCGCTGGTCGAATGCAATTAACACCTTACGGCCAGTTATCGAGGAGTTAGCCAGCAAGGGCATAACTATAGAAATGCTAGATATCGGCGGCGGCTTCCCGGTAAGCTACTACAATCACCAGCATGTTCCGCACCTACCGGATATCGTTGCCCACATCAAAAACTCTTTGTAGATGCTACCTTATGCCCCTAAGATAATCATCGAGCCGGGCCGGGGCATAGTCGCCAGCTCTACAGTGCTGGTATCATCTGTCATCTCCAAGACGACCCGCGGCGGCAAGGTCTGGCTATGTTTGGACGGCGGCATATATAACGCACTGTACGAAGCGATGATCCACCAGGGTTCGACCCAGTATACTGTCCACCCCTTTATACAAAAGCCCAAAAACAAGGTTAATTTTGCCCATTGTACCCTCGCCGGCCCTACAGGTGACAGCCTGGATATAATCGCCCGAGAGGTAATGCTGCCGGACTATATCAGCGAGGGCGATAGGCTCATTTTCGAAAATACCGGCGCCTATACGGTTACTATGTCCAGCCCGTTCAACGGTTTCCCCAAACCCGAGCTGTATATAAGTTGACTTTAGCGGACAAAAAACTTAGTTTAAGTGCAGTAGGAATCTAACCAAAAACCATGAAAAAGATAAACAAATACCAAAAGTTCCTCGTGATTTACTTTATTGCCATGGTTGTGCTGTGGGCTGGCCTTTGGGCTACCGACACAAAAGCTGGTAACTGGAACTATTGGTTCTCGTTCCTCTTCGGTCTGATTCCCCTAGTCGGTGGTGCGGTCGGCATAGTTAAATCTAGCATCTGGGGCCGTTTTAAAAGCACCTTGGGGAAAGCCGTATTTTTTATCAGCTTAGGTCTTTTACTCTGGGGCTTAGGAGAGACCATCTGGAGTTATTATAATTTTTTCAAACACGTCCCGGCACCCTATCCCTCGCTGGCCGACATCGGTTTTGCGCCTAGCATTTTCTTTTGGATACTAGGCACCATCTATTTAGCCAAAGCCAGCGGCGCCTTATTCGTACTTAAAAAGAGCACCGCTGCCAAGGTATTAGCTATACTGGTACCCCTTCTGTTGTTAATCCCCTCATATTACATACAAGTCACTCTGGCCCGCGGCGGCAGTTTGCTGCCCGAGGGCGAAACCAGCCTTAAGGTTGTACTGGATATAGTTTATCCGTTTGGCGATTTCTTAGCCCTGGTATTTGCCGGCATGGTCTTTAGCCTGTCTTATAAATATTTTGGTGGGTTTTACCGCAAGGCCATTACTTCTATATTGCTCGGGCTGTTTGTTATGTATTGTGGTGATTCAGTCTTTTCTTATACAACTACAGAGGGCACATATTATAACGCCGATTGGGGTGATATGTTTCTAGCCCTTGGCCTGTCTTTGATAACTTTCGGCATCCTGGCCTTTTGTACTAAACCGACCGTTAAGCAATCAGCGGATACAAAGTAATGGGTGGCATATGGACGTCTTTGGGCAAATAGCAGAAAAGATAATTGCCAAGCAGGAATCCATCATCGGCCCGGTGGCTATTGAGCAGGCCAAAGCCGTGGCGGGCCTTAAAGTCCATTGGGATAAAAAAGATGTCACCGTTACGGGTGACCAGCCAAAAGTGATTGATAACCTGGTTAGCCGCTACAAAGACTTGTTTGGGAAAATCTCGGTCGAAGTTTCTAAGGAAGCTGCCGGTAGTTTAATCTCAACCTTGCCGGCAAAAGAGGTGCCCAGTTTACTGCGCTGAGCACCATCAACTATAATCAGCTTATGCATAAATTAGCGGCTGTGGGTTAGCTATGGCTCGGTTGATAAAAAAGCGGGTCAACACCAAGGAGCAGCTGGCCCATATTACCCAGGAGATGTACCAGCGCAATAAGGAGCTGGCCGACATAAACCGCACCTTGTCTCTGCTGCGGACAATCGACACATTGGTGCTGGAATCAAAGGATAGTATTAAAGTGCTAGCCGCCCAAATAACAGATGCGATTGGCTCGGTTACGGAGTACCCGCTGGTGGCAATATATGGCCCATCATCTTTGGGTACAGATAAGCTCGAAGCTTACGGCATCAACACCCGCGGCGGGTTGCTTATAGATAAAGAACTCCTTAGGGATATTAAGCCGACCGCTAAACACCGCTGGTTCCAGAGCCAGGAGTCCAGCCAATTACTCTCTGTCAGCCATCTATCAGCCAAGGAGATAGCCTTTTACTTAGGCTGTGGCCTGCACTCGGCCGAGATGGTTAAGGGCGGCCCTATCAAGTCGGTTTTCATATCCAAGATGGCAGCCCGCCAAAAGCTGATAGGGGTCATACTAGTTGGCACTACCGGGCCGATGGATGATTTTGAGACAGCCGATGTACATCTGCTCCAGAGGCTGGTCGAAGCTGTCGGTTTGGCGCTAGATAACAAACTGTTATTCGAAGAAAACCAGCAGGTACTCCAACAGCTCAAGAAAGCCAACTCCCGCCTCAGGCAGCTAGATGCCACTAAAGACGAATTCATATCTATGGCCTCCCACCAACTTAGGACACCCCTGACCACCATCAAGGGCTACCTGAGCATGGTCTTAGAGGGCGATGTCGGGCCGGTTACCAAGAAAGAGAAGGAAATGATCCGCATGGCTTTTGATAGCGCCGAGCACATGGTTTTCCTGATTGCCGACCTCTTGAATATTTCGCGCCTGCAGAGCGGTAAATTTATCATCCAGAATAAGCCGACAGACTTGGCCAAGATGATTCAGGTAGAAATAGGCCAGCTCAAGGAAACAGCCCAGAATCATCACCTTACTCTAAACTATACAAAACCGGATAATTTCCCGATGGTAGCGCTGACGATACCAAGATGCGCCAAGTAATTATGAACTTTATGGATAACGCTATTTATTACACTCTGCCTGAAGGGACTGTCACTGTCAGCTTAGAGGCGACAGATTCGGCTATTAATTTTACGGTTACCGATACCGGCCTGGGAGTGCCCAAAAGCGAGCAAGCCCATCTGTTTAAGAAGTTCTACCGGGCTGCTAACGCCCGCAAGATTCGGCCGGACGGCACTGGGTTAGGATTGTTTATGGCCAAGAAGGTGGTGGTGGCCCAGGGAGGGGCGATCTTATTCAGTAGCACAGAAGGCCAGGGGAGCACTTTCGGCTTTACCTTTCCCCGGGCCAAGATAGAAGTGAAGAACCAGCCGCCGGCGCATGAGACAGTTACCCAAGCAAAAGCAGCTTGACCACTTAATTAATGATGGTATAATTGTCCGCATGGTTGAGCACTTTGCCGAGAGGTGAATGTCTGCTCCCAAGTTGTTTGAAATGCCAATTTCATGAAGACAACCCAGAGTCTTAACCCAGGCTTTGAGCTGTCTTCATGATTCTTGCAGAGCGATAGGCCGTGGCGGGGAGAAATCCCTGTATTCCGTCGGTAATCAATCTGCAAGGGGGTGGGTCCTAGGATTACATCCGAGGACCTGTTAATGACCACCCCCTCGGGGCTGTCAGCGGCACGTGAACAAACCAACACTTGTCGGCGGTAGTTGCCGGCACCTGCGTGTTTAAGATAGCTCCCCGAGTTCGCGGCCCATGGTGGGTCGACGCGGGGTCGCTTTACTCTAACCCGACGCACACCCCTTTCTTTTACAGATAAGGTGTGACAGACGGAAGGAGGACCCCGTAGTCTTGCCCCGAAATTCTGATGAGATGAGGACCCCTTGCCGCATCAGATTCGGAGCATGCTCTGCAGGCGATTCATTGCCTGTGGGGACGCCGCACTGGGGCATGTGCCTCCCCGGTGCGTAGTAGGATGCTAAGGCACGACTGCAAGGCCGCATGTTCTGCCAAAGCCGGGGGCTGCTCTCACAAGGGCCCCCGGAGATTTGCACGTCGGCCTCCCCCAAGAGGGCCTGTCGTTTCTGACGGCAGGCCCTCGCGCAGCATTCCAAGCAACACAACCAGCGCAACTAAAAATGCGCTCCCAGAACTCCCGTCTTTACAGCACATCGGCTGTGGAGGCGGGCGCTTCAATTTAAAGGGCATTTAACACTGGTTCATTTCTCTTGTGTTTATTATAAAAAGGTGTCAAAAAGTATTGACACAAGCACTTTCTTGTGGTAGAGTATGAGCATCCTCGCAACACATGCGAAGAGGTGGAAATCTCTTACAGGGGTGTAACAGATAAGAAAGTTACCTTCTGGAAAGCTGTGGCGGGTGAGGTGGAACTTAACAATCAGTCACAGTATGAAGCCCTAAAAAGCTTCATATATTTGTTGTCCAATAAATGAATGGGAGCTAAATCCCAAATTGTTTTTGGAAAGCAAACTAGATAGTTATGGGGCTTTAATAGCCGCTTGAGCATTATTGCTCGCAGGCATTAATCCCAATAACCGACTACCTACATATTAATAGATAACCCTACTGGCTGCCTTTGGGCCTTGCACCATGAAGATAAGAAATTGTCTTTACAGTGCAAGGCCCACCATGGGCACCGGCGGGGTTTCAGGCCTGAAAGCCTCGCCGGAATTTCTGACCCACCTAGGAGGTGGACTCGTGTACAACCAGAACAAGGCCACCTCGACGGTGGCGTCCTGCAACTCCGAATTCACGGGAGGAAACATGCTGCGCATCCTGGTGGCTGCCCTCGTGGTGGCCGTCGCGTTCGCGATCGCGCCCGGCGCGTTCGCGAGCAACAGCAAGAAGCTCGACCCGTGTCCGCAGCCGTTCGCAACCGGCTACACGTGCCAGTTCCAGCCCGCAACCGTGACGAAGAAGAGCTCCTCGAGCTCGTCTTCGCACGTCAAGATCATCGTCCACAAGACGGTGGTCGAAGACGTGCACCTGTACGAAAAGGTGCATCACACGGTCGTCGGGTTCAGCATGATGAGCCAGGGGCTCCCGCAGTCCCAGCAGCGCAACTGCCGCTGGGGCGACGCGGCGTGGAGTGCCTGGAAGACGATCGACGGCAAGACCGTGTGAGCCCC
>DATIIZ010000023.1:0-7020 GCA_035479215.1 Candidatus Babeliales bacterium | reverse complement strand
TGCCCCAAGACCCCTTGTTGTTCCACCGCTCATTAGCAGAAAATATCGCTTATGGTAAGCCCAAGGCTCACCAAAGTGAGGTTATCAATGCCGCAAAAATGGCCCATGCCGATGATTTCATCAAAGATCTACCCAACGGCTACGAGACCCTGGTAGGGGAGCGCGGTATCAAGCTTTCCGGCGGCCAGCGCCAGCGTATAGCTATTGCCAGGGCCATGCTTAAAGATGCCCCGATTCTGGTATTAGATGAGGCCACCAGCGCCCTGGATTCTGAGAGCGAGAAACTGATTCAAGCCGCCTTGTGGAAGCTGATGGAAGGACGGACGGCTTTGGTTATTGCTCACCGTTTAAGTACAATCCAGAGAATGGATAGAATTGTAGTGCTTGAAGACGGCAAGATCGCCGAGCAAGGCACTCATAAAGAATTGTTAGGGAAAGACGGTGTTTACGCCAAGCTGTGGGCCCACCAATCCGGCGGGTTCCTGGAAGAATAGTTCTTATTCGTTTTTTGGAGTTTCTTGGTCGGATTCTGGAGTATCGGTACCTTCGGCTGAGCCTTCTTCAGAACCTTCTTCGCCCTCGGTAGTTTCTTCTTCAGCGGCGTCTTCGGCTACTTGGGCACGAGTTTCGACAACTGTGGCGATCGGATGGTCGGCAGCAGTTAAAAGTGTAACACCTTCAGGAAGAGTAATATCTGCAACAGTAATTTTATCGTGCAGCTCTGCTAATATTGCGGCGCTAACTACCAGCTCATCTGGAAGGTTCTTGGGCAGAGCTTCAATTTCAACAGTGTCTAATTGGTGCAGGACCATTAGGCCGATTTTCTCAGCCGGGATATCACCTTCGATGCGGATTGGGATTTCGGCCTCGACTTTCTCGTCTTGTTTTATAGCCTGAAAGACTAGATGTTGCAGACGCCTATTAACAGGATTGAAATGGGCATCTTTAATCAGAGCCAGGTATTTAGCATCGCCGACTTGAAGATTCAGAGGATGATGTTTGCCGGCTGCCTGATAGACTTTCGCTAACTCTGCAGCCGCACCCATGACATGGATAGAATCTTGCCCATGGTTATGGATAACTGCGGGCACAACACCATCGTGGCGCAGGCGGTTCAGGCCTTTGCCGGTAATGGTGCGCTGTTCAAGTTTAACTGGGGCATCAACATCAGCCATAAAACACTTAACTCCTTATCGTTTTGACTATTATATCAAATTTATAGGGGTAAAGGTACAATTAAATCGTGTTCAATGTAAATGAGATACTCCAGGCCGGAGGTTTATTGGCTGTCGGAGCAATCGTATTCGCTGAAAGCGGCATATTGCTTGGCTTGATATTACCAGGCGATACCCTTTTGCTGACTGCCGGTCTACTAGCCGGCCGTGGCCAGCTGCCTATCACCTGGCTGGTTTTAGTCGTGATAATATCTGCAATTGCTGGCTACCAGGTCGGTTACATCTTTGGCGAGCGAGCCGGACCGCGCTTGTTTAAACGAAAAGAGGGGATTTTACTCCGGGAAGACTACATTTTCAAAACCCAGAAGTTCTTTAAAAACTATGGTGCGGCTACCGTAATACTGGGCCGGTTTGTGGCCCATGTCAGGACGTTGGTATCCATAATCGCGGGTGCGGCCAATATGGATAAGCGAGAGTTTTTTATCTTCAATGTTATCGGTGCTGTCCTATGGGGTAGCGGCATTACACTTATTGGATATTGGTTAGGAACAGCAGTGACTAATATTGACCGGTACTTTTTTCCGATACTGGTCGTGCTACTAGGAGTAATTTACACATTTATTTTTTGGCAGGTGGCCAAAAACCCAGAGCGACGGCGAACCTTGCTGAAAGGACTCAGAGAAGATTGGGATTATTTTACAAAACATGGCAAAAATACTTAGCAAAAGTCTTTACTTTCTCCGGAAGATAGCCTGAGTGGCGGATTTATTCCGCACCCGGCGCGATAAGGAACCGCGAAGGGGTTCCTTATTTTAGTTAAGTACTTTGCCTAGGAACTGCCCAGTATAGCTACTTTTAACTTTGGCGACCTGCTCGGGCGTGCCTTCGGCGACAACTTCACCCCCAGCCTCCCCGCCCTCCGGCCCGAGGTCAATCAGGTGGTCGGCATTTTTGATAACGTCCAAATTGTGCTCGATAACTATCATGCTGTTGCCGGCATCAACCAAAGCGTGCAGGACGTGTAGAAGTTTATCGACATCAGCCATATGCAGACCAGTTGTTGGCTCATCCAAAATGTACAGGGTTCTTCCGGTTGGACGGCGTGATAGTTCGCTGGCTAACTTTATCCGCTGGGCCTCGCCACCGGATAAAGTTGTGGCTGGCTGGCCAAGTGTTATATATCCCAGCCCGACATCTACCAAAGTCTGCAGTTTACGGGCAATCGAGGGTATGTTCTCAAAAAACTCTAAAGCTTGCTCGCAGGTCATTTCCAGCACATCACTGATGGTCTTGCCTTTGTAGTGGATATCCAGTGCTTCTCGGTTATAGCGTTTTCCGTGGCAGACCTCGCACGGCACATAAACATCTGGTAAAAAATGCATTTCGATCTTAATAACCCCATCACCGGCGCAATTTTCACAGCGGCCGCCTTTGACGTTAAAACTGAAGCGGCCAGGTGAATAGCCCCTTAACTTGGCTTCGGGCATCTGGGCAAATAGGTCACGGATGGGCGTGAATACACCCGTGTACGTGGCTGGATTGGAGCGTGGAGTTCGTCCGATTGGCGACTGGTCTATGACAATCGCCTTATCTAATTCTTTGATACCTTCTATGTCGTCATGCCTACCGGGCACAGTCTGGGCCCGCATCAGCCGGGCACTTAATTCTTTGGCTAGAATATCATTTATCAAACTGGATTTACCGGAACCCGATACGCCGCTAACTACAACCAACTGACCCAGCGGGATTTTAACGTCTAAATTTTTGAGATTGTTTTCACGCGCGCCTTTGATGAATAGTTCCTTGCCATTGCCAGCCCGGCGTTTCTTAGGTGTGGCAATTTGTCGCTCGCCTCGTAAAAATTGGGCCGTGATGCTTCTTTTCGCTTTGAAAACCTCTGAGGGCGAACCAGTAGCTACCACTTCGCCACCATGTATTCCAGCCCCTGGTCCGATGTCTATCAGATAATCGGCTGTTCTGATGGTTTCTTCATCGTGTTCCACGACCAATACGCTGTTGCCAAGGTCCCTCAACCGCTCGAGAGTATTAAGTAGGCGCTTGTTGTCCCGCTGGTGCAGGCCGATGCTCGGCTCATCTAGCACATAAAGCACGCCTTGCAATCCGGAGCCTATCTGGGTAGCTAGCCGGATGCGCTGGGCCTCGCCACCGGAAAGGCTGACAGCGCTCCTGGCGAGGTTCAGATAATTCAAACCGACATCTTGCAGGAATGTCAGTCGGGCATTTATCTCTTTTAAGATCTGGTGGGCAATTTTAGTTTCGTTATCTGTTAATTTCAGCGACGTAAATATATCTATGGCATCATCGATGCTCAGTTCGCAGATATCCGTAATTGAACTACCATGCACTGTCACAGCCAGGACTTCAGGCTTCAGGCGCTTGCCTTTACAAGCGTTGCAAGGCCGCTCCTGCATGAACCGTTCAATGTCGCGTCGGATAAAGTCACTATCGGTTTCCCGATGCCGCCGTTCCAGGTTGGGAATCACGCCTTCGTAAGTCGTCGAGAAACTGCGGCCCATGCCCAGACTGACCCGGTAGGTTTCTTCACCGGTGCCATAGAGAATAATTTCCATCTGTTTTGGACTTAGCTCTCCGGTCTGCTGGTGAATGTTGAAGTTATACCTATCACCAACGGCTTGCAGTTTTTTCATATACCAGGCATCGGTGTTGATACGGTTGAACGGCCGGATGGCACCTTCGGCAATAGTTAATCGTCCGTTAGGGATTACCAGCTCCGGGTCAACTTCCAGCCGGCTACCCAGGCCGGTACAGACCGGGCAGGCACCGTGTGGGCTGTTGAAACTGAAAGTCCGGGGTTCTAATTCCGGAATTGCTACATCCGGATGGTCTACGCAAGCATACTTAAGGCTGTAAAGTGTATCGGTTTTCTTATCGGCGTCATTAATTATCAGTATGCCGTCGGCAATTTCAAAGGCCTGTTCTACGCTCTGAGCCAGCCGGCTGCGGTTTTAGTTGTCATTCACTAACCGGTCTACGACGACTTCAATGTTATGTTTGTAATTTTTATCTAAGGCTGGGAATTCATCTAGAGCGTAAATAACCCCGTCAACCCGAGCCCTGGCAAAACCGGCACGCATGTATTGCTCGGGGATATGCTCAAAGGCACCTTTTTTATCAATCACTATCGGAGCTAAAACTACTATCCGGGCGCTTTTGTTATGGGAGGCTACCTGGTCTAAAACGGCACCGGTAGTCTGGCGAGCCACCGGTTTGCCGCATATTGGGCAGTGCGGCACGCCGATGCGGGCAAATAACAGGCGAAGATAGTCATAAATTTCAGTAACGGTAGCTACTGTACTGCGAGGGTTACGGCTGGTAGATTTTTGGTCGATGCTGATAGCTGGAGACAACCCGTCAATCTGGTCGACATCCGGTTTTTCCATCAAGCCCAGGAACTGGCGGGCATAAGCGCTCAAGCTTTCTACATAACGCCTCTGGCCTTCGGCGTAGATGGTGTCGAACGCCAAAGAAGATTTACCGGAGCCAGACAGCCCGGTGATGACTACTAATTTGCCGCGTGGAATATCAAGAGAGATATTCTTAAGATTATGCTCCCGCGCCCCTTTAACAGATATAGAATCACTCATTAAGCCAAGTGATTATACAGGTTTTGAGTGAATTTTTCTAGAGCCTAGGCGGCTATTCCCAAATCTTTTCCAATTTGCTCAAGGCTTTCGTACGCTTTCAAAGGTTCATCGGCATTTTCTGCGAGCCTCCGGCTTTCATCAAGAGACCTTTCTCTTTGTGCCTCTGCGTCTGTCCTTATCGCATCAAGCTGCCTCTGCATTTGCTGAGTAAATTCAGCATGACTGGCTAGATCATCTTTGTTTAGTAATCCAAGTTCAATTAGAGCCTGAATTTTATTAGAATACCCTTCAAATGCAGGCTTACTGTGAGATTTTATGTTAGAAGTATCTTTAAATTCAGACATCAACCTAGTGGCTTCATCGAAGAATTCTTCGACGGCTTTTTGTACTTCTGGGATATCTTTTAATGTAGCAGCATCGATTCCCCAATTTCCCACTTTTTTCATCACTTCACCAAATACATTAACTTTTGTGCCCTTGTCATACCCAGAGGGGTATAAACAATTTGCACTTGATATTTGGTCAAGAATTTCTTGCATTACAGCATCTTTGTATTGTTGGCTCTCGGCTATTTCATCAACTGACGTAAGACCCAGTTCCGCTAACTTATCAATTACCCAAATACCATCCAGCCCGCGTGGATTTTCTTTCTGATAATCGTCATACAAAACCTTTTCTTCCATGACCGCCTCTAGGGCTGCTTGTCTGACTTCGGGAGCCGATAGTAATTCTGCCATGTTGCAAACGCCTATTTTGGAAAGTGTTTTAAGACGAGTTTCTAAGCGGAATAATAATCCTGTGCTTCGTGCACGTTCTCCATAAATTGCCTTATCGTCAAAATCAAATACATTTCGGGTAAATTCCGCCGCTCTTTCAACTACAGCCTTTTGTATTTCAGACGCTTTTAGCTGTTCATCACTAACTTTTAAGTTTTCTCTAAAAAGCATTGCTGCGAACGGTGTTTTTAAAAGTGCCGCAAAACCTTCGGAGTCTCTTTCAGATATCATTGTGGCGGCCATTTCCGGTACTCTTCTACCGAATCTTTGTTCGATATACTCTCGTCCAACTAAACTGAGCTGCTGGAAGACCTCGCTAGCTTTGTCTAGTTCCCCGCTGTCTAACGAGGAGGATATTTGTTCGACATGCGGAGCCATTTGTCTATCAAGTTTCTTCTGCCGAAAATCCCAGTCTGATTCTTTCCATGTACCTCGGTTGCCGTTAAATTGACTATCCCTAGTTTCCAATCTATCAGCCATTTCTTGTCGGCTTTGTATAGGTTCCTCAGATTCACCTCCACTTTTGCGCCTATGTGCACTCATTAGCTCTGAATCTATTCTGTAATCAAGTTCTAAAGCTTCCTCATGGGCCACATCTCGATAGTCGACCGGCTTGTAATCCGGGCCGCGTGGATCTTCCGGTTGTCTAACTTTTTCAACAATACGCTCAGTTAGAGGGCGAGACTTGTGACGTGCTTCAGCGATATCTTTAAATTCTTTTTCATACCGTCCACGAGATTCCTGATATGGAGCATCCGGTTTTATACCCCTAGACTCCCAATAGGCCGCGTCTTTGACTACACTTGATGCAGCTACTCCTCCAACTCCCTCAGCTGCCTCTTCGGACGCCTGGGCGGTTTCGGGATTTCCAGATTCGCTACTTTGTGGAGTGTCTGTGATTTTTTGTTCTGCTTCTTCGGTTTCACCATCTTTTAAAGGCTCGGGTACTCCTGACCTCATCGTTAAAGCGTCACCAGGGGACTCGTGTTGCTGGCCTACAGCTTCATGTTGCCCATCCGCCGGTGGTGGAGTTGGTTCTGGTGCAACGGGGCCAAATTCACCTATACCGGGAGGAAGTGCATCTAACTCTTCCGCTCTTCTAAGATGTTCAGCTGCAGCATCGCTATCACCCATTCCTGTTGCGTTAGCTGCTAGCCAGCGCTGATGCTTTGCTTCTTTGCCAGATTCAAATTGGGGCGCCGAGTCATCTTCTGTCATTCCGTTTATTCTTTCTTTTTATGCTTTAGCTTAATTTTGATGCTTTTATTAGGAAAAATCAAGTTTTACCTACATTTAAAATGTTAGTGTTAATAATATTGTTGCTTTTTTTGCAATTTAGTACTACAGTTAAATTAATTCTAAAGGGTGAGGCTTCGACCGCCGAAACTTTTAATCATGCGTTATGTATACGTCTTGCGCAGCGCTTTAGATAGAGGCTTGTAC
>DATIIZ010000022.1:0-7799 GCA_035479215.1 Candidatus Babeliales bacterium | reverse complement strand
GGAAGCTAAATAGCGAACTGGCAAGGACTAACACCAAAACTAGTGCATTTTTGTTTAACCTCATGCTCCATTAATTCTACCTTAAGACTGACCAGCGGCACTAGAGTTTTAATCAATCAAAAAAGCCCAAGCAAAATGCTTAGGCTTTAGTGGAGCTAGAGTATTTTTAGAACAATCCGGCTGCTACGTAGGTCTGAACATCGGTATAGTCGGTAGCGGCAGCTGTGGCGCCGTTGATAGCAGCGAAGTTAGTAGGAGTAATCACTCCGTTGTTGGTAGTTCCGCCGCAGGTAAGCAGGGTTCGTAGGGTTGTGTCTAAACCACCGCCCTTATTTGAACCACCGGCTTTATCAAAGTTGCCGCTGACAGCTGAACCTGCCGTACAGGAACCACTAGTCTGCGAGTAAGCAATGCCAACATTGTAGCCTTCTGTACCGGCAACCAAAGCTTGTGAAGCCGAGCCTACTCCGGTTGATGCAATCGTGTAGCTGGCAGATGAAGAGTTCAATCCAGTGCTAGTATCTCTGGCCCAGGCCATCCAACCGTTCTTGGCATTTGTGTTAACTGTCATGGTTACGGCTGAGTTTGAAGCTACAGCGCCTGTTGTCAAGGTACCTAGGGCATCTGTTGTACCACCTGAAAAGCTCATAGAGAAGGAAGGATTAACTGATGCAGTTACCGTGACTTGATCGTTTGATACGGTAGCAGTTGCATAGGTACCTGAGTCGATTTGGGCAGGTCCGGAATCTCTGGTCGCTACTGTGCCTGTATTATCATTGGTCGCAGATGACTTGGTTGTCAGCGCAGCGGCAGTTGTCCAGTTAAAGCAATATAGTGTCCCAGGAGTTAGGTCACCGCTTACGAAACCGACCCGTTGGCCAGAAATCGTAAAGTCTCCACTACCAGTTGGTGAAGCGATGCTAGGCCAGGCACTTGCGCCTGATGGCCAACCAGTTGTTGTACCAGTGGATACAGTCCAATCGCCCACCGTTGTACTGACAGTGTATCCTGTAGGGAATGTAACCCATACGCCAGTTTCGGTCGCTGTAGTTGCGGGCTTTGCACAGACTGTGCCAGTTGTAGTTTGCGAAGTCGCCATGCGGTCAAACCTGACGAGGGTCTGGGTCATGGTAGCCGCTGAAGAGTGGCGTACTAATAATGGAACTAAAGCTTGAGCCATAAGCACAAAAAGTAACAGCCCGGCTGCTAACCGGAATTTTGTGGTTTTTATTTTTATGTATTTCATATTTTCCTAGTTATTTTAGTATCTTGCCTCAATTAAAGCTTATGTATACTCCTCTTGTCAATACTTTTTTAGAGCGTTTTAAAATGCAGCAGCTGCAATCACTGTAATAACATCGCTATAATCTGTCGCTTCAGGGGTAGTGTTCGAGGGCCTGACTTTTAACTGGATGGCACCTGAGCCCCCAGAAAGCGGCGCGCTAGAGGTAAAAATAGTATTAATGTTCATACTTAGTCCACCGACATTATTTCCGGCACCGTCATATGGCGAAACCTTACTGAAGGGCCCGCCTGAACTCTGGCTGGCAGAAGCTATCTGGGCCCCGAAGCCTTCAGACGCTGAGCTCAGATCGGCTGTGGCCGAAGTTATTGTATAACTGGCGGCCGAGCTCCTTAGTCCACCGTTTAAAGAGTAAACGTAAACATTTCCCCCGAAGTCGGCGTTGGTAGCGAAATCCACACCTATATTATTAGGTGAATCGGCTTCTGTGGCTGGCAGTAGGTTGCCGAAAGCTACTGAATTACCTCCGGCGGCACAATTCGCTCCGGTATACAGACAGAAACTGATAGATTGACCGACTGTGGACGAACTGCTGCCGGGACCATAGCCGCTTTCTGTGAATTGCCCCTGGGTGGCTTTGGCCCTCAAATAATAGGTGGTTGCCGAACTAAGACCGATGACATTGGCTCCGCTGGCGCCACCCCAAGCACTGTAGGTCTGATAATCTGCCAGTGTCAATGTTGGACCAATGGTATTATCACTCTTCACATAATTATTCCCGCTGGAAAAGTCGCTAGTGGTGCTAATCTGCAGAGCGTATAAGGCGTCCGCCGGATTTCCTTGCTCATCGATAACAAACTTCAGCTTATCGTAGTAATTACTGGGGTTGGTCAAGGTTACTTTCGGCTCGTTGGCTTGCTGGGTTTGAACAAAGCCAGGCAGTGCAGAATAATTAGAGGTGGAAGTCGGTTGGCTGCTAACCTCACCGCTTATGCCCTCCAAGGAGTAATTTGAAGTGTTTGAATTGGCAGTGCCGCCGCTACCAAAACCGTAGCTGTTTAGCTGGTAATTGTTTGTTGCGGGCAATGCCGCAAAGAATATTGACCCGGCTAAAACAGAGCTCAAGAAAGCAGAGAACATCAGACTGACCCCATTTGGCTTAAGTATATCATCGCGTCCACTCCAGACTGTTAAGCACGGTGTTTAAGTCTTCGCTCAGATCCCAGCCCGGTGGCGACGTTAGCGAGATTGCTGCGACCTTATCTGCGTGGGGCACATAAGCAGTGCGCTCATTACCATTGGCTGAACTGGAAAAGATAACCGCGCCGGAGGCAGTCCGGGGTTCCTCATGATATTTATCTGTTTGTAATCGGCGCAGCCTGATACCGCTATCTTCTTTAATGTTCTCTGTTAGTACGCCAACGGATATTTGTTTGCTACTTTGGTTAGTAGCGTAAAAACCGGCCACTTCTAAATAACTGCCACTAAGCTGGGTATTAACCTTTCTGTAATGAGCCGGGTAAGTGAAGTTAATATATTTGCCGCTATATTTGCCAGGGTTGGCATAAGGGTCATTGGCATCTGATTTACTTGGAGGCGTTTGGTTGATAGTGCCAACAGCCGGAGCATTAAGGTTATGGACAGCCAGGATTACCAGACCTATAAATACAACCAAACTCAAAACAGGGATGAAAACCTTTTTATTCCTAAGTGCGTTTAGACCTTTTGGTGTCCCCATTGGTATTAATAGGATACTACGCTCATGTTTAAAACATAAGTCAGTCTTATACTTATATATATGAATCAACCATTAGCTGAGCGAATGCGGCCTAGGAAGCTTAATCAGATCGTGGGCCAGGGTCACATACTCGGAAAGGGTAAACTGGTTCACGAACTTGTGCAAGCCGGTAAGCCTTTTAGCCTGATTTTCTGGGGACCGCCGGGCAGTGGTAAAACCACACTGGCTAGGATTATCGCCGGGGAAATCGGGGCCGATTTTATAGAGATATCAGCCGTCAGCGCCGGAAAAGCCGATTTAAACGAAGTAATCAATCGGGCTAAGACCAATGCCCGCCAGCCGGCCTATGCCGGCAGCCTGGCCAGCCGCAAACTATCCTTAGACGGGGAGTTCACTCCACCGGTTAAGGCTGAACGGGACACTGTCCTTTTTGTAGATGAGATTCATCGTTTCAACAAAGCCCAGCAGGATGCATTTCTGCCGCACGTTGAATCAGGCCTGATTACTCTAATAGGTGCGACAACCGAGAACCCAAGTTTTGAGGTAATCACTCCTCTGTTAAGTCGTAGCCGGGTCGTGGTGTTAGAGCCTTTAACTAAAGCAGATATTGTCGAGATTCTTGAGCGGGCCGCTAAATCAGAAAAAATCTCATCTAAGAAACTGCCTCAAGAAAGCCTAGGCTTGCTGGCTGAACTCTCCGGGGGAGATGCCCGGATAGCCCTGAACAATCTTGAATTGGGGGTCAAATTAGCTGGTAAGAAGTCAATAACGCCACAAATAATCGAAATGGCTGCCCAATCCAAAGTTCCGGGATACGATAAAAAAGGTGAAAACCACTACAACATCATCAGCGCTTTCATTAAAAGCCTGCGGGGAAGCGATGCCAGCGCCGCTCTTTACTACATGGCGCGTATGCTCCAGGCCGGCGAAGACCCGAAATTCATTGCCCGGCGGATGGTTATATTTGCAAGTGAAGATATCGGCTTGGCCGCCCCGGCCGCCCTGAATTTAGCTGTTTCTGCCTTTTTGGCGGTCGAGCGGATAGGTATGCCAGAATGCCAATACAACCTGTTCCAGTGTGCGGCTGTTCTGGCTAAGGCCCCTAAATCCAGGGAAGTATCCGATGCCATGAATAAAGCCCAGGCTGCGGCCAAAGCAGATCCTGACCTACCGGTTCCTTTGCACTTGCGCAACGCTCCGACTAAATTAATGAAAGACCTGGGCTACAACCAGAACTACGAATGGCAAGCTGGTTTCAAACCAGAGAAGGGTTTTTTGCCTGACAAAATCAAAGACCTGGACTTCTTCTAAGGTTAAATTCAGCAATGTTTTGCTAGACTAGAAGACGTTATGCAAAAAGGGATAGTTATTATACTAGCCGTAGCCATCATTGGCGCGTTAGGCGTATATGGTAAATCGCAGGCTCACAATAGCTCCAATTCCGCGAGCTCTTCGACACCCAACAGCTCTACTTCATCCAGTTCGGCCAACACGCTGGGAGACTCTACTCCAGGTAGCTCCATCGGGCTAAAGGACGGCACATATACAGGACAGACTGAGCAAACAGCTTACGGGCCGGTGCAAATAGCCGTTATTGTCAGCGGCGGCAAAATTACTGACGTTACTTTCCTGCAGATGCCCGATGACCGGGGGCATACCCAAGAAGTCACGGCTTTTGCCGAACCGCTGCTCAAACAAGAGACCATCGGTAAAACCAATGCCCACATAGATTTTGTCACTGGAGCTACTCAGACGAGTGAAAGTTATCAGCAGTCGCTCCAGTCGGCATTGGACCAAGCAGCGTAAAATAAATATATGCGCCAGGTGCAGCAGATTATGGGCATGCCCATCTCTATCGACATACTAAACTGCAAGGACGAATCTGTTTTTGAGCAAGTTTTCACAAGATTTCACAAGATCGACCGACAGTTCAGTACTTATAGACCAGATAGCGAAGTTTCAAGATACGTTAAAGGCGAAATTAAAGAATCAAGCCTAAGCAAAGAGCTGAAGTTCGTCATCAAAGCCTGTCGGCTAGCCGAAAAAATGACAAATGGCTATTTCTCGGCCTGGGCCAGTGGCCGGTTCGACCCCAGTGGCTATGTTAAAGGTTGGGCCATCAAACAGGCGGGGCAAGCAATAGAAAAGCAAAGATGTAATACCTACTGCATAAGTGCGGGGGGCGATATTTTAGCCAGTTCTGATACCGATAAGGCCTGGAGTTTAGGGATACAAGATCCAAAAAACAGCTATAAAATACTTAACAAGTTAAGTATTTCCAACGGAGCGGCGGCGACCAGTGGTAATTATGAGCGGGGCAACCATATCATCAACCCTAAAACCTCGAAACCGGCCGATGGCTTTTCAAGCGTCACAGTCACTGGGCCAGACATTATTACCGCTGACATATTGGCGACAGCGATTTTTGCGATGGGAGCTGGAGGCGAAACTCTGCTTCAGAATCACAGAGCCTATCGGGCAATTATGATCAATTAATTAGCTGCCGTAACCAGGGAAAAAATCGGTAGTAATTTTCGTCGGGCCGACACCCAGTTTCAGCAGACTGGTCTCGATAGCTTGTACAAAACTATATGGACCGGATATATAAAAAGACCGTACTTTATAATCGTGTACTAAAGCCGGAATGTTATCTGTTTCCAGCCGGCCGGTGATATAACTGGTTTTCAGCCCGATTGATTCGGCCTGATTAAATATATTTTTAAATGAAAACTCCGTGTCGCTTGTCGCTGTATATATCAACTGGATATCACGCTTCTGTCCACTATCTATCATGCTTTGCACCATGCTTCTAAATGGTGTTATGCCGACACCCCCAGCCATAAATACCAATTTTTTGTCTTGGTCCTTGGGCAATGTGAAGCTGCCGGAAAGGTCGGAAGCCAGGACTACTTCACCCGGTTTAAGGTTGGCTAGCCTTTGCTTAAAGGCGCTGGCCCTTCTTAATGGGTACTTAAGCGTGAACCTAACCTCAGCCTCGGTCGGTGCAGAAGAAATTGTTAGGTAGCGGCGGTTACCGCGTGAATCAGTTTTATTTTGAGACAGAGTCCATTCCAAGTATTGGCCGGCGGTGAACTTAAATCCTGTAGGTGTCTTGAATAGATAACTGTATATGCCCTCAGCCTCCTTAACCCTGCGTAAGAACTTCATCTCAAAGCGACGTTTAGGAGCGATTATATAAGCGAACACGTTACCGATCAGCAGGGCTTCTTCGGGACTTAAGCGTAATCTTGTAACTGAATAAAGCAATCCTACCAGTACACCGTAGGGTATATATTTACCGGCCTGTGAAGGCGATGTCAGCGGTTCGATAAGCATGACGGTCGCAAAAAACAGCACCGGAGAAGATATGATTTCCTGCCACAAAATGTGTATGTCGCCGTTAGAATTACCGGCATAAATTAGGTATAGGATATAAGTTGCCAAGAAAAGACCAACTAGAGTGAATCGCTTCATTTTGCGCAAAACCAGGACGCCACCGATAACGACTACCGGAGTCATGAATTTGGTACCGACCCACCAGGAAGCATAATGATTAAAAAGTTCGCCGGAAACAAAGGCTCCCAAGGCCGCCGGGTTAAAGACATGGCTTTTATACAAAGTGATAACATATTTCGAGGCGATAGCTAAGATACCAGCCGCAGCCAGTAGGGCAAAGTCACGTGAGTATTTAGGCGGCGACATGATCAGAGCCAATATCAGCGCAGTTATTAGGTCCGATTCTTTGTTGGCTGGGATATTAAGAAACCTGGAAATAAGCTTATTAGCAGCCCAGCAAATTATTAGCAACCAAACAATTGAAGCTAAGATTTCGTGCCAGCTATAAGGTATTTGTTTTGGAAAAAAACTACCTAGGATAGCCCATCCGGCTAGTATCACCAAAAAATATAGCATTAGCCGGTAAGATGTCAGCATATCGTTGAGCCGATCAACTGGGTTGATTAATCTTTTTCCTGCGAGTTTAAATAGATTATCCAAGATAATTTATCTTCCTAATTAAGGCTTAAATTCAGCTTAAGATTTTGCAACAGGTTCTTAGTTGGCTGAGCAAATCGCGCAATGTGGCTCAGCTTCATACTCTGCCATCCAGTGTTTACTGGCAGTCCACCAGGGCTCGTAATCATGGTAACCGGCAAAATCGGCGGCCGAGCGCAATAGCCAGCCGATCCAGCCGTATAGATGGACGCCGCCCCATAAGACTGCTGCCCAGCGAGGTCCAGCCGGAGTAACGTAAACTGGCTTCTTGGGTTTATAGCTAACTAAACCTTTATTCTTTGCCCGCCGGCTTAAGTTCTTGGCCAAGAACTTGGCATCATAAAGCGCGGTCTGGGCCATCCCAGAATACATGGTGTCGGCATTATCACCGATTACATAAATATCAGACTCAGCTTCTAGAAATTCATCTACCTGCACTTTGCCGCGTTCGGTCAGACCAAACTTATTTTCGATAAAAAACGGATGGTTAGTAACACCGGCTGTCCAAACTACGGTATGGCTTTTTATCGAATGGTCGCCTACCTGCAAGCCGTCGACTGTCTCGGCTTTTACGGTCTGGTTGAGATAAAGCGTTATCCCGAGTTTTCTAAGTCGCCGGGCCAACGCCTTGGAATAATCTTTGGGCATCCGGGGCATTAAACGCGGCGCGGCTTCGACTAAATCAATGTGCAGTTTCTTATCGCGCATTTTGTGTTTTTTCATAACATTCTTTATATAAGCCGGCAGAGCACCCGATAATTCTACACCGGTAGGACCGCCGCCGATAACGACGTAATTGACGTCGGGTTTGCCTTCGTCTAAGAG
>DATIIZ010000021.1:0-3792 GCA_035479215.1 Candidatus Babeliales bacterium | reverse complement strand
TACTTTACTTTTCTTATCTGAATCGCGCCAAACTTCAAAGTTTATCTTCTGGCTCTTGTTTGACAGCTCGATGTCTCCGTGGGCTTTAACATTCAGGTATTTTTCGCAAGCCCCTTGGTTTTTGAAAGTCTGACCATTTTCGTCAGCAAAATTCATCCAGCCGTCTTTTTTACAGTTGTCCCTGGTCACTGGATTA
Organism: Candidatus Babeliales bacterium; assembly: GCA_035479215.1. Lineage (GTDB taxonomy): Bacteria > Patescibacteriota > Saccharimonadia > Saccharimonadales > UBA10212 > JAIFWC01. The sequence goes on along the minus strand of DATIIZ010000021.1, from coordinate 3,596 downwards.
GGCATTGGAACGAAATTGTACAGCATGCTATTTACATGCGCCGAAGTGAGAAGAAATTCTTGCGTACCAGCATAGCCACTATCCAATGGCAGTGCAAGGGAATCAATAGATTGACCACCTACAATTGCTACTGCATGACTCCATGTGTCATAGAATGTACCTCCAGCTATTTGAGAAGTATCGACTCTTAAGTCAGAACCACCAATTAGATTTCCCGTGGATCCGCTAGGACAGTTGGTAAAGCTTGGATAATCTCCCAGGTATACGAAAATATTTCCAGAAGAGGTATCAATTTCATATCTTAGTGAGCCGGTATGGCAGTTACCGGTTATTAATTGATACGTAACCTCTAAATTATTTAAACTTCCTACTGTGGTCACACCTGATGGAAGTGTCAGGTTTACACCACTATAGGGATGTGTAGTTGAATCTGATAATAAATCAATTCCATTGGGCTGTTGTGTTGCATTCCCAAATGCAGTAAAGCTACTAGCCGCACTAGCACCACTGCCTGTTAAAGCAAATAGTGTTACAAATACGAGGATTGTCAGTCCCGCAAATCCAGCTCCTATTTTTCGTTTAGCTTTTTTAAAACCAGAATTAATACTATATGTTCTGGACCTCATAAGCACCCTCCTAAGTTGATATGCTTATTCTAGCACCATATTTTTGACATAAGAGGAATTATTATAAATCTACAACAGATAAACGGAGATTAAATTATGATTATATTTAATATTTGCATAGTGACTCCTCCCAGACAGCGCACTTCGATCGTCCCGATTTGTCTCTAACCGTTTGGCTTGAGGATAAGCCAAACGGGAAAGGAAGAACAATACAAAACCCTGCTAAATGTGGCTCACTTGATTATCCAAATTTCTAGCAGGGTCGATATTAGTTCTGACGTGGTGGCGCCTCCCAGACTCGAACTGGGGACACAAGGCTCTTCAGGCCTCTGCTCTACCAACTGAGCTAAAGCGCCATTAACAGAGGTATTCTACTATTTTTTACCGTTATTTACCAGTCGGCCAGATTTTATTTATCTGATCCTTTATTCCGCTTTCATCCGGCGACATATTAAGTTTAAGCAACTCTTCTTCGGTAACAAACTTAGCTTCTATAAGGTCGCCAAATTTGAAATCTTGATTAACTAACGTCGCCTCGAGGGCAATCTTAAGAGCTTGAAAACCCCTGACATTCGTCCCTCTGTAAAAAACTATCGGTTTGCCAATCGATGCTAGGCTCACTCCTAATTCTTCCTGCATCTCTCTTTGTAAGCAACCTTCTAAAGATTCGTCATGTTCAAGACCGCCGCCAGGCGGCTCCCACACGCTTTCTTTTGTTTTTCCCATAAGCAAGCGTTGCTGGTTATCAAAAATAAAGGCTTTAACCGAAACTCTATAAAAAGGGCTTGGTAACATGCTGAGTTCTTTTAAATCCATAATAAGAATGGTGGGCGCTGAGGGACTCGAACCCCCGACCCTCTCGGTGTAAACGAGATGCTCTAGCCAACTGAGCTAAGCGCCCGGGTCATGTTCTTGGTGGGTGAGAGAGGACTTGAACCTCCACGCCTTGCGGCACAGCCACCTCAAGGCTGCGTGTATACCAATTTCACCACTCACCCCCACCAGATAGAACAGAGGGAATTATACCGTTTAACAGGTGTAAGTTCAATTATCAGCGGTGCTTGGGCCGGCGTTCGCGGTATGATATCACTCCGCGGAACGCGACTATCGCCCAAATGATATTCAGCAGCATCGTAATGTAGGCATGGTAATGAAGCTGATAAACAGTCACTAAAATTGCGCCGACTAGATTATCTAGCTCATACCACAAAGATTTGCCAGTCCACTTGCCTATGCTTACTCTGTAAAAGCCAAAAAGTATCAGTACCGCCCCAACGATTCCAAAAGCTGTGTACATTAGGTGGCGTCACGCTTTAGGAACAGATACCAGGTTACGACCCAAGCGACAACTAGGTAGACAAGAAAAACTTCGGCGCCGTGAAGTGCTGAAAGAGTTCCCATCGGGTTATCTGGATGAGCGGGCCGGGCACCCTTAATAACCGGCCCCTGGATTACTTGCTGGAGGGCTGTAAACGGCATATAAACCGAGTTATTTTTTAGTAGGAGCGATAATAATCCTTCGATGGTGTTGGGCAGAATCAGCAAGGCGGCGATAGCTCCTACCTGATTCCTTATAAGTGCGATAAATAGCAGACCGGCCATCGCAAAAGACTCAGCAAAGAAGATGCTTTTGGCAAAAAAGACTAGATAATTTATATCCTGGTGGGGCAGACTATGCCCGCCAATGGCCACGCCTGCCAAAACCAGACCCAGAAGAATAGCTGTGGATACAAGGGTGTATACGAATACCAGGCAAAAGATAGCGATTATTTTGGATGCCAGGACTTTGCTGCGGCTATTGCTGGCAGTCAGTGTATAAACGATTGTGTTATATCGGTATTCGTGAGCCAGCAAAAGCAAAGCAATTAAGGCTCCCGCCACCGAAAGAATGTTTGGAATCGATGTAATCGAGCTGGCTAGGAACAAAGCTGCTCCAGCTTGGTCTTGTGGAGACTGACCAGTAATATTAGGCAAGCCAGAATCCTTGTAACCATGTACGTAAAATGAAATAAACGCGCCCAGGAGTAGAAAACCGAGCATCAGGATATAGGTTGAGCGGACGCTTAGGAGTTTCTTAAATTCAGCCTTTATACCTGGAATCATTTTTTGTCTGCCATTTCGGTGTTTGCTTCATACTCGGCTGCCCCCTCGGTAAGCTCTAAGAAGGCCTGCTCCAGTGAAGCGCTATGGGAAGCTAGCTCAAGCACGGTCAGCTTGGCCGAGTGCGCTAGTTTACCCACTTCATCCGTTTTAACACTATTTATAGCCAATCCTTTACCATCCTTTTTGTAACTCAGACCCGCTTTCTTAAGTTCTGCTTCCAACACCGGAAGGTTACTAGTACGAACGAAAACGGAACTACCGGCACTAGCAATCAGCTTATCCATTGAAGTATCGGCGATTAATTTACCTTTGCCGATAACGATTACGTTATCGGCCATCTGGGACATTTCACTCAGCAGGTGGCTGGAGACCAAAACGCCACGTCCATCTTTGGCATAATCACGAATAAATTGCCTTAACCATGCGATACCCTCTGGGTCTAATCCGTTGGCCGGTTCGTCAAGTATCAGATATTTAGGGTTGCCCAGGATTGCGGCGGCAATTCCGAGCCGCTGGCTCATACCCAGGCTGAATTTACCTGGTTTGTCCTTGGCTACATCTTGGAGCCCGACAATATCGAGTACCTCATCTACCCGCTTTGCAGGCACATCGCCGGCCGTCGCTAAAACGCTTAAGTGTCGCCTGGCGGTACGTGTCGGGTGAAAGGCTTTGGCTTCAAGTAAAATCCCAATGGTTTTTGAAGGGCTTCTATAGGAGTTTAGCGATTTGCCGTCGTAAGTAGTGGAGCCTTTGCCGTTATCTAACCCCAACATTAGGCGCATGGTCGTGGATTTGCCGGCGCCGTTAGGGCCGAGGAAACCGGTAACCTTTCCGGTCTCAACAACGAATGATAAGTCATCAACCGCT
>DATIIZ010000020.1:0-20139 GCA_035479215.1 Candidatus Babeliales bacterium | reverse complement strand
ATTCCCAAGCCACCGCGCCAGTAGAAATAACTTTTGTCCATCATCTCCATATTAGTTGTTACTGCCATAGCCTAAAACCTCCTAATTAAAATGTACTTACCATTACTATATAACTTAATCGGACAGTTTGGCAAATGCATGTCCCAGTTATTTACGGGTAACCTTATTGCTGAGCTCTTGTCCGCCAATCAATTCGATGGCTAAAACCAAGACCAGCATCAATAATAGATATAAAACTATGCCCAGTAGCGTAAGCCGGGTAAGCAGCATTATTACGCCTAATATCCCTACAACCAGCCATTGCAACAATCGCTTGTTCCTTTGAACCCATAGCGTGAATGTATTGTCACTGGAAAAAACCCGGCTGTGGAGTTTGCCACTGAATAATAGCTGTGTCTGTCCCCTGACCCGGAGCGCTCCTCGTGACGGTCCGCTCACCCAAGCTATCAAGAATATCGCCAAAGCAGCTACTAATATTGTGACGGTCTGGATTACCAGGGAATGAAAAACTATTTGAATTATATGCCTGACCCCCTCTGAGTATTGCGGATCAACTTTACTGACGATCCTATCTCTAACGGCATGAAGTGCTACCAAGGTAGCCAGCATGGTACTAGCAGAGGCTATGGCAAAAATGAATAGTGTTCTCCGACGACGCTGGCTTAACCAGACAGCCAAGCCCAGCAGCACTATTAACAAAAGGACTGCCAATAAACGCCACATATCGATATGGACAACTATATTATGGAATGCCGGCAACCACGGTGCGCTAATCACTTTTATATCACCGACCTTAGCTGGCAGTTCTTTACCTGACAAAAAGCTGAGTTTCGTATCCGATAGGCTAGCTGTCAGTTGCTTAAACACCTCATTAACGGATATATCAGCATCGCCCTGGTATTTAGATGCGAAATTGATCAGGCGTTGGTGTTGCCTAGCGGTGGTTTCGTTCCATTTGTCCTGCAGCTTGGGGCTAGCCAAAGCTTTTTGAAGAGATTTTTGGGTAAAACCTTTAAGCTGGTTGGTCAATTGGGGAGCCAGAAAGTCAGCCCTGGGTGGTAAGACTTCTTCGGTAATCTTTTGGACATCGACATTCGAAAAAATCTGATTAGTCGTATAAAGCGCCATGGTATTTTGAACTACCGGATCTTTAATAATCGGCTGAGTAGCAGCCACAAAGCGGTCTTGTTTAACAGCCGTATTGCCAAACCAGAATAATAAATTGGCCACTGTTAACAGGGCGACAGCCGCCGATACTAAGAAAATAACGGCGATTTTGCGAAAGACTTTTCCGAAAGTACGGGAGCTTTTTCTGGTTGTTTTTTTAGACGCCTGCTGTTTAAGGCGTCTGTTTTCGGCCTTTAATTTAGAATTTGCCATCTTAAGTCTTTCTACTTCTTTGTCAGAAGCCTTAGCACTCATAAGTATTACTATAGGCCTTTTAACGGATAGTTGCCATAGTTAAAAATTATTACATAACCTAGTTTATGCTCATGCTTAAACACCGGTTATTTTCTGGCTAACATTTCTAAATAGGTTTAGTATGTAGGGATAATGGTCGGTTATCCCCTATCTTGGAGCAAGTCAAGCCGATGAAAAAGTGGCTCGTAATAATTATTTTAGCCATCTCTCAGTTCGTAATGATTCTTGATAGTACTGTAATGAACGTTTCAATTTCTACGGTCGCTAAAGACCTCGGAACTACTATTTCAGGCATGCAGGCAGCAATAACTTTCTATGCGTTAACCATGGCTGCTTTGATGCTAACCGGCGGAAAGCTTGGCGATATTTGGGGACGACACAGGGCCTTTAGAATCGGGTCAGTCGTTTATGGGATAGGATCATTAATCACCGCCCTAAGCCCCAATTTACCGGTCTTGCTCTTCGGTTGGTCTTTGGTTGAAGGACTGGGGGCAATCTTAGTGATACCGGCAATCGCCGCCCTGGCTGCGGTTAATTATACAGGTCGGAGTCGGGTAGTGGCCTTCTCCATCTTAGGTGCTGTGACAGGCTTGGCAGCAGCCGTTGGCCCGATAATTGGCGGCTTCGTGACTACCTATTTATCCTGGCGTTATGTCTTTGCAGCCGAGACTTTGATAATGGCTGGAGTTCTTTTAGTAGCCAATAAGATACACGACGAAAAATTAACGAAAAAAGCCTCAATTGATATCCAAAGTTCTTTTCTTTCGGCCGCTGGCATGTCTTTACTAGTTTTTGGAGTATTACAAAGCAAAACCTGGGGCTGGATTCATCCGCTTTCATCTCCCACCATCAATGGAAAAGAAATCGCACCATTCGGAATTTCGCTGGTAGCCTACCTCATTTTGTCGGGTGTGATAGTTCTATGGTGGTTCTTCCAAAGACAGAAAAACCTGGAAACCGCCAATAAGAATCCACTGCTAAAGGTTTCAATGTTATCGATTCCCATACTTCGCAGCGGACTGAGTGTCCTAATGAGCCAATACTTTACAATCGCCGCACTTTTCTTTGTGGTACCAGTTTATCTCCAGACCATACTGGGATACGATGCACTTCAGACTGGGATAAAACTTATACCGCTATCAATCGGGTTGCTCCTCTTTTCAGCAATCGGCTCCAAAATGTCGACAATGCGCTCAGCTAGAAATATCTCGCGGTGGGGGCAACTGTTTATGAGTGTCGGGGTGCTATTCATATTGGGTTCAATCGAGCCAGAGCTAAAAGGAGCACTTTTCTGGGTTGGTATGCTGATAGTCGGTGCTGGTTTCGGCTTGCTGGCCTCCCAGCTCGGCAATCTGAACATGTCGGCAGTTAGCCAGGATGATACGTCGGAAGTAGGTGGCTTACAGGGTACTTTCCAAAATCTGGGCTCTTCTTTCGGCACTGCAATTGTCGGCTCGGTATTCATGCTGCTGTTAACTTCAGGATTTGCTTCAGCAATCCAAAATACACCCAACCTTTCTCAGTCCGCCAAATCACAAATTACTGCCAAAACAGACGAAGGTGTACCAATAATTTCCCAAGCCCAGGCAAAGAGTTACGTTACAGATGCCGGTGGTAGCCCGACAACAGCTCAAACTACCTCCGATATATACCAGCAGTCGCAGATAGATGCATTGCGCGAAGCCTTATTTGTGGTTTTTGCAGTAGGCATTTTATCAATTCTCTTCTCTCGTCACCTACCAGCAACCATCCAAGCTAAGAAGAGCTAACCAAACCCTAAATAACCTCATCCTTAGTTTTTTGTCTATTATTTTGAATAATCGGGCTATTATTTACTTATGGATATTGCCCAGACTATCATCAATGTCCTACTTCTGACTTTACTTGGGCTACTAATAGCCTTTAACCCGGCCCTGATAATAGTGGACCTGTTTGTCGTCTTACAGTCTAAAAAGCCAATAAGGGACGCCCTGATATTGATATGTGGCGTTTTGCTGCCGCTCATAATAGTCGCCGCAATCTCTATTTTTTGGCTGAAGCCCGACAGCTCTTTCCACATAGGTACCTACGCCTCCAAAATCAACATTCCTCCTCTTATCGAGATTATTTTTGGGCTTAGCCTGGTGATTTATGCGTCAGTCCACCAATTGAAAAAACCGGCCCGGCATGAAAAGTCGGCTATAAAGAAAAAATCCATGCAGATAATCGCCAGCCCAGGCTCAATCTTTACTTTCAGCTTCGTAAAATCTTCGTTGAGCATCACAAACCTACTGGCCGTTGCGGTTCTAGCCAAGATAATAAACGAGAATAAAACCGGCCCGCTGCCGGCGCTAATCGGCCTAATATGGGCTTTGTTAATCGGCATATCGCCCTTGTTAGCTATGCCCTATATGCATAAATACAGACCACACCACCTACTACGCTTACAATCTAAGATCGATAAGTTGTTATCAAGGGAAAATTCAGCCTTAATAACGATATTACTGTCAGTCATCGGTCTGGCATTTATGATTCACGGTGTCTTAAAGCTAACCTAAAGGTAAGCGTATTATATATAATCTCAAGTTTTTTCATATATTGCGAAACCATTGCATGATATAGTTAATTCATGAGAAGAAGGCTTCATAGTAGACTAAAACAACAGCGCGCCTCACAGGCCGCTATGTTGGTTGCGGCGGCTTCTATTCCTAATACTCTTCAAAAAACCTTGATGCCCCGTAAAACAGTCGACCAGGGTGCAATTACCGGTGCCACCATGGCCATCAACTACTTGATAATCAGCACTCTCCGAAATTTTATAGAAGATATGGCCGATTCTGTTGCCGGCACGTCAAATTCCAAGGATAAAGATTATTCATCCCATAACCGGCAACGGGAATTCGCATTAGTTTTAGATTTCATGATATTGGCTGGCGGAATGTACGCTCAAAAACGCTACGCCCAAAAAGATAATGAATCTACTGCCACAGCAGTGATTCGAACTGGTGCAACCTGGATGAAATACGCGGCTATTGCTGGAATCTCAATTAGCATCCTGGACACGTTGATAGCTGGTGGTGCTAGTAAAAAAGATAAGAAAATGGGGATTCACCGGGCTCCCCTGGGAGCTATCGGCGGGGCTATCTTTGCCGGCGCCATGGAGTACCGCCGCCGCAGCTCCTTAAAGAACGAGACTAAGTCGCAAGATAGCGAAACCAACGTAGCCGAAGCCATAGCCATGGGCTTTGGTGTTTTGGCGGCACTCGGCGCGGCTAATGTCGCAGAAGACGCCGCAGCTGGTGCATTTTCAAAACAAGTGAATAAAATTCTGCCCGGTTCAGAAGATTTTTTCTGGTCTTTGGGCCATGCAACAGCGCTCACAGGCACAGCCCTTGGGATAGTATCGATAATGCGCCGGGTCTATAAGCGGATTGAAGACATCGCCACCCATATCGAACCGGCTTATCTTAAGCCGCCGGTAGTCAGCACTCTGAGCGGCGGCCCAAATAGTTTTGTAAAGTGGCAAACACTTTCCGTTCAAGGCCGGAGGTTCGTTTCCGATGTCACTACACCTGCCCAGATCATAGATGCCATGGGAGAGGGTCGCACCAAAGAACCTATCCGATTATATGTCGGCCTGGACACTGCGCCGACTGAAGAAAAACGACTCAACCTATTGTTAAAGGAACTAGAACGTACCAAAGCCTACGAACGGGAAACTATCTTGCTTGTGTCACCAACAGGCACAGGCTATGTAAACTACGTGGCTGTTGAAGCCGCCGAAATAATGGCCCGCGGCAATATCGCAACGGCCGCTCTGCAGTATTCAAAGCGCCCTTCACCCATGTCGTTAGACAGAGTTTCCGAAGGCCGCCTGCAGTTCCGGATGCTCATAAAGGCTGTATCTAGTAGAATTGCTGCTCTGCCAGCCAAAAAGCGCCCCAAATTGATGGTGTTTGGTGAGAGTTTAGGCGCCTGGACCAGCCAGGACGCGTTTATTAACCAGGGGACAGACGGCCTAAACTATGCAGGCATCGATAGAGCACTCTGGATAGGTACGCCTTTTGGCAGTAAATGGAAAGACCAGGTCTTGGGTGAAGCCCGCCCCGATGTCGATAATAAAATAGTTGGCAAGTTCGATAACATAAACCAATTTATGCAGCAATCTCCGGCTGAGCGAGATAGATTGCAGTTCGTCATGCTCACGCATAACAACGACCCGGTCTCTTTATTCAATCTTAGTCTTTTGATACGTGAGCCGGATTGGCTAAAAGATCCTAAAAAGCGCCCGCCGACTGTTTCGCACAGCCAGTATTACACTAGCCCCGGTACTTTTCTGCTAACGTTAATTGATATGGGTAATGCAATGAATGTCGTTCCAGGAAAATTTGAGGCCAATGGACACGACTACCGAGCTGATTTGGCTGAGTTCGTAGCCCAGGTGTACGGCTTTAAGGTGAACAGGCTACAAATGCGTAAAATCGAAAAAATTCTCAGACAAAACGAAGTTTCCCGCGCCAGTAAAATAGAAAATTCTAAACCCAAAGGCAAATAGGAAGGCTTTACTTTAATGAATAGCACACTGACGCTTTTTTTATTGCTTGCTGCTATTTTGCTTTACGGCTACCTCTTCCCAAGAATAGCCGGACGGCGCCTGTATACCTTATTTAACCTAGGCTTTGCACTTTTTAGCGTCTGGCTGGTTAAGAAAGCTGGCGCCAACTGGGGCCAGCTCGGTTTTAGTTTCAGTCTTTCGTCAATAGCCATTGCACTTGTTGTACTACTGATTGTTATTTCGGCTGAGCTTGTTTTTTTCAAGAAAAACCGGTTAGAAATATCTGCCGCAAATTTGCGTGAGCTTCTAGTGCGCATACCTTTCGGCACCGCATTGGCAGAGGAAATGATATTCAGAGGTTCACTAATCGGTGTCCTGCTTTTAAGTTACAGCCGTTTTTGGTCACTGCTTATCTCCTCGGCGATATTCGGTATTTGGCACTTGCTGCCTGGGCCCAGCTCAACCTGGACCCAGCAGAATCTCATGTATAAAAACAAGCCAAGGTGGCTTGCCAGATTATCCTCAGATAGTGTTACGGTTTTAGTAACTACGTTCGGCGGTCTCTTTTTTGGGTGGCTACGGCTGGCCAGCGGCGGTATACTTTTGCCATGGGTGTTTCACAGTGGAATAAATATTGTCAGCTGGACTCTCAGCGGTTCGTTTGATTTTAAATCATTATCAAGGCGTACATCCAAAGTTGGTGAAAACTAAGCATGAATAAAACAGACTCCAATTATAGAGCTATCCAGATAGCAACGATTATCGCCCTGGTATTCGGTGCCTATTTCTTGCGGAATTTCTTTAGCCTGATTATCTTTGCCATAATCATAACTTTTTTATTCAACCCCTTGTACCTTCGGTTTAGGCGCAGGTTCAAAAAGAAAGGTACAGCTGCTTCAATGACTCTAATCGTCAGTTTGTTGGCGCTGGTCGTGCCCCTGGCCTTAATTGCTATTGCGACTGTTTATCAGATAAGGCATGCCCTGGAGGCATTATCAAACAATACAGTCGACTTTGGCAGCCTGGGCCAGCAGATGGTCGATTGGATTAACAATGTAACGGCTCGCATTCCGGGCATGCATCCGATTACCTTGCAGGAACTTCAGAGTGCGGTTACCAAAATCGCCAGCGATGTTGCAAAGTCATTCCTCAATGCTCTAACGTCTTCAGTCAGCGGACTTACAGGTGTTATTACAAACATAATTATTTACATGTACGTTTTCATAAATCTTCTAGTCCATCAGGATTCACTTATCGAACTTATCAAGCGGTTGAACCCATTGGGCCGGGCCAGAACCGAGATATATCTTAAGAAAATGGGCTCCATGACTAAGGCAATGGCCAAGGGACAGTTCATCATTGCCACAGTACAAGGCTTTACGGACGCCTCTCTTCTTTATATCGCGGGACTAAGAAGCGTATTTATCTTTATGTTCGTAATCCTGACTGTTCTTTCTATCATTCCATTGGGGGGCGGAATCGTAGTTATCCCCATAGGTATAGTCTTCCTTCTCACTGGCCACATTTGGCAGGGCCTGCTCGTTTTACTGGGCCACTTCTTAATCGTGACTAATGAGGATAATGTTTTGCGGCCTAAGTTAGTACCCAAAGAAAGCCATCTTAACCCAGCACTTACACTGCTGGCTGTTTTTGCCGGAGTGGGAATGTTTGGATTTTTGGGAATTATAATCGGCCCGGTCATTATGATTTTGATTGTTTCTACTCTGCAGATGTACCTAGACTCAAAACCTTCAACACACAAATAATTAGGAGCTTGAGTCCCAATTCGTTTCAACGGCCTGGCCTTCTTGGTAGCCGGCAGATGACTGGATGCCTACGATGGCTTTTTCTTGGAACTCCGAAATATTTCGGGCCCCGGCATAAGTCATCGAACTTCTTACGCCGGCGACGATATAGTCAATAATATCTTCGGCACTCGGCCGCTCAGAGTTCAGGTACAGGCGGCCGTTGCTTATTCCCTCTTCAAAGAGTTCCCGCCGGGCTTGTTCAAAAACTTCACCCGATGAGGTACGGTTTCTGACAGCTCGGCGGCTGGCCATTCCGTAGTGTTCCTTGTAAAGCCGGCCGTCATGGTCCCGAAGCACGTCACCGGCACTCTCATAGGTTCCTGCCCACCACGAGCCAAACATCACGCTGCTAGCCCCGCCGGCAAGAGCTAGAGCCACGTCCCTAGGGTAGCGGATACCGCCGTCCGCCCAGATATGCTTGCCTTGGGCTTTGGCAATCGGCGCGCACTCCAAAATTGCGCTAAACTGCGGCCGGCCAACACCGGTCATCATCCGAGTCGTACACATAGCTCCTGGTCCCACGCCAACCTTGATGATGTCGGCGCCGGCTTTCAAAAGGTCCTTGGTAGCCTCTGCTGTCACAACATTACCGGCTACAATCGGCCGCCCGCCAGCTACTTTACGGGCTTTCTTTATAGCCTCAATCATCTTCTTTTGGTGACCATGGGCGGTATCCAGCACCAAAATATCCGCGCCGGCCCTGATAGCCGACTCAGTTTTCGACTTTACATCGCCGCTGATACCGATAGCTACAGCCACCAGAAGGCGGCCTTTTTTATCAACCGCCGGGCTGTACACACTGGTCCTTAACGCTCCTTTTTGTGAAATAACACCGATCATTTTCTTATTTTCAATGACTGGCGCCACCTGCACTCTTTCCTTATGCAGCTTTTCAAAGAGCCTTTTAGGGGACTGGCCAGCCGTGACTGTAATGAGTTCGGTTCTCATCACCCGCCCAAGTTGGGTAAATAAATCATGTCCCGCAGCGTCGTCCTGGGTAAAAATCCCTATCGGTTCATTTTTTTGATTAACGATAATAACTGCTTGGTGGGCCCTTTTGTGAATGATACCGAGCGCTTCATTTATGGTGTTGGTCGAGGTCATGGTTAGCGGTGTCTCATAAACGGTATGCCGAGACTTAATGTAAGTTATCATCTTGCCCAGGATGTCATGGGGTATATCTTGCGGCAGCACCGTCAGACCGCCCCGCCTGGCAACGGTTTCGGACATCCGGCTGCCGGCCACGGCATTCATATTGGATACTATCAAGGGAATAGACGTCCCCAGTCCGTCAGTGGTCGTTAAATCGACGTCAAAGCGGGAACTAACATCACTGTAATTCGGTACAAAAAAGACATCGCTATACGTCAAGTCATAGTTGCTGGGGTCGTGCAAAAAGCGCATTTTAAGCTTTTTTGGTTTCCAGTTTTGAAGTACAGAATTTACAGCGGCTAGCGTCTTTGGGAATCACACTCAGGCAAAAGTCGCATTTTTTGGTGGTGGGCTCTTCGGTTCCCTTATTGCGCATGGATATCTCGTTTAATTTGTTGATCGGCTTAACTATCAAAAAGAATACTACCGCAGCCACAATCAGGAAGGATATTAAAGAGTTTATAAACTGCCCATAAACGACGTCCTTACCCCTAAACACAAAGTGTGCGCTAGCAAACTTACCGCTATTGCTGGGTAGCAGTACGGTAATCATGGCTACCAGTGATTGAACAACGCTGTTAAAGGCGGCACCTATTATCACACCGACGGCCAAGTCTACCACATTGCCGCGTAGAATAAACTTTCTAAACTCTTTTAACACTTCATCTCCTTGTTCCAAACATCATTCTACCTACAAAATTATCTAACATAAAGCCTGTTAGAATTTTAACGGTCATTAATTACTCCTTTCACTAGAATATAAGGGTAAAAGTAAGGAGAATATATGCCATACGTACAGAGAATGAGACGCCCGCTTTGGCACCGCAATGATGATGTAGTGGAGGAAGACTCAGTTCCAGCCACACACAATTATGTTCAGAGCACGCTATCTCAGGTAATTTGGTTCGTAGCAGGGGTAATCACAGTTCTGCTAGCTTTCAGGTTCATTTTGGCGGCCCTCGGGGCTAACCCGGGCAACACCTTTGTAAATTTCATTTACACGGTATCACACCCGTTGGTGGCGCCTTTCTTCGGGATGTTCCACTATAGCAATGTCTATATCCAGGGAACCGGTTCGCACTTCGAAATCTATACCCTGCTTGCCATGGCAGTATATTTAGCTGCGGCTTGGATACTGTCCTCATTGGTCAACATCGGCCGGCGCGCCTAGTCCTTTTTAGCCCGTTTGGGTTCATCAGAAGCACCCTTGTCTTCAGGGGTGCTCTCTTTTGAAGTTAGCAACACGGCATCCCTATTCCTATTCATGATGATAGCCGTGGCTATCCCGGCTCCGCCTAATATCGTGTAAAGACCGCCAAAGACCCAGTAGTTCTTATCTACCAGCTGGGTAATATCAATTATCAGTAAACGCACGTCTTTCTGCATCTGGGCATTATCTATTTTGATTTTCGTGACAACTTGGCTGCTGACGCCTTTATTCAGACCCCAGGCAAAGACCAGCATTAGCAGCCCTACAACTAACAAGATTATTCCGGCATGCTTCAAGCCCTTCAGCCAGGTACTGCTCAAAAATACAATGCCTACTCCAGTTAGAATTGTCAGCAGACTTAAAATTAAGGGTGTTTTTTTAAGATGCTGATATTGCTTTGGCGCATCTTTGAGCTGGTCATTAAAAACCGACTGGTTGTTATTGCCGTTTTTAATATCCGCTGGTGATATATTAGTTTCTTTTAGAAATTCTTTTTGGTTTACCAGGCTAGTTTTTATCTGCTCCGCAACAGATGTAGGGCTTACCCCGACTGGTAGGCATGTAGCGTTAAAGGCGTCATACTGGCCACTCTGGGCAATCGCCCGGCTCTGCGCCAGGGTGCATCTTGGTAGTTTGCTCAATCTTTTTTGGGCCACATCAGCTATTCGGTTGGCGAACAAAGTCTTCGTTCCATTAAGATCAATCTTAAAATTAGGTTCGGCTATTTTTCCGTCCAGCCAATCGTAGGTATTATCTATGGCCATCTCGGCATTCTGCTGGATAAATATCGGCGATAATACCGAATTGGCCACTTGTTTTATCTCAGGGTCAGAGGTAGAAATATTCCCGTACTGAGTCGTTATTATTTGTGGCTTCTGCAGCAAGCTGGGAACTACCGAGCTATAAATTCCGCTTTCAGCTACCAGGCGCTTAACTGTTGCTGGGTGCGTAGCGCTACGCACAAAACCGATGTCTAAAGCCGTAGCAAACAGCAAAATTACGAACAGTGGGGTCAGCAGTATTAGCCCCAACTTCTTAATAATATCCATTAGCTTTATTCTAACAGAGAAGCATTATTCTAAAACTGCCAGTACGAGAACGAGTAAGTCATGAAAATTATTGCTGCAAGTCCAAGATTGACTAACAGAAGCAAGACCGCTGCTATTTGTATTTGAATAGATGAGCTCCTAATAACTACTATAGAGTAAGTTAATCCAGCTACTGGAAACACAATTGGAGCTAAGAGTAGGAAATGATATTTATCGAAATTGCGCAATTTACCGTTAATTACATCCATAGCTATGAAACCCAAGATGAATGAAATAGTAGAGTATATTAGATATTTTTTATTATTCATTGGTACTTACATAATAAAAAAAAACAGCCTATTGCACCATAATAATATTCGTTATATAGTTTGACATAAAGTCAAATTAAGTATTAAAGCGTATATGTTTATAAGTAGGCTTGTTACTTTTTCTATATTTTTGCTTGCGTGCATACTGCTATCTGGCAAGGCCATAAGTTCTGCCGGAACTGGCAGTCCCTCATCATGGTTGAGCTCACCGTTATATTTAAATAAAACTAAAGACGTAACAATTTCAGAAATACCTACTACTCTATGGAGTGCCGGCAACACAGACTGTACTAATGTATACGATGCTTCGTGCTCAATCGATACTGCATACGGGCAAGTCTACAACAGTTCATTATGGGTGGATGGAAAATGGCAATTATTAAAGGATTATGCCGGTAATACAGCCGATTTATTTGCTATTCCCTATTCGGATACATTAATTACTTCATCTTCATCACCGGTCTTTGGATCGAATCTATTTTTCACTAACGATGTTTCTAGTTCTTTGACACCACATTATGCTTTCGGAGCTCCTGATGTAAATATTGCGACTGAAAATCTAGACTACCTACAGCTTAATCGCAATTTTGATAGCCAATTGACCGATAAAGCTGGCAGACGTTTAGCAGCTGACCTCAACTCGATGGCGTTCTCCGGAGACAGCAGCTGGATGATTGTAACTGATCCAAACATAGCAACGCTACGTGTTAACTTAAAAACTTTCGAAGTCTTACCCTTTGGTAGAACATTTATATATGGCAATGGTTTAAATCCAGTCCCTAAGAACGCAGTTTCTAGCGACGGACGTTACGCGGTTTTGGCTTCCCAGGATACGGCCACTTTTGCTATTTACGATTTATCTACCTGCAATAGTGCTCCCCTTACGATTTCACAGCCTGTATCTTGTCAAGCCAAGGAGTTACTAAATAGCGGATTCATGAATAGCCATATTCCAGGATACTCAGGTACAAGATACATACGATTTATAAACGAAAATACTTTAAATATTTATGCGAGCTATAAGGAAGGTAATGTGACCAAGTTTGCCCAATATGTATTGAGTACCGACCCAACCCCCACTAAGTTACAGTATTTAGCGCTTGGAGACTCTTACATCTCCGGTGAGGGAACGTTTGACTATTTTAGCGGCACCGATACCAATGCAAATAAATGTCATACTTCACCTTCTTCTTACCCGTATCTCATGGGTCAGGAGTTAAGTTTTGATTCTTATCATTCTGTTGCTTGTTCCGGTGCTACAACAGACGATATCATCAACGAGAGCCTTAACTACACCGGACAAGCCGATAATCATCAATACACACGACTACAAAGGAATAACCAGGCCCAAACTACTACTTTCTTAGACTCCTTTTCACCAGGCTACATAGACCAATTAGATTTTGTTAAAATGTATCAGCCAAAAACTGTAACTATATCAGTGGGCGGTAATGATATGGGCTTCTCAGGTATCCTCAAGGTATGCGTCTCTCCTACAACATCAAACAATACATGCTATAGCACTTATGAAGATAGATTAGAACTTGTCCGTCAGATTAACAGCCGAGTTTTCCCGAATTTGGTTAGGACATATACAAAGATTAAAAGTACTGGACCAGCGGATATGCGACTCTACGTAATCGGTTATCCGCAGATAGCTCTAACTGGGGGCGATTGTGCTGTAAACGTGCATTTGAACAATGACGAACTTATATTTGCCCAGCAGCTAATAAATTATCTTGATTTAGTAATAAAACAAGCGGCGGTAAAAGCAGGAGCCAAGTATGTAGATACCGAGCATGCATTGGACGGCCACCGATTATGCGAGCCAGGTACGTTAGCTATGAATGCACTAACAATCGGTAACGACAGACCTAAGCAATTCGGAGGCCCTCTGGCCGATGAAAGCTATCACCCCAATAAATATGGGCATCAGCTCCTGGAAACAGACATTATTAAAGCAACACATAATCTAACGGATTTAATGCCAAATCCAGACCCATCAGTCACTCCCCCAGACGAAGTGAATCTGGAAATCTTAAACGCACAGCATAGCGGGCGTCCGATTAATAACACTTATTTCGCTGAAGATATCTCAAATGATGTGGAGTATAGAGATGAGACTTTTTCCCTGAGCACTACCAATGCACCGCTGCTAAAGCCTTCCTCAAAAGTAGAGGTAGTTCTTCATTCAAACACTGTAAATTTAGGGGAATTTATGACTGATCAATATGGGAAGCTGAACGTTAGTGTTTCTCTTCCATCGGGCGTTATGGCAGGATTCCATACTTTGCATATTTATGGAAAAGATATTGCTAATCAGCTGCTCGATATTTTTAAAGTGATTTATGTGGCTGACAATCTTAATAGCGCAGGGCCTACTAAAGAAAATCCTTGCGTAGTAGTGCCATCTTCCGGACTGGATTATGATGGGGACGAGATTGATGATGCATGCGATGGGGATATTGCTCAGCCAACGGGCCAAGGAGGAAGCATAGATAATCCCCGGCCCTCTTTAATTAATAGCCCAGTGAGTACGAACCTTTTAATTAGTGCGCCCAGCATTCTTAATGGCATTACTCTAAATACAAGAAGCATTCAAATACAACAATCTATACCAATTTCTAATTATTCGGATAATCTAAACTCTATTTACTACGATACAATAATTGGCAACCGCGCGGTTTTGGGTCTAAAAACATCTAAAACAACATCCATTAATCAAAGTTTAAAGCCTAGCACACAAAGCCGTAAGTGGCTTTCCCTGATGTTTATTAGCTTGCTGATTTATCCAGTTGGCCGGATACTGAAGCGCCGAATTAAACGAAAACCTTTACCTTTGTCTGATACCCAGAGCAGCGACTAAGCCCGTTACGGCTACGTTCTCATTAACTAAATGGGAGGCCATTTGGCCCTTTTCGCCGCGGATAGTAATGACTTTTTCACCAGCTTTTGGCAGAAAATCTTTGGTCTGTTTGGTCGGAGCGCTGTTCTCCGCTACAGCTACAAGCACAGCAACGTTATTGTCCAAAAGCGTTTCCATATCTTTAACGGTCGGTTCCGGTGGCGAGAATCCAACCAGATAAGTCGGCCTGGCAGCAAGGGGCATCCTTATATACATAGATAGTTCACTGCCGTGCCTGTCTATATCCTTTTTGATCTGCGGTTCGTAAATCCTTGGCAAGTCCTTTGGCAGTTCTACATCTGAAGGTTCGCCTACTTCACTGGCGAAACTGTATCTTTTTAGGACTTCCCAAAGTTCCGCTAGCCTGTTTTGTTGCTTGGGAATCAATATAAGCTCCTGGGCAGAGACAGTGGGCACAGCGATATCTTTTTCCAGCAGGCCTTTGCCTGCCCCGATCGCATTGCTGGCACCCAGCGAAGCACCGTTTTGATGGGCTTTATCTATCCGGGTTTCACTGTGGGCGCCGTGTAACCTCTGCTGGGCAATGTCTATCGCCTGCTTGGCTATTCCGGCGGCTGGGCTAAAATGGCCTTCCTGGAATAAATCTCGCTCCCATCTGGCGTAGGCTCCAGGAGGAATCGGGCTGTAGATTGTCAGAACTGGCAGGCCACTATCCAGTGCTTTTAAAAGTTCAAATATATCCGATGACCGGGTAGTCTGCATCCAGCTGCTGATTTGGGCTTTTTCCTTATCAAACAACCCCTTAAGCCCGCCGCCTAAATTATTGGAAATGTAGTGATGTACCTGGCTGGCATCATTTTTCGGTGCCTGGTCTAAAAATGGCGCCCAAACTACTAAGAGCTCATCTTTTTTGCTGGTATCATCAAAAAGTAAGGAACAGTTTATATCTACGCCGGTTTTAGACTTAAAACTAAACACACTCTCCTGCAGCCAAGTTAAGTATGCCTCAGGATCTTTTAGGTAAGCGCTTTCAGCTCGGGCAAATGCATTTAATAGCCCCGGTCCTGCTGCGTCAAGCTCCGGGCTGACAAAAAAAGACCGTGTTTCATTGCGGCTGTCTACAATAATCTCATCAGGAATCACCTCACTCATCCCGATTATTTATTACCACTTTTATTAAAGTTCAGCAATCAAATATTCTACACGTTTTTTAGTCAAATATTCTCTTGGCTTTGCAGGAGGTATTTAAAACCGATTACTATTCGGAATTTATAAAAAAGCTGGGTAAGCAATGCTATTTCGTGACTACAGATATGTTTTGGCCTAGGACCATTTGAGCTAACTCTCCAGTTTTTTGTCGTGTGGCCTCATCAGGCCGCCCGTAGTCATGGCTACTACCAGTTAGCTCTAATCCAATTGGTCTGGCTTCTGGGCTTAGTACTATTTCTGAATGTCCTGCATCTACTAAAGGCCATCTGTCCTCGAGATACGTATCATCCTTAGGTGCGGTCCGTTTAATTCTTTGTTGCAGGTCTTCGCCCATTCCCCGAAAACCGTGCCAAAGCAAAGCTTCATGCTGAAGGTGAGTACGTCCAAACCTAAAATGGTCAGGTCCAAAATCTATATCTGCTCCCAGAAGTATTACCTCGCCAAGTCTTACAAACTTGCCATCCAGTAGATTTTTATATGGAGGCCACTCGGCAGAGAGTTTGGTTTGCGCAAAGTAATCTAAGCCCTCGGGTGATAATACTCGAACTAAATCTCCAAGTCTAACTTCTTCTATTCTTAAAGTCATTAGAGTCTTGCAGAGCTCTCCCCTAAGTAATCCGGCATAACGTTATAATCATCAGGATTTCCTCCAGCCCTCTCAATAAGGGTTATTGCTGCATCCCGCAGACATAGATCTAGACCCTGTACATCAGTTGGCGCCTCATCGAAGTCTACTTGCGAGCCAGCGCTATCCGAAATACGATAATACCCAGCAAGTGCCCCGCCAATTGCTTGAGCTGACTTATTGGCTATAATTGCCGCTTCGAGGCGCTTTATTGCGCCAACAGCAAAAGGTCCATAGTATGGTCCAACCACTTCAGCACAGGTAGCCGCACCTTCAATCCCGTTCTTCTTCATATTAAAGATATAACCATTAAACAGTACTACTGTCAAATGTAGAGATTCCTAACGGACAAGAACTTTAGACAAAGACTTTCTGGCCCTGCGGGGCATGTTTAGAACTAAGTTGTATTCAATAATAGTGAAAAGTGAAGAAACTATTCTACTCTTTGGAATTGCTCAGTCTGTTCGGCCAATAAGTCCGTAAAGTTACCCCAACTATCACCATTATATATTGAAGACACTAAGTCTAGGGCTGCAACCATACCATCAGCGTGTTCAGTTCTAGCTAAAGCCTCCTTCATAAATTCCTCTAAGCCTCCAGGCCCAAATGAATGACTGGAGCTTGTAGCGACTTTGACAATTGCAGCAAACTGCCTTCTTGCTGCCACTATTCTCTCGAGTGCTTTAATCAAGTTCTCTGGCTGAGTGATTGACTCATGCTCAGGCAAGTCTTCTTCGTTTATTGTAAACTTAGGCTCTCTGTCGACAGACATTAATTAATAATCTGACTTACTGACCAAATTTGCAAGCATTAGCGAAATAATAATCGCTTTTCTCAAAGTGTTTATGCTTGGCTCCGCGTAGCGGTTAATAAGTATAATAAAACTTGTAAACGCTACTTCTTAATAACGGCGGTAACTTCAACTTCGATTTTTGCACCGTCTCTTGTCATTCTGTTTGCTTCGATAAGCGTACTGACAGGCATTGAGTTTTTAAAGTACTCAGCTCTAATCGGCGAGATCTTTTCAAAGTCGTTCATATCGGTTATGTATATAACAGCTTTTACCACATCATCCAGGGTGGCACCTGCTTGCTTCAGTATCTTAGCTATATCTTCAAATACTAATTTTGTCTGCTCTTCAACATCATCCGTCACAACTCTGTGATTGTCGTTTTGTGGAGCCTGGATACCTGAAACAAATATTAAGAAAAAACTTCCTAAGTCGAGCTTCTTGGCAGGCGTGTAGCTACCTCTGGTTTTATAGTCATGGGGTACAATATCTTCAATAAAGTCTTTATTCATAGATAGATAATACCCCAAAATGGACACAGTAGCAGTCTGCCTCTGTAATCTTGGTTCTAACCACGGCTTCCCTGGCGGATAAGAACTTTACTCAGCCTTAGAATTTGCTGTGCTAGATACTCTACAATTTTACTGTAGCGGCGTTTGATAGAGAGCTGACATTTCCTGCAGCGTCATAGGCTGCAACCGTGTAGGTCCATGAACCTTTGGCAGGCGAATCAGTTGTCGATGTGGCGGTAATTTGCTTAAGTAGTACGCCGTTTCGGTAGACCTTGTAGCCGACAACGCCTACATTATCTGCCGAGGCCGACCAGGCCAAGTTTACTGTTTTTTTGTTGGAGGCGAGTTTGGCTGTGAGGTTTACCGGAGTACTAGGAGCCTGGGTATCGGCACCACTGGAATTGCCAAATTGGACTTTGACTGTCGCCCCGTCATAACCCGCAACTGACAGAACTGTGATGCTAATATTATTAGCCGAATCCGTAAAGGTTTTACCCGCCAAAAGCGGTGCATCATCAAATGATGTGGTTTCAGGGGTAGTATCAAGTAGTTGCGATTGAACTAGACTAGAAGTGTCAGGCGTAAGACGGATTGTTAAGCCATTGGCCACTGGGTCTGAAGAACTGAAAATATCAAAGTATGGGTCTCCAAAACCCCGATACTCCAACTGAAAATAGGTGCCATCACCGCGGGCCACAGATAATAGTCTGCCTGGCACATTGCGTGTCATGGGGGGTAAAACATATTGTCCGCTGGCAGTTATAACCTGAGGTGCCAGCCAGCCAAGTTGGGCGCGGTGCCAGTTAGTATGTAGGTTGTTACCACTGTTGCCCATAATCGAGAAAGGGTCACCGTACTCAGTTGAGGTACATGCAGCCGAGAGAGTTACACGTACTCCATTACTATCCGTACAGTTTTCTGAGTTAGCGTGATTGACACCAAAGTTATGCCCCAGTTCATGAGAAATAATTCCAAAATTGTAGCCCCCGCCCCCATTTATCCAACTGTAATTACCTGGCATATAGCCTAAGCCTCCCCAATTACAACTCGCAGTGTAAGGGAACTCATAAACAACGTTAGTGTATGCCGCTAGGTTGACGCCAGCAGCTGTAGCAGCAGCATCGGCTGCGGTTTTCCAACTTGGGTAGTCGCATGTCGTGTTGTCGAGATTCAAGGAATACCAACCATATACATCACCCGTTAGACTTACTTGGCCATTGGAGGATGCTTTGTAAAAAGCATTAACCGACCTTGTATCGGTAAACAAAGTCGAATAAGCTTCTGAAGTCGTGAAAGGCTGTGACCTATCGTTCGTAAAGTTAATCAGAAGAGCAGCAACCTTTTGGACTCCGCTTACCGTAGCGCTCGTAGCTGCATTAGTAGCTGATAAGCTACCCTGAGCCACAACTAGCTTATTGCCATCAACTTGGCCATGAAGCTTTACCTTCTGTCCGGGTTCCACATTGGAACTAGAAGGAAGAGCTAGGTTATAGACTGCTTTGGTTGTGTCCAGGACGTAGTGTTTATTTTCCGCATGCTTATCCGTGAAATTGTCGCCATGCACTTCCCTGACAGTGCCAGTATATTCAGCAGGGCTAGACGCTCCTGCCAAATTATGAGAAACAGCCAATGTAATAACCGACAATACCGCAAAAACGGCCAGATAAATTTTCTTCACTATTTCCCTCTCAATTTTAGTTGCTAAGAACGATTATTTATTGGAATAAGGATAATTGCAAGCATAAGAAACAAGTAATCGGCAAGTATGGTGCGTGATTAGGCTATCTGGCGAAGAAGAACCTTCCACCTATTGTTTAGACAAAGACTTTCTTGGCTTAGCGGGAGTCTAGAACTAAAAAGCTACCAGGAGATTGCGTCAATGAGCTTAAAATTACCTAAAACGGCCTTGTGCATCTTCTAAAACAACAACTAAAACTGGATTAATAGCACCGCCTTCTGCTTCTGGTCTCATTGATGAGGCTACGAGACTAACCGTTAACCCTAGTTCTGTTTCAAGCCATTCTGCAATAAGGTCATGCGACCTTACCTCACCGCCTCCCGGATGGTCTACCCAAACTCCTGATGATAGTCGCATACAGAGCTCAGGGTCTTCAAAAGGTATCTCTATCCTATCTACGGGCTCACCTTCAGGAATCCGATTAATAACGCCGCGCGCGAGTTCAATTAACTCGTCCTTACCGTCTCCTTTACGAAATGCTTCGGGAAGTTTACCCTGACTAGTTTCTCCTACACTCATGTGTATAAAATACAATAAAAACCGCCTTATGTAAATAACGCGATTTCCCCTAGCGTACATAAATAAGAACGAAGTTCTATCCGGAGATTATGAATATATTAAGATTCAGGGGCAGATTCAATTTCTTTAAAGCTCGTGGCAGCATCATTGACGATTTCTTTAGCTGTGGATATCGCAGATTCGCCAAAAGCGAAATTGTTAACAGTATCTGTCATCCCTCCCGTCGGGAAATCATCGCCCTCTAGTTTTATGTAGCTAACATTACTGGCTTCCCACGAACGCTGGCCGTCGTATGTGGCCTGAGGAGGGTATAGCGTATAGGTTGTACCACTGGTACAATTAAATTCCCCTTTATTCTCCTTATCTTCCTTACAGACAGCTTCTTCAATTTCTATAG
>DATIIZ010000019.1:0-5225 GCA_035479215.1 Candidatus Babeliales bacterium | reverse complement strand
ATATCAATCATTTGCATAAAGCGAGTAGCCACTAATTCTTGAGGGTATGCCTTATAAGCATCATAGTCCCATTCGACAAAGCCTAGGAAGCCATCATAATCCTTTTGTTGTTCAGACTTTCTTATTAGAGTGCTCAGATATCTCTTATCGATCCAGAGTGAATCTGCATCATTTGAAACCAAGATAACTTCATTTAGATCCACACCTCTCTTTGCTAGATCGGTAATTACTGTGTCGGTTACCGTCTTCCTGATCCAGCCCATCTTTGCCTCTTTAGGATCAAGTCTTTTTTCAATTAAACGGACAAATATATCCGGAAAATCATTCTGAAAACGCCTAACCTCACTGACAGTCTTATCACGTTTCGTACCCAACGGATTATTGGCAAAAACAACGATTTCAAAATCATCTTTATCAACGCCTTCCTGTAAAGTGTATTGCTGAAGCGTACGATATATATTTTTCCCTTCCTGGTGAGCTGCCGCAGGTATCATTATTACGGCCTTAGGCGATTTTGCCTTAGGTTGTTTTTCTAAGTTCTTGCCGAGTTTTTGGACTATCGCCTTTTGCTTGGAGGAACTCGCCTCCAAGTATCTTTTGGCAACAACATTAGCATCTACGTCTGTATCAGGGTCGCTTTCTAATTCACGGGCAAAAGGCGCACTCGGACGATCCAGTCTTTCGCCACCAGCAGAATCATAGTACTCGTCTTCATAGTCATCATATCCATAATATGACGGAGCAACTTCTACCTCTGGGTAGGTTATGCTTTCGAGGCCGCGGCGACTGTAAATTGGAATAACTGGGGGCAGTTCTGTCGGCAAGCCTTCTGGGCCGCCGGCCGGCGGGTGCAGGGCAGTCACAAAGTGATGGTGTTTAAATGCTACACTGCGAGTAACTGTCTCTGTTACCGTCCGGGGTTGATTTTCTCCTACCACGGTGGCTAGCATCTTCCCGCTAACACCGCCGTTAGGA
This sequence comes from Candidatus Babeliales bacterium, assembly GCA_035479215.1. GTDB lineage: Bacteria > Patescibacteriota > Saccharimonadia > Saccharimonadales > UBA10212 > JAIFWC01. The sequence goes on along the minus strand of DATIIZ010000019.1, from coordinate 4,250 downwards.
GTATGCCCGGTAACCTGCACGGCCTCGGCATAGCCGCCGATAAACCTGGCATGGCCGTTGGTAGTCTCAAACATCGCCTGGGCATCAGGACTACCTTTGGGAATGATAGCCTCGCCGTTGTGATTAACCTGGAAGAAATGGGCGAAATGCTGGGTATCCTTAGACATCGAGAGGGCGATATACATCTTGCCGTTATGGATTAGGTTTGGAGCGTTGGCGGCTTGGCTGTCATGGAAGGACCAGCCGGGCAGCATGTGGGCTACATTCAGTACATAATCGCCGTTAGCATTAATTCCGGTGCCGTTGCCGCCCCAGTACTCCCGGAGCTCGTTCAAATCATAATTACCAGGAGTATTATTGTCGTACCAAAGTTCCCGGTGAAAAGGTACGAACTCTTTGGGGTGGCCGGCAACATAATGATGGGGTGAGACGCGGTGGTGGAAGTGTTTAAGATGATGGTCGTTGTATTGGATGTGATGCTGGTCGAGATTCCAGTGCAGGGAAGTCAAAGCTGCCCGGCTATCGTGGTCTAGGTTACCTTGTTCGTCAAAACCAATACCTGTATGGCCTTCAGTAATATGGTGGACGTGATGGTTACTATGATCAGTATTGACCATTTCCTTCCATTTATCCCAATCCATATGGTCCAGTGCATTGTGGCCTTTGGAATCCACGATATCCCAGCCGAATTTCTCCCCGGGGCGGGCATGCACCAGTTTATAACCGTCCGGCAGGTCTACCGGGTGGTGGATAAATGTAGCATCATTCCAGCCTTGTTCGTGAACCGGCCCGGGTTGCAAGTGATGCCCGCTGCCACCACCAGTAATTGAGTGGTAAAGACCTTCTATCAGGGTCTGTCTGTTGCCGTGGGAATCCTGGCCGATTCCTGCAAGGTCGCTATCTAGCAGTCCATGCACCTCCTGATAGGCCAAGCCAAGTGTAGTGCCTGATACAAAGGCAATTGCGCCCATCTTCAGCATGCGTCTATTTCTGATTTTTATGTAGGCTTTATCTTTCTCATCTATATCTCCCTGTATAAGTCCTTCTAGGTCATTTCTAACCCCGTCAACCAGCTGGTCGACGTTCTTAATGCCGCCGAGGCCATCTGGGCTGGCATCCAAGTGCCTCTGGAGGGCAACTTTGGCTTCTGCCAGCATAACCAACATATTGAACCGCTGCTCTTCGACAGATGTCTTAGAGGAATATTCGATTAGGTCTATATCTCGGGTATCGGATTGGTTGGTATAAATCTCCGCCGTGCTGACGGCAGTTAATGCTCTTCGCAAGCTAGCTTGGTCAGACGGATCAACACCGTCGATAACTGATCGTAGCTGATCTGTCAGGTTTTCTGCTGAGATAGTCTGAAAACGAGTCTGCTCCATTTGCTCCCTGTGCTGAGCTCCTTCTGGGATAGGTGCGCCTTCGGCTCTTTGGCGTAGGTGTATTTGACGCTCGTCCTTAACTCGGGTCCGTTCCCGCCAGGCGGCAATTCCGGCAGCACCGACACCTAGACCGATTGTGGCACCCGCGGCAACCGCGGCTTTTTGGAAAGTTACATTTTTAATCGTCAGGGCAACAGCTAAAGCCATACCCAGCGTGCTTTCATTCACTAAGGCGCCAGCCCTGGTCCTATGCAGGTAATCAAGGGCTTTATCAAACGAATCCCGTCGGAATTCAGTCCGGGCACCCATCCGGGCTTCGCCGACGCGGGCTTGAGAAATAGCCTGGTCGATACGGTCCAGACCCAAACTGTGCTCGACAGCGGCCCGGGCGTTAGCAGCTATTTCCAAGATGTTATCGGCATACATCAGGCCCCGATTGCGGTCTTGGCGGTGGGCCTCGGTCCCGTATTGGCTGACAATCCTAGTTCTGGCTTCGACTAGTGCGTCGTAGCTCATATTCGGATTATTGGCATAGTCATGCACCAGCTGCTGAACATCCTGTATAAGTCTTTGGCCAGGTTCGCTGGCAGATAGTTCATCCTGGGACTGGGCTTCAGCTTCGGTCAGTGTTTCTTCATAATCAGATGTAAATCTCCCCAATACAGCTGACATAGCCCGGATGTGTTCTTCTGGGCTTCCGCCGGCTCGGATATACATCTGTTGAGTATCAACGATGTCGCGCCGGGCCCGCATTTCTTCGGTTCGCAAATAATAATCACGGGCAATGTTGCCTTGCCAGATACGCCTGGCAAAGGCTCTGACTCGTCCCAGACGCTGACCTTCCTGGACATTGGTCTGGCGATGAATAAATTCTTCGGCGCTCTCCCGGCTTTCAGACTGGACGCCACTGCTGACGTCAACCAGCTGCAGCCGGCCCAAATCAGCCAGAATATCTTCTTCAATCTCTGGCGGCGGAGCAGGGGTGGTTAACGTCTCGTCAGACATTTTAGGATTCCTTGGTAACTCCTTGGCCGTCTCCTAAATATAGCTGCCTAAACTCTAATAATGCTGCCGTGACAATCTGCTGTTTATCCGGGACATTCTTATCAATGAACTCCTGAAGTTCGGTAGCCTCTGCCTCTTTCTCAATCATCTTGTTGAATTCAGCTAAAGTCTTGTCGTCCATGGCATCAAGCAGCCTACGGTTAATCAGATCATTGAGCCGCGTTGTCAAATCTTGAACTAACCGCTGTTTTACAGTGGGATCTAAGCTGGCAGGCAGCTGCTTTTGTTGCAGTAATTCTTCTATAAATTCATTTAGCATATTTTTTCTCTTTTTAGTTTTTGGTAACTCTAGTGGCTACTGTAGTCCCACTCCTTACAATAGTCAAGCACAATTATATAATTTTAGTGCCAGTTATGCAAGCCCACAGTATATACTTGATTATTTTTGTAAAAAGGTGTATAATATACCTAATCCGTCGGCATTTGGTTCGACGGTCGTACGCAGAGTGATGAACTCTGCGAGGAGGTGCTACAAGATGGATTTGTTCGATCGGCTTCTGGGCGGAGCTGTCGTGGTGCTGGTGTTGATGGAGGCAGCAATTCTCGCCAACATCATCAACCACCACAAGTTCTCTTCCAAGAGTGCGGGCGACTGGCACGTGTACATGAGTTCGACGATGGTGCAGACGCTCTCGTGGATCGTCGTGGTTCTGGCGATCTTCGTGCTCTTCGCGGCCGCGTTCCGCATGAACCTGACGATCGTTCTCGGGCTTCTCATCTGCACGTTCTTCTACGAGTTCTGGTTCGGACGCGAGCTGCCGGCGCCGCAAGGACGCTGGGATCTCGGTTTGGCCTTCGCCGCCGGCGCGCTTTGTATGTACGTGGCGCGCGAGACCAAGATCCTGAACTTCTCGTCGAACAACACGACGCCGGCGACGCCGCCGGCGACGCCGTAGTCGGCCGTTCAAGAAAGGAGGTGATGCCTCTGAAAGGAGGTATCAACATCCACGCACCCCCGAGTTTGTGAGGGTCGCCAGATTCCCTCACAAAAACGTAAGTACTAAAAATCTGGCTTCACTCGGCTACTTAAACCAGTTTGAGTCTCCGAGTGAGCCAAAATCGGGAAAAAGTTTGCTAGAATAAAAGCTAAAGGAGAATTATGTTCCAGCTAGATGACAATCTGCTGCGCGAGTTGGGTCTTGGCGACCTGCCGGGACCTGAGAAAAACAAGATGCTGGCGCATATCTATGAGACGCTGGAGCTCAGGGTAGGTATGAAACTGGCCGAGCAGATGACCGACGCCCAGCTGGACGAATTTGAAGGTTTTATAGATAGGAACGACGAAGCCGGAGCCCTGAAGTGGCTGGAAACCAACTTCCCGCATTATAAAGATGTAGTTGCCGAAGAACTCGATAAGCTCAAGAATGAGATAAAACAACAGGCTCCGGCCATCATGCAGGCCACCATGGCCGAAGGTGGGCAGCAGCCTCAGCCTCAAGCCCCCGACAACTATTCAGGATCTCAGCCAGGCCCAGACCAATCGCAGACTACTTCCGATAACCTCGGACAAACTCCGCCCCAGACATAGTCCGACCCGAAGGTGCAATAAGTTCGACAATCTCCAGCCAGCCCGGCTGGCATTTTATAACCAATTCTCCATCTTTATCGCCGGAGGCGATTCGAGCTTTGGTAATCACCAAATCTCTGTTAAATATCTTTGCCCGGCTTTTAGGAAACTCAATAAAAGCCCGGACTTTACGTTCGATTTCATCTGCCGGCTCGCTAAAATTAACCTGTCCATCTTCTTTAGTCAGTAAGCGGGTATATGATGATTCGGTCTCGTCCTGCGGCTTAGGTTTTAAC
>DATIIZ010000018.1:0-8846 GCA_035479215.1 Candidatus Babeliales bacterium | reverse complement strand
AGTAATTGTAAATGTAGAATCTGTTCCATTATTAATATCTATGGTAAGCCCGCTATTGTTGTGCTGGATTGTGTTGGCAGCCGCTGCGATAATGATTGTCCCGGATCGAGAACCTAGGGTTAGGTCTCGGGTAGCGCCGACACTTTGCAGAGTTACATTACCTTCATTGGCTGCAGCATTGGTAATCTGTAAGAAGTGGCTGGTGCCATTGGCAGTTTGGACATCCAGGACACTGCCAGACGTGGCCGTACCAGACGTTTGCTTGATTGTTGTCCCGGCTCCGTTAGATGTCGGAGCAAAGGTGTTATCTCCTGTGAATGATTGTCCGGAACGGTTTAATAGTGCCACGTTAGAGCTCAGCCGACCGTCGCCAAGCGTACCGGATGCTACATTGGTGGCATTTAAGTTAGTCAGGCCCGAACCGTCGCCGGTAAACGAGTTGGAGGCATTTGAAAAGGTGTTGATGCCGGTGAACGTTTGGTTGGAGCCCAATTTTGCCAGCGTACTTCCATCAGACAGTGCCCCCGAAGTAATTTGGACACCATTGATCTGATATTGTTTACCTGATGCGATAGAGATATTGCCGGCGGCAGCCACATTCCCAGAAGCATCGACATTGAACTCGCTGGCAGCATTTGACTGCAGGTCAAGAAGATAGCCGCCCGGTGTACCGTTGGTGTTGTTTACTACTATATATGCACCACCTGCCCCATAGTTATTGGTACCGGTAACGGTTAGTACATTACCAGTGTTATTACCGTTATCAAGTTTTAAAATTCCCGAAGCGATGTTGCTGCTGTTATTAGTAAAGGCATACAGGTTAGCTTGCACTGCGGTTACAGCCGCGGCTGACGTATCAACCGTGTTCTTATTGAGTTTCCCGGCTAAGCCGCTGGTTAGGCTGGACGAACTGGCGTAGCCGGTACAGATGCTGTTGTCAGTACAGATGTTGGCATTGGCGGTGATTGCCGGGATGCTAAGGGTGTAGTTGCCGGCATCCGGAGTCGTCGGTCCAGTCAGTGTAAGTGTCCCGGCACCGCCGCTGCCCTGGAATTGGATCTTACCGGTTATATTCGAGGCTGTGCCTAAGATGACCTTATTTCCTGATGTATCAACGGTAAATACGGCATTAGTTGCATTTTGGACTTGGAAGCCAGCGGCGTTAGCATTTTGGACCAAGGCAGTACCAGTAAATTTATTGTCACCGCTAAACGTTTGTGGCCCGGTGCCATTAAGCTTGGCCAAGTTGCTGTTGTTGCTCAAGTCTGCACTAGAAATCTGGGTCCCATTTATTTGGAACTGTCCGCCTGCACCAGTACTAATGTTGCCGCTACTTGTAGTTATATTGCCGGCGGCAGTGACCCCGCCTTGGTTAACAATTTTGCCGTCTTTATCGACATAAAACTTCTCTGCATTGTTATTCTGCAAGCTCAGTAATTTAGCGCCAGATGTCGTGTAGCTTGGAGTATTCAAGGTAAAGCCAACGGCTGTTCCGCTATCGGCTATCGTAGTAAATATCTTTGAATTTGTTGAGTCAACGCCCAGGACTGTGATGCTCGATGAATTTTGGACCTGGAAGGCCGTTGACGAAACATTTGTTATTAAAAGAGGAGCTTGTTCATTAGCTCGCTTCAGATAAAAGTCGTCAAAGTAAAATGTTCCCGTAGAAGAAGTTGCTTTTACACTGGCCGCTATCCGGACAAATACTTTCCCGGCTGGCACCGTAGTAGTAATACTTTTTAGGATATAGCTTGTGCCAGGTAAGCCCGTATCGGCATTGCTAAATGATGCATTTCCTTTATCCTTATCGCTGAACTCCAGATAAATACCGCCGTCACCGTTGGCGCCCCCGGAATTCTTAACCCAGGCTTCTGCATAAACTGTGTCACCCGGATGAACAGCAAAATATTTAGTGGTTACAGCGTGCGTACTGGAGTTGCCCGTCACTTGAAGTTCGTAATTCCCGCTGTGGGCATTAGCTGAGCTATTGGTTATAACTTGTGAGCCGCTGGGTGTGTACCAGCCTGTTGCATCTGTGGTACCGGATGATTCAAAGCTTGGGTTCTGGACTAAAGTCGCTAAATCAGCGGCCCCGTTATTGATTACATAGCCATCTGTAGTATTGACATTAAGATAATCAGCATTGGATCCGTCTTGCACCTGAAATGCCGATGTTGAGGTACTTACAGTGCTGACATCGCCGTTAAAGGTTTTTGCTCCGCCAAAACTTTGGGTACCGTTAGTGACTATGCCGGCCAAGCTGGCGCTGGCAGCCGAAATGTTAATCTGGATAGTGTCGGGATTGGGGCCAGCGTTTAATGTCCAGCTAACACCGGCAACAGAGGCTGTATTGGTGGTATCAATAAAATTGGCATCGGTGGCCGCTACACTGTTAACCGAGACGTTGTCAGTACCAGCACCGGCATCCGCCGAGCACACCCAATTAGTACCGTTCCATTTAAGAATATCGGCCGTAGAGGCTGTACAACCGCCAAGTAATCGCAGACCATCAGAACTTACTTCCAGCCCAGAATTAGACGAGGTAGTAGCGGTGGTACTGGTAGTTGTGGCGTCAATCGCCAGGGTATTTGATGATAACACCAGGCCATTACCGGTAAGATCAGTAAAGGCATCGCCGTTTACTGTTAAGGTTTTGCCTGAAGCCAGTGTTAAGGCCCCGTTGACTGTTGTAGTACCGGCGATTGAAGAGCCAATGCTAACGTTAGTGGTACTGCCTGATCCTGTGCTAGTTCCGATATTAATTGTCTGAGTTTTGCCCGAAGCCAGTGAGTTATTGCTGCCGATAGATATCGTATTGTCATCTGTTGATTGCCCAACGATGATAGCGTTAGTCTGGGTTGTACTACCCAGGGTGATGGCCCCTGAAACACTCAGTCCGCCGGTACCTTGAATAAGGCCAGCATGCGAGTCTACCCCTATTGATCCCAGGGCACCTCCGCCGGTCACAAAGAAGTTAGGTGCATTTATATAGTTGGTCGCGAATGTACCGGTAAGCGTTATGCCGTTATTGACAGTTCCGGCGGTGCGCTTTATCTCAATACCATTGGTTAAAGTACCGGAGCCGGTCTGTTCAACTAGTAACCCCGAAGGAACAGTTTCAGCAGCATTCGCGTTTTTAATATACCCCACTGCGTCGGGGACTCCGGTATTGGCACCGTTATCGTTATTGGTTAATGAAAAGCCATATAACGTACCGGTTGATGCGTTGGCATTATCGGTCAGGCTTATCGACAGGGCGTTTTGGCTAACATCAGCTGATATGGTAGAAGAAACTTGGACATTACTATCGTTATCTCCGGTGAATGTCACGTTATTGGTTGAGCTCGGCGTGAAAGTAGTGGCGCCGTTAAAGGCTTCTATGCCGGTCCAAGTTAGCGATGATGCCTGGTCAATCGATAAGGCGGTTGAAGAAACTGTAAGGCCCGTACCTGTTAAATCGGTTAAGACATCCCCGTTTACTGTAAAGTTCTTGCCAGTATTCAGAGTCAAATTGCCATTAACTGTGGTTGTACCGGCTATTGAAGAGCCTATATTGACGTTTGTCGTTGAGCCTGCCGTCACACTTGTGCCGATATCAATGGTCTGGATATTACCATTCCCGGCTGCCGCGCCGATTGAAATGTTATTGGTGGCCGTGGAGCGTCCCAGAGTTATGGTGCCGGTTTGAGTTGTAGAACCCAATGTAATAGTCCCCGCCGCTGCCGAAGGTGTTACTGTCAGCGAGCCATTAGAGCCAACTGCTAGAAGCGGCGTGCCTACACCATTGGCATTAACGTCAAAGATATCTACGCTTTGACTTCCCGCTCCGGTAATTACCCCTGCTATGCTGCTGGAGCTGGCACTTTGGACGTTAAAGTTGGCGGTTTGAGTGCTGGTTTGGTTGCGGATAAAATCGGTACCCGATGTTAGCTCAAAGCCGCAGGCAACAGCTGATTGCAGGCAAACTGTTCCCGATGCGTCTGGTAGTAGTATGTTCGGGTCGTTAGCCACAGTGTTGAAAGCCAAAGTGCCACGATGCGCTCCACTAGTTAAGGCGAGTTGGCCGGCAATAAAGCTGTAAGGAATAGCAGTCAGCGAGACGCTGTGACCACTATTCTGCATCTCACCATCCCAGGTCGGTGAAGCGCCAGTGGTCGTACCGCCGATGTTCATGGTCAGCCACAGCTGCTGATCCCAGTTGATAGCCGGGAAAGAAGTTACACTGCCCAAATTAACACTGAAGTACCCATTGATAACCTGGACGCCCTGAGCGTTGGAGTTCTTGCGTGTCTCTTCCCACAAGCATGCCCCGCTACAGGTACCGACACTGCCTGTGGTAGAGTCGGCGTTATAAATCTTAAAGTCGATGTTGTAATTGCCATCCGGGACTATCGAGCCATTATTGGCCATTAGCCGCGCCTGGAAGTTCAGATAGCTGGATGAGGTGGCCGCCCTGGCAGCCGGTGCAAAGGTCGAGCCTAAAACGGCCAGAAATACAGCAACACCCAATAAGGGTGCCATTAGCCATATATAGAACGCGCTTGCGCGCGTGCGCTGGGGCCGTTTTTTCATTTCTAAGGTGTTTTTGTGTTTATTTCAGGCTTTTTGTTTTTGTAAGCCTGCTAACAGGTTACGCTTATCTGTTGGTAACGTCAATAAGAATAAGCGGAGTTATCCACACCTTGAAATCAGATATTGATTTAAGAAATCTTTTTAATCTTTATTCGAGTATGCTTTTGGCGGTGGCCGCGCACTTTGCGCACCCGTTTTTTAGCTTTATAACGGATAGCGACGACTTTGTCACCCTTAACGGATTGCTCTAAGATATCGGCAGTCACTTTGACTCCAGATACCGTGGGTGTTCCAACAGATACAGAATCACCGTCAATAACTAACAAAGCTTCAAACGCGGTACTTTGCTGGGCCGGGTCTAGAAGTTCTACTTCCAGCTCTTCGCCTTCGTAAACCAAGTACTGATGCCCTCCCGTAGAAATGACGGCTTTCTTGCCGGATTTGGCTGGCGCGCTAACCTTAGCAGCTGCGGTGGTAGATTTAGGTTTTTGGGCTGTTTCTTCTGCCATAACCTAAGGAGTTTAACAGAGATGACCATCTCTGTAAAGATACTTGCAAGCTGACGCTTGCCGACCTCCTACTTTTGGCCGACAAAAGTAGCAAAAACGGCCAGGCACTGGCTCAACTTGATGCAGCTGATAGGTTAAAAACAGGCTCGCTCGAGAACTCCTCACAAACTTGCTAGTAGCAACTTTGTTCGTCAGACAGCTCTCGCGGCCAAGCCCGCCTGTTTTTAACATCATCTGCTCAGGTTTCACCAGAAGCCTGGAAATCAATAATTTAATTTTTTCGGCATGAAAAAAGGACCCTTTATGGGTCCAAGTTGTTCCGAGAGGAGGGGCGTGGTGACGCCCCTCCTCCGGTCGTCAGATGTGCTGGGCGCACATCTGACTGGCCAGCACCTGCTCGACGTCTTGCGGCCGTCTCCGCATGACAGAGCTATGCTGGTTCTTGTCGGGGTCAGGACGCGAAGAGCACCTCGAGGTCATGCCCGACGCTGTCACTGATTTTCAGTGCAGCGTGTCCCTTGTCTTGGCGATCCGGGACGTAGTGATTGACGGTAACCGGAAACAGTGACGGCATCATGCCCTCCAGAGCGACGCCATCGATTGCCCAGAGATTCCCGTTGATCTGGTAGACCTTCCGGAAGAAGTCGAGGGACGGACGATCGAAGCCGATGCCAGTGAAGACCACCTTGACCTCGCGCACCCGACTTCCACCGTCTTGGATGGTGAATGTGAGAAACGGTAGATGCGGCTGGCCCGGCTCTTCAGACTCTCCGAAGACGGCCATCAGCAGTCTTCCTATGCCCGGCCCACCGAGGACCGGGTTCCAGATATTAGACGAGAGCGCCATAAAGGCTACCTCCCTATGTACGACTCGTGGAAAGAGCACGAGCACTCCGCGATCCCTTTTTGGATCACCCAACTGCAACCTATAACAGATTACAATTGGCTGATACAAAATATTCGTGAGGACGAGAAGGGCCTGCTCGCCCAACCACCTCTGTAGTTAAGCTTATGAATAATAGAATAAGTAGGATGATATGTCAATGTTTCGCGGAGTAGGAACTTACACCTTAGGAGCTGATTAATCTAAATTCGTAGTGTTCGCTTTGTGCTCTTGAGGGATTGTCTGTCAAGGTACCCGTTATAGCTAATCTGCTACCATCAGACAACTCTGTTTGTTCTTCCGTTGAGAGAACGCTCATCAACGCCCAGTCAGAAACCTCAGCACCATCGACAATTGTCGTGAAATAAAACACCCCGTTTTGTAAATCAACTTGGTCAACTACACCTGTAAAATGACGGGTCAGGCTGAAGGCTCCCTCAGCCCGAGCAACCAGAGTATCTGGATACTCTTCAGTCATTTTTTTGCCTCTTGAGGAGTAACTTCACTGTATGATTATCCACTTTAACCGATTCGGAGTAATCGCCAACCCCTATTAACTCGCTGGTGGCTAGGGTTTCCGTGAAGATAGTGTCTTTGAATTGTTCGATAGCTTGGTTAATTTCTTTGGAGCTACTTTCCAAACGTAGGTGTATGCGGTCCTCGACGTTAAAACCAGCATTTTTTCGGGCATTATTTATCAGGCGTATCAGATCACGAGCGATACCCTCCGCCTTAAGCTCGTCTGTTATCACTGTATCCATCTTGATAACGACCTCAGTTCCCTCTTGATTGATAACATCTTTGACGTTCAGTTCATCGGCCACTATCTGCTGCATCTCCGGCGATAGCTCTAATCCACTAACTGTAGCTTTGGCCAATGGTTGGCGGACCTTGATATTAGCCTCTGCCCGCTGGGCCAGACCTTCGGTTATCAAAGCCTTAGCATTACTCATGTTTTCTAGCATTATCCGGCTAGTATCTAATGGCTCTTTAACAGATGGCCAGTCGCTTAGGTGAACCGATTCCGGTAAATCTGTCCCCTGCACCATCTGCCGCCAAATATGGTCACTCAGAAACGGTGCAAATGGTGCCAAAAGCTGGGCAGTACGCAAGATGACATAGTGCAAAGTCTCATAGGCGCTCTGCTTATCATCGTCGTCCTCACTCTTCCAGAAACGGCGCCGCGACCGCCGGACATACCAGTTAGAGATATCGTCCAACAGGTCGGTTATCGGTCGGGCCGCTTTATCTAGCCGGTATTCTTCCATTCCGGACGTGACTTCGGCTACCGCCTGGTTGAGCCGGGCCAGCATCCATTGGTCCAGCAGGCTTTGGCTCTTGGGTTCCACCAGGGGTGATCTAGGCTGCCATTTATCGACATCGGCATAGAGTTTATAAAAACTATAAATGTTATTGAAGGTCATGAACACCTGCCGCTGGACATCACGCAGAAAATCCACCGAGAAACGAGTATCTTCGCCATTCATCAGAGGTGAACTGGCCATGAAAAACCGCATGGTATCTACCCCATACTGGTCAAAGACATCGTCCATCGGGGCGTAATTTTTCTTGCGCTTGCTGAGTTTTTCGCCGTCGGCAGCCACTATCCAGCCACTACAGATAGCATTTTTAAACGCCGGCTTATCGAATAGGGCTGTAGCCAGCACGTGTAAGGTGTAAAACCAGCCGCGGGTCTGATCTATGGCCTCGGCGATAAAAGTTGCAGGATAACCCTTCTCCCACTCCTTGGCATTATCAAAGGGGTAATGATCCTGAGCATAGGGCATGCTGCCTGACTCAAACCAGCAGTCGAACACCTCCGGTATGCGCTTAGCTATCTTGCCACTATCTGTCCGTATCTGTACATCATCTATGTAAGGCCGGTGCAAATCACCGACTTTCTCGGGGTTAACTGCCCTTTCCTTAAGCTCTTTTACAGAGCCGATAACAGTTACTTCCCCATCATCGGTTACCCAGATAGGCAGCGGTGCACCCCAGAAGCGGTTGCGGCTGATGGCCCAGTCGCGGGCGTTTTCCAGCCATTTACCAAAACGACCGGTCTGAATATGCCCCGGTGTCCAGTTGATCTGCATATTATTGCCGACCAGCGCATCTTTGAAATCGGTGACACGAACCAGCCAGTTATCCGTAGCGTAGTACAAAAGCGGCGTATCACAACGCCAGCAGAACGGATAAGTGTGGGTAAAAGTCTCGGCCGAATAAACCAGGTCTTTGTGCGTTAAGTGGGCGATTATCGGCTGGTCGGCGCCCTTGAAGAATTTGCCGGCTATCTCTTCTGGCAGGCCTTGGTTGGTGACCACGTGACCGTTTTCATCGACGGTCAGAAAGACTGGTAGGTTATTCTCTTTGGCCAGCGCCAGGTCGTCTTCGCCGAAGGCCGGTGCCACATGCAGGACGCCGGAACCATCTTCGATACTGACAAAATCGGCGGCCCAGACTTTATATAAATCCGGTGTTGAATCACCCATATCTTTAAGCTCGAATAGGGGTTCGTACTCCAGGCCGACCAGCTCTTCGCCGCTGACTTCTTTTTCGATGTGGTAAGACGGCACATCCAATGATTCCAGCCGCTCGCGGGCCAGGACTAGAGTTTCTTCTTTGCCATCATCATCCTTCAGCCGGACGTAAACGTACTGGGCGCCGGGCTTGACGGCGATGGCGGCGTTGCCCGGCAGGCTCCAGGGCGTGGTGGTCCAGCCTAACAGATAGGCATCTTGGCCTTTTAACTTGAATTTGACGTATAAACTGGGGTCCGGCACATTGTCCTGGTAGCCCTGGTTGAGCTCGAAATTGGATAGCGGCGTGGCGCAGCGCGGACAATATGGGCTGGAGCGGAAATCCTTATAAACATAGCCTTTATC
>DATIIZ010000017.1:0-6737 GCA_035479215.1 Candidatus Babeliales bacterium | reverse complement strand
TGCAGGGATGATTTAATCTGTCCGTAGGTCATTTTTTGTAAGTTTGTATAATCTGGGGCTTCTTTTTTCCCCAGTTTAGCTTCGAGTTTATTCTTGGCGACATGGATGACAATTACTTCATTGTCGGCTGTTTGGATGACTTCCATCTCCAAAAACTGATAACCAAGTGCCACAGATTGTTCAAAAGCTTCTAGGGTATTTTCCCGGCGGTGCTTTTCTTTTTCAAAAGCTGCACCACCACCACGGTGGGCTATTGGTATCGGCCGGATGGAACTGTCCCAGAATGAGCCAGCCATATTTGAACTTTACTCTTTAGTTTCGCCGAGGACTTCGGCCGGGATGACATCGTCCGGAGTGTCATCTTCGACTTCGACGTTCTTATCGACCAAAGCTAGGGAAACAACGCTATCTTTATCATTAAGCCTCATGATACGCACCCCTTGGGTGGCCCGACCGAGTGCCGGAATGTTCTTTAGCCCCAACCGGATGGTCTGGCCTTGGCCGGAAATAATAATGACTTCTTGAGCCTCATCAGTCAGAGCTTTTACTCCTATCAGCGGACCGGTCTTTTTGTTAACGACAGCCGAGCGGATACCGACGCCGCCGCGCTTATGGGCTGTGAACTGCTCTACTTTGGTCCGCTTGCCGTAACCATACTGGCTGATAACGAACATGTTGGAGTCTTTTTGGACAATATCCATACCGATGACATTATCACCGCTGCGCAGACGGATACCCCGTACGCCGCGGCTAACCCGCCCCATCGGCCGGGCATCGCGTTCGTGGAAACGGATGGCTTGCCCCTGGGAAGTAGAGATTATAACCTCATCATCGCCGCCAGTCATACGTATCCACTTAAGCTCGTCACCGGAGTCCAGGTTGATGGCAATCAGGCCGCTTTGGCGGACATTCTTATACTGTTCGAAGGGGGTTTTCTTAACGACGCCTTTGACCGTACACATTAGCAAGTTGCCATCACCGTTGCTTCCTTTCTCTATCTTGATGACGGAACTGACAATCTCCTCTGGCTGCAGTTGCAGTATATTTACCAGCGCTACACCTTTGGCATTAAGACCGACAGCTGGCACTTCGTAAGTCTTGATCCTAAACACCCGGCCCTTGTTAGTGAAGAAAAGCAGGTAATCGTGTGTTGAGGCATTTACAACATGTTCAATGGCGTCTTCTTCGCGCGTCGCCATTCCACGGCGCCCCTTACCGCCGCGGCCTTGTCTCTTATAATCAGCCACTGGCGTCCTTTTAATGTAGTTGGCTGCTGTAAGAGTTACTACGACTTGCTCGTCGGGAACCAGGTCTTCTTCGCTTAGTTTTCCTAACTCGGCGGCCACGATTTTCGTTCTTCGTTCGTCGCCGAACTGTTTTTTCATATCCAGTAGCTCAGTCTTTATAATCTTTAGGATTTCTTTTTCACTGGCTAGAATAGCCTGTAGTTTGCCTATAAGTGTTAAGAGTTCGGCCAGTTCGGTCTCTATCTTCTTGCGCTCTAGGCCGGCTAAGGTGCGCAGCTGCATCGCTAAGATAGCCCGGGCTTGTATTTCGCTCAACTTGAACTTCTTAATCAGGTTCTCTTGGGCTTCTTCAGTAGTTTCACTGGCCCGGATAGTAGCGATCACCTCGTCGATATGATCCAGGGCAATTTTTAATCCCTCTAGGACATGAGCTCGTTCTTGGGCTTTGCGCAGTTCAAATTCGGTGCGGCGACGGACTACTGATTGGCGATGCTTGATGTACTCCTGGATGATATCCTGCAGGCCCAGTACCCGTGGCTGGATGCCATCGACTAGCGCCAGCATGTTGTAGTGGAAGGCGGTCTGTAGGGGGGTTAGCTTATATAATTAGTTTAGCAACTTCTTAGGATAAGTATCTCTTTTTAGGTCAACCACTACACGGACGGAGCCGCGCGAACTTTCATCACGGATATCGGAGATGCCACTGATTCTCTTTTCGTTTACCAAGTCGGCGATCTTTTCCACTAGGCCGGCCTTATTCACCGCGTACGGTATCTCGGTAATGACTATCCGGTGGCGGCCTTTGGCACCTTCTTCAATGTCGGCTACGCCGCGGACTATCACTCCGCCACGGCCGGTGGCGAAGGCGGTACGGATAGATTCTTTACCATAAACAACTGCACCAGTTGGGAAATCCGGCCCCTTAACGTGCTGCATCAGGTCCTCTAAAGTCGCTTCAGGATTGTCAATTTGGGTTATTGTAGCATCTACAACTTCAGTTAAGTTATGGGGCGGAATATTTGTTGCCATTCCTACAGCAATACCAACTTGACCGTTCAGTAACAGATTGGGTAGCTTGGCCGGCAGGACTTCCGGCTGTTGCTGTGTACCATCAAAATTATCAACGAAATTGACTGTTTCTTTTTCTAGGTCCTCAACCAGCGCGGCGCTAGCCCGGGTCATACGGGCCTCGGTGTAACGATAAGCTGCCGCCGGATCACCATCCATGCTACCAAAGTTGCCTTGCCCGTCGACCAAGGGATAACGGGTGCTGAACGGCTGGGCCAAGCGGACCATGGCATCATAAATCGCCGTGTCGCCATGGGGGTGGTATTTGCCCATGACTTCGCCGACAATCTGGGCGCTCTTGGTGTGTTTACTCTGTGGGCCCAAATTACTCTTGTCCATTACGTACAGAATCCTGCGGTGAACCGGTTTCAGGCCGTCGCGTACATCCGGTAAAGCCCGCGATACGATGACGCTCATGGAATACTGAAGGTAACTATCCTCCATTTCCTTTTCGACCGAGCGGTCGACTACAAGCCGGGAGTGTTTATCAGCGGTTGGTAATAGTCCCTTGCTTCTCTCGTCCATTTTAGACGTCCAGCTCCTTTGCGAATTTGGCGCGGCTTTGAATAAAGTTCTTGCGCAATTCTACCTCTGTTCCCATCAATTTGGAAAAGATAGCATCGGCCTTTTCGGCATCCTCTACCCGCACCTGCACCAAAACCCGATTACCGGGGTCCATTGTGGTCTCCCACAGTTGGTCGGCATCCATTTCACCCAAGCCCTTGTAGCGCTGTATGGCGGCTCCGGCCTGCTTGGTCCGGTCTTCGTTCTTATCTATCTTGGTACCTTTGGCTTTACGTTCTTCGATCAATTTGTCGATTATCTCGTCTCGTTCCTCGTCGGTGTAGGCATAATGCTTTTTCTTGCCGACGGAAATGGCGAACAGCGGCGGCTGGGCGGCATAGATGTGGCCGCCTTCTAGTACCGGACGTAGATGCCTAAAGAATAGAGTCATTAACAGGGTGCGGATGTGGCTGCCATCGACGTCAGCATCGGTCATTATGACTATGCGCTCATAGCGAAGGCCGGCTAAATCGAACTGTTCATCTATACCAACACCTAGCGCTTTAATGAGGTTGAGAATCTCTTGGTTAGCCAGCATCTTGTCCAGCCTAGCCCTTTCGACGTTAAGCACCTTGCCGCGCAGAGGTAATATGGCCTGATAAAAACTGTTGCGGCCGTCTTTAGCGCTGCCTCCGGCGCTCTGGCCCTCGACGATGAACAGTTCAGCTTGGGAACGATCTTTAGTAGCACAATCGGCCAGTTTACCTGGAAGGCTAGCACCTTCCAGAGCACCTTTGCGGATAATATTGTCCCTGGCGGCACGGGCAGCCCGCCGGGCTCGGGCAGCTAATAAACCTTTGTTAATGATTTTTCGGGCAATAGCTGGGTGCTCCTCGAAGTAATAAGCAAACCATTCATTCATGACGCTCTCTACATAACCACGGACTTCGGGGTTACCAAGCTTATTTTTGGTCTGGCCTTCGAACTGCGGGTCTGGAATCTTGACCAGTAAAACAGCGGTTAAGCCTTCCCGGCAGTCCTCACCGGTCAGGTTTTCTTCTTTCTCTTTTAGCAGACCGCTTTTGCGGGCGTAGTCGTTAACCACCCGCGTCAGAGCCGTTCTAAAGCCCGTCAGATGGCTGCCGCCGTCCATATTGAATACATTATTGGCAAAAGCCATAACCGTTTCTGAGAACGTGTCTGTGTATTGTAGGGCGATTTCTACGATGCCGTCGCCGACTTCTTTTTCAACATAGAAGATATCTTCGTCTACCGGCTCTTTGCCAGCATTCAGATGCCGGACATAACTTTCAATACCACCTTCGAAATAAAAAGCGTAGGCTTCACCGCTGCGTTCATCAATTACGCTGGCCTTCACACCCTTAGTCAGATAAGCCTGATGACGCAGATAGTCGACAACCCATTTGTAATCGAACGCTGTGCCGTCTTTGAAGATTGTCTCATCTGGGTAGAAAGTGATGGTCGTACCGGTTTCGTTGGTAGGTTCGCCTTTGATGAGTTTGGTGGTCGGCTTACCTTCTTTATATTCTTGGCTCCAGTTAAAGCCGTCTCTTTTTACTACCGCTTTCATCCGGCTAGATAAAGCATTGACCACCGATGAGCCGACGCCGTGCAAGCCGGAGCTGACCTTATAGCCGCCGCTGCCGAATTTACCACCAGCGTGTAAGGTGGTGAGGACGGTTTCAAGCGTATTCTTCTTGGTCTTAGGATGCATATCTACAGGTATACCGCGCCCGTTATCAATAATCGTAGCGCTGCCGTCCTCGTGCAATGTCACGCTTATTTCATTGGCAAAGCCGGCAATCACTTCGTCTATACCATTATCGGCCAGCTCTTTAATCAGGTGGTGCAAGCCTTCGTAGCCAGTACTGCCGATATACATGCCTGGGCGTTTGCGGACCGGGTCCAGACCTTCTAATACCTGTATCTGGCTGGCGTCGTAGCTATGTCCAGCCGGGTTTTTTTCGGCACTCACAGCAAAAGATTCCCTCTCTTTATTTGTAAACTCATTCACTGACTATTATAGATAAAAATGGCTGTCAAAGCAAGGCTAAAGTGGCCATTTAACAGATTGCGTGCTTGCCTGTAGTTGATTGACCAATCTTGAATAAAAATTTATAATATAATTATCTGTTTGCTACGCATGTGAACGGTCGTTCCTTATAGTTTTTTGTGGCTTAAATAATTTGGGGCGGATGGTTGATTAATCTAATCCATCGCCCGTCCTAAGTTAGTAATTGCTACCACCATGACGAGGGAGGCAAGATGAAGTTGGCTGATACCCAACACTTCCCGAGAGGGATGATCGAGTACTTCATTCTTTTCGGGCTCACGGCTTTACCGCTGTGGGCGATCTTCGTTCGCTGGCCCGGTGTTGGCGGACTACAAGCGCCGGCTAGTCCTTTGGCCTGGCTGAGTGCGGCAATCAGCCTGACGGTGGCAATCGGCTGCGCCCGCATACCCACCTCACCGCTCTACAAGCGACAAGACCGTATCGTCAACATGGTTCTCGGCAACGCCCTGTTCCTGTTCCTTCTCAGTGTGGGTTTCATTCTCGACTGAGACCACCAGAAAGGACATCTTGAAGAAACAGGTGCCGAGTCTGCCTCGTGATCGGCTCCAGCGGATCATTCTTCTGGTGCTGATTGCGATTGCTGTCTTCGCGATTTACAGAAGCCAGCGCTAACAGGATCAGGTCGGCTCGAACCCGGCCAAATCAACAAAGTTCGCACACGTATGAGGGGTCGAGACGTCCAACGCCCGGACGTCTCCCCCTCGCCTTTTGGAGGCCCTCTTTGGGCCTCTTCTTATTTAAACGCCAGGCCATCCACCTTTGACAAAGATAAGCTCTAAAGTTATAGTATTGATAACTTTTCTGCTTAGGCGGAGCGGTTGTTCTTTTTTTTGAAGCCTAGGTTGCTAGGGGCCAGCAGTTGATTAAATCTAATCCCCTGCTTGTCTCTAGCCACCGAACAAGGAGAAGACAAGATGAAGCGTTGGAAGCTGTCTGTTAACGAGCTCCTTGCCAGGTTGCTGGTTGGAGCCTTTACGATCTACTACCGCTTCCGGTTCTGCCGCAAGCGGCAGTGGGTAAAAAGACAACTCGGAGGGCTGGTCTTTCAGGCCCTCGTCTCCTACTACCGCTTCCGGTTCTTGAACAAGCGGGAGTGGGTGCTCTGCCGTATCCATAGCCGCTCCAGGCGGGAGTGGGTACGGATTTTCCTCACTGGGGTGCTGGTTGGCGCTTTGACCCTGGACTACACCCAGGGAGTTTTCCCGGTCTGGATTCTGAGCATCACCCTCGCCGCCTACTTCGTCGCCGGTATTTGCGCGGCGCTGCTAGCGCTGATTCAGGTCATCTGGTGTCGGATCGGGCCGGGCTCCTGGCCCGGAATAGATCCCTTCCTGGATCTGACCAGCTGGGGGGCGGTTTTCATCATCGCCCTCGTGATCGGATTCAAATCTCTGACCGGCGACATGTAGAGAGATCAGGGGGAGAACGAAGGCCAGGGCTTCAAATTGTTCGATGGGAGGCGCGGGATGTAACCGCAGCCCTCCCTGCAGCCACAGGGGCCAGCGCGCCCCTGTTTTTAGTTAGATGAGCGAGGCCCGCCCATTCAAAATTCAGACCTTGCTAGCTCCAGCAGTCTTGAGCAATAGACTATATAGTGAAAAGCGACTTGTAGAGCGAGCTAAGTATTTAAGTAGCATGAGTAGTTATTCACGGAATGAAAGGTTGCCTTCTTTATCTATATGGACAACTTGGCTCTGGTGCTTAGCTGGGTCGATTTCCCGGTCTATCTTAAACTCACCTACATTACTCTGAGGCTGTTCTACCGCGGCCTCTACTTTAGGATTATCGATTTTTTCTTCAACCCGTTTAGTCTGGACGGGTGT
>DATIIZ010000016.1:0-10238 GCA_035479215.1 Candidatus Babeliales bacterium | reverse complement strand
AGCCCCACTACACGCATCCCCGAAGAGTTGAGCGAAGAGGTAATGGATCATAAAGAAAGTTTAACATTCGCTCAACAAAAAATAAGCACTGTAAAGTGCATATGCTTTGGTGGAGCTTGTACTGCAAAGTTGGCCCCAAATCTACCCAGAACTGAGGCGATGGTGGGAGCTTTTAGCTATTCCTTGGATGAGAGCTAAGAATAACTATGTGCCCTAAAAGTTGTGCACCGCAATAATTTCCTCAGGAAGAACTCTATCGATGACTAGAATCTCTCCGGGTAAATCGCTTCCGCATGTTGTATGTGGGCCAATAACAGTTCTGCACACGGGTACTTCAAACTCAACAAGCACTTCATCGGGTTGCCGTGAATAACGTCTAGCAATTTCTTTAACTGGGCTCGCGGATATAAACGGCGTTAGTCTTCCGTTTCTATGAACATGAAAACCATGATCCGACCTAAGAATGCGCATCAACGTTTCGTTTCTTTCTCTGACGGCCTCACCAAACTCGTAAACTAAACGCAGATCTCCCTCCTCTGCTGCTAATGATAAAAGTCCTGCTCCTCTTGCTACTTTAGCTTCTTTCTCTCCACGAAATAATCTCAAAGGCTCATTGTAAGATGAACCAAACCTCATATGATCTGGTAGAAGATCCCAGTCTAATTCGTAAACGCTATTCATTATTATGCATATGATACCATAACTAGTTACATTAGTCAATTACGCTGGAGCGCCTCGGAAAAAATTCACCGCCCTCTTTGAAGAAATGAGCAATATATGATTTATATTCTTGACTATTATGGTATAATATAGTTAATGTCCGTTCCCCGAAGTTATTTGTGTGAAATTGCTTCGGGGGTCGAAGATTAAGCTCGACGATTGTATTTTGACAATTTTGCATGGCAGGCCGGATTGATCTGCACGTTAGCCGGATCAAACCAGTAAATGCAAACCGCATTTCTAACGCAGTAGCCACGGTTCGGGACAGCGTTTTCGCTTTCTTGAGCACACCTGCTCGCGTATCAGTTACAGCTTAATTTCTGTAGCCGTGCCGCTTACGACGTCAGATAGCAAGTGAGCACGCCATATTATCTGGCTGCTCTGGATTTCAGTAATCCGCTGAAGTTCAGCTAAGATTGCCTGGATTGCGCCTAGTTTCTTTTGGCTATTTCGATAGCTAGGCAAAGCATCTAAATAGCCTAAGCCTGTAGTCAGCAAATTTGTTACCAATCGGACCCGGATGCAATCTCCGGCGACTCCACCAAAAACGCATCATCAACCGATGGTGCTTTTTTGATAATTAGGAGAGTTTTTGGGCGGCGATCTCTACTGCTGCGGTTTCGCTGGCGCTTAAGATTTTTAGAAATTGTTTTTGTTGTTTCTTGAGG
The DNA here is from genome assembly GCA_035479215.1 of Candidatus Babeliales bacterium. Lineage (GTDB taxonomy): Bacteria > Patescibacteriota > Saccharimonadia > Saccharimonadales > UBA10212 > JAIFWC01. The sequence continues at coordinate 8,850 of DATIIZ010000016.1, read as the reverse complement.
AGTTTATTGGCCTCTTGGTAGGTCTTTGAGCCTTTGGCGGTCAGTGTAACATCCCGTTGGCGGCTGTCTTTTTTGTTCCGAGTGATACTGACTAGCCCATGCTTCCTCATAGATTGGAGCTGGCGGCTGACGTTAGCTTCTGTCTGTCTGAGTTCCATTGCAATTATTCGCTGAGAAACTGCCGAGGATTTATCCAAAACGCTCATTATTCTGGCGGCTGACAGCCCTACCCCGGCGTCATTCTCCAGCATTTCTTCGGCTGAATGTTGTAAAACGAACGACAAAGAGAGCAGGGGAGGTAGGCTGGATCTTTTAGAAGCTTTTAAATTTCTCATACCGCTAATGCTAGCAAGAAGATACTTAACAAGTCAAGTATTTGTAGGGCAGGGGGCTAAAGCATGCTCTGGACGTCTTGGTCAAGTGAGTCAGGGTTCAAGTTGCCGTCTACGTCTTCACTATTAAGCGCCTGCGTAGCCTTGTCTAAATCGGCAGTCGTTTTGATTACCGGCCCTTCTGGCACAGCAGTTGAACCGGCCGTCACAGAGTTGTTTGCTTTATTATTCTGGTCGCTGGCTACTTTATAGCCGATTGCAGTAATGATAGCCACAACTATTACAAGCAGCAGGATGCCTTGGTGGGCGAAACCGGATTGTAATCTGTTTTTCATCATCATCCCCTATTGACTCGTCTCGCTAGTCTTATCTGTGCTAGTAGAAGCGCCCTTCAGTGAATTTATCAGGTCCACCAGAGTGGTTCGGTATGCTTTAAGCGAATCGCGTGAGGTTTTAACTGCTTGCTGGAAAGCGCTGACACTGTCGGCGACGTTTTGCGAACTACAGTCGACGTTAACATCTAGTGCCGCCAGTGCGTCTATGCTAGCCTGGGCATTGGTCTGAGCTGTGACCACGTTGGCTTTATGACTGTCGTAGTCCGTGACATTCAGTTTCTTAGTGGTATAGAAGTTCTGGACTCGGGTAAACATCTTATCGAATACGGCTTTATGCTTCTTGGCATGGGCAACTGCGTTGGTCATGCGCTTTTCTAAAGATGACTTGCGCGCCTCACACGATTTTTGTCTCTGGGCTTGGGTGTGTTCTTGGGCACTTTGGCGGGCAACTTGGACTTTCTCTTTAGCTTGCAACTTGAATTGCTCGGCTAAGTCATGGCCAGATCCATGGCCGCTGACCGTCGGGTTATTTACCGTGTCGTCGTTAGTATTTTGAGCTGAGACGGGAACTGCAATGGCTAATATGCTAAACAGAAATAGGAGTGCTAAACAGAACGATAAACGTTTAAACCTGCTCATTTATAGTTATATATTAGCTGTTTTGCAGGCATTGTAAAGCTTATGCCAATCTTTGAGACTAAGGTTCTGGGCCCGCAGATTACCGTCAAGTTCAGCTGATTGCAGTAATCCGTCTGCCTCGGTTTTAGATATCCGTAGACCGGCCGCCAAACTGCTGCGTAATTTCTTGCGGCGGCCGGCAAAACCGGCTTTAATGACCCTGAAATATAATTTGGTGTCCAGATTTTCAAATAGTGGGATTTTGTGTTGTTTTAGGATTATCACCTGCGAATCAACTTTGGGCGGCGGTTCGAATAATTCTGCCTTAACCTCTAGACCAAGCTGCGGCTGGTAATAAAGCTGGGCACTGACGCTCAGTAAGCTCATTTCTCCTGGCTCGGCGGCTATTCTATGTGCCACCTCTTTTTGGACCAGTAAAACCATAGCTAGGGGTGGATTGGGCGATTCACTGAGAATTCTGATGAGGTTGCTGGTGAGATAGTATGGGATGTTAGCCACGACTTTGTAGCCGAACGGTAGCTGAGTTAGGTCAAATTTCAAAATATCACCCTGCATCACTTCTAAATTGTCCGCGGGAACTTTTAAGGGAATGTCCTTGGTTAAATTTTCATCAAGCTCAATGGCGATAACTTTGCCAGCCCGCTGTACCAGATGGTTGGTCAGTGAACCTAGGCCGGGGCCGATCTCTAAGACAATGTCCTTATGGGTTAGCTCAGCCGCATCACAAATCGCGGTTAGACTGGTTTCGTCTTTCAGCCAGTGCTGCCCAAGTGATTTCTTCGCCCTCATCATTCTATCTATTCTACTTGAAGGAAAACCGCTAGGTTGTCCTTCAAGTCTTACCAGTAATGGTGGCTGAGCCAGTAGCTGTATGCCCCGCCCCAACCTCCGAACTTAGCCGCATAGCCCGAACACCATCTTAGCTGGGTTATCGGATTAGTTGCCCAATCCGCGCCAGCCGATGACATCTTGCTGCCTGGCAAGGCTTGGCATAGACCATAGGCGCCGCTGGCATTAGCCGCTGTCACCCGCCAGCCGGATTCATGGCTGATAATAAAGTTGGCTGGCGCGTAATCGCCGCTGGAGATGCCGGCGGCGGCCATAATCGATGCCTTATCGCCATTAATATCAATGGTGGTGCCTCGGGCCACTATCTGTGGAACGGGCGCCTGGATAATTGCCTGTTGGATTATCTTGCGGGTGATTTCCTTGCCAGCCTGGTTATTAACCAAATACACTGTCAGCTGCTTGCCAGGTGAACCGGTCTGACGAACTACCGTAGCACCGTAGCTTAGCCTGACATCGTCAACTATCTCAGTCGGGACTGGAATAGTATCTTCGGTAGTAACAACCTGACTGCCTTTGGCCAAAACGAAAATCTGCATATTGGGTGTTATCGGGGTCTTAGGACCGGGGTCTACTGATTCGCCGTTTTCCAGCTTGATGTGTTTTTCTCTCAACATCTGTTCTACAGAACTAGCAAGGGTGTAAGTAGGTATCTGTCCGCCATAAAGATTGAGATTTATCGGCGTTGCCCGGGTAACCACCACTTCCTCGCCTATGACGTTATTCTTCAGATTACCTTCGGAAAAGTTAGCGATGTCTTCGGGGTTAACCTTTAGTCCGGCACCCTGGGCCACAACCCGCGCACTTTTCTGGGCGGTCAAAGTAACTGATTTATTCGCACCGTCAATTACTGTCACCGGGCGGGCGTGATAAATATTCACCCGGAAATTATCCTCGACAATCGGTGTATCTAAAGATGGTTCGACTACATCTTCCGGGATTAAGTTCAGATGCATCCGGGAAACCAGCTCGCCGACAGTCGGCGCCTTGGTATCAATAGTCCGTTTTTGTCCGCTGTCGAAAACGAAAACCACATGGGAATCACTCGGCCGGTATGTGTGGCCACCCCCGCGAGTATAGATGATTATGACAACAATCAGTCCGCCTAGCAGAAGTCCAAGTATCGGAAAAATGTATGGCCGTTTTTGGACATGCCGTTTACCGCCACGATGAGCCGAATGAAAATGCCTGGTGATTGGTTTTGGTAATAATCTCATTTATTTTTTGTGCCGCTCAAATTATATCAACCTACTCCAGCTTGGTTAAAGGAGCAAAGGCGATATTGAGCCGCTTTGTGCCTTTTCCCTTAAAGTAAACTGTGGCGTTTTCTCCATCCAGCTCCATTACGGTGCCGACACCGAACAGCTGGTGTTTGACACCATCACCTTCTTCCAACTCCGGGACATAGCGTGGTTCGGTGCCTGAGTCAGCAAATTTTTGCTCGTCAGAATATGGACTTGGGCTGAATAGGCCGAAGCCGGTCTCCAACGTGTTAGTTACCGGGCCGACGTCAGCGATAAAACGGCTGGGGGGATTGTGTTGGCGCCCGCCGTATAGATTCCGTTCGGTGGCATAGGTCAGGTAAAGTTCTTCTCGGGCGCGGGTCATGCCGACATACATCAGGCGACGTTCTTCTTCCATCTCGGCAGGTTCATAAAGCGCCCGGCTGTGGGGCAGAACCGTTTCTTCCAGTCCGGTTATGAAAACCACCGGGAACTCCAGCCCTTTGGCGGAATGAAGAGTCATTAAAATTACTGCATCACCGCCCAAATCGGCCGTGTCTAAATCGCTGACTAAAGCGACTTCTTCTAAAAAGCCCGCCAGGCCGGCATCTTGGTATTCAATGGCAACACTGATAAGTTCCTTGACATTTTCTATGCGGGCCTCGCCCTGCGGAGTGCCATCTTGCAGAAAATTCAGGTAATCCAACCGGCGAAGCAAACTGTCTATTAGGCTGGATGGCATAAGCTCATCGGCCATGGCTTTGAAGCTAGAGACAATGTCCGAAAGTTCGGCGAAACCTTTTCTGGCTTTGGGAGTTATATCTAGGCAACCTGCAGCTTTAGATAACCCCTCTTCTAGATTTAAACCTTGCTGCAGTCGCCAGCTATGGAAAGACAGCAAGGACTTGCCACCGATTCCCCTGGCCGGCACATTAACAACCCGCTCAAAACTGACAAGGTCCTCGGGCTGATAAATCAACCTAAGATAAGCCATGATATCTTTTACTTCTTTGCGGTCATAAAAGCGCACCCCACCGACAATCCGATACGGTATCCCATAATGGACAAAGACTTCCTCCAGAGCCCGGCTTTGGGCGTTGGTTCGGTATAAAATAGCAAAGTCTTTATAACTGCGGGCCCGGATATCTACGACATTTCGGATGCGCCGGACGATAGACTCGGCCTCGCTTCTTTCTGACGTGACTTGCAAAACCTGGACCGGCGACCCAGCACCAGCCGCCGTCCAGAGCTTTTTATCGCTTCTTAGATTGTTATGCGTGATGACATTATTTGCCGCCTCCAGGATATTCTTGGTGCTGCGGTAATTCTGCTCCAGTTTGATTATCTTGCACTTGGGGTAATCTTTTTCAAAATTTAATATATTCCGAAAATCCGCGCCGCGCCACGAATAAATGCTTTGCCAGTCATCACCGACCACCGCTATATTCATGTCCTTGTTGGTCAAGAGCTTTACAAGCTTGTACTGGGCTGAGTTAGTGTCCTGGTATTCATCTATCATCACGTACTTGAACTGGCGCTGCCATTTATCCCTTATTTCTTTTTGGGAACTTAGCAGGTATACCATCCGACCGATTAGATCATCAAAATCCAGTGCCGAGGCATCCTTGAGTAATTTTTCGTAGATCGGGTAGGCTCTGGCTGCTGCCTTGGTGGCCGGGCTGTATTCGGCATTGGCGCTGAATTCCTGCGGGCCGACCATCTCATTCTTGGCATTACTGATGAGTGATGATAAGAGGCGAGCCGGGAAATTTTTCTCGTCGATTCCAGCTTGCCGCGAGGCCTGCTTAATGGCGGCTTGGCGGTCGCCCTCGTCCCAGATTACAAAGTTTCTTGCAATCCCTATGTGTTCACCGTCTTGGCGTAAAATCCGCACGCAAATCGAGTGGAAGGTGCCCATATAGGGCATGAATCCGCGGTTGCCCGCCGGTTGGCCGAGCAATTTTCCCACCCGGGAACGCATTTCACCGGCTGCTTTGTTAGTGAACGTTACGGCTAGGATGTTAAATGGTGTGGCTTTATGGGTAGCCAGCAAGTAAGCGATGCGGTGGGTCAGGGTTTTGGTCTTGCCACTGCCGGCGCCGGCCAATATCAGCAAAGGGCCCTCCGTGGCTTGGACGGCGGCTTTTTGCTCCGGGTTCAAACCCGTCAGCAAATCCTCCATTACCCCAGTATTCCCTGCCTCTGGCATCCTTAAATTGTACCAAAGCTCAGGAGATTATATCTGTTATTGGCTGGCTGGAGCACTAGCCGCAGCTGTTGTAGTTATCTTAACCGAATTCAGCAGCTGCTTAATGTTCTCGCCGTTAGTTGATGCGGCATCTTTGATTCTTATGACGACTAACGAAGGGTCTTTAAGGTTTTTTGTGTAGACATCGCCGATTACCTTACCAGCCGGATCCTTGGTCTTCAACTGCATTATAGTTGTGGTATTAAGTTTCTGGGCATCGGCCAGCGGACCTTGGTCACAGACGATAGTGGATGGTGTATCGACTTTATCGGTTGTATTGAACTTTAAGACCGATTGGTAAACCTTGTTGTCATTAGTACCAGTACACCATTGTAGATAATCGTAATACAGCGGAGTCCTGGCAGGCGGCAGATATTTACTAGAGGTAACGGCAATTTGAACATCTTTGTTGGTCGCAAAATCTACCACATAGGCATAGGTGCCATCGGACTGGTTGGTACCGCCGCGTTTGCTGAATCCGCCGACAGTCGCTGAAGTTGGGTCACCCCATGAGGCTGGGGCAGCGAAAGTTAAATAGGTACCGGCAATCTTGTATTGCTTAAAGCCGACCGGCAATGCCGCAGTGCTGGAAGCCACTGGCTGTTTGGGCGCAGGGTTGGCCGCCGGAGTATTTGCGACTTTTTGCTTAAAGATATGATAAGGCAGATTTACGCTTGTCTTAACCAGACCAGAATCCATTGCTAGGTAAGCTCCAACTACTAGGAGCAAGAGCACCAGGATGGTCGGCATTAGCCAGTTGCGTTTGTGTTTGGGCTCGTTAAAGTGCAGCTGTTCTATATGCGGCTGAACTTGTTCATCTGCCTGGGCGACATCGGTATGCGGTAAGGGTTCTGGCGATGAAGCCTCATCAGCCGGCGGGCTGAACATATCGTCAGGATGTGTTTGGGGCTCATTTGCAGGCGCCGGCATTTGTGAACTCGCTCCGGTATCTGCCGTACTGAAAATGGCTGGTGAATTTCCTACGCCTGGTTCATCCGGAGATGGTTCAGGTGCAGAGCTCGTTTCTGGGGCGGGTACACCAAAGGTCGAAGGAGTTTCGGGGGGAGGCTGCAACTCGGGGGCAAAGTGGCCGGTTTCGTCACTGATCGGGATTTTCATACCCGCATTCGAACCAAATTGTCCGGATTCGTCCTTGACCATCGGGTCGCTAGCTGCCGGATGGATGCTGGGGATAACTGGGCGACTGGTAGCCGTCGGGTTAACGTGGCTTGGCCTGGTTACATCAAAAACACGGGTCTCATCTGGCATAATTCAATTCCTCCTTACCTTTCCTTTGCCATCTATGCGCTGTGCCTACTATTGACGAAAACATCTCATAATTCAGGCTGGCGCCGCCTACCAAAAAGCCATCTACGCCTGGTACATCTAAAAAGCCGCTGACGATATCCGGCACAGTGCTTCCGCCGTACAGAATTCTCACTTGCTTAGCTGTCTTTTCACTAAATACATCATTAATATATCTTCTAATGTAGTCTACCGCTTCGGCAACCTGGCCCGGTTTGGCCATGACATGATCGGTAAAATTACTGCCGTTACTGATAGCCCATATCGGTTCGTAGGCAATCACAATTTCCCGGACTTCGCTCTCCGTCAGATTAGATAAAGCGCTCATCAGCTGGTCGTGCAGTACTTGTTTTGTCTCGCCGTCATCGCGTTCGGTCTTGGTCTCGCCGATACATAAGATTGGCGTTATACCATTACGGAAGGCAGCGGCTACCTTGTCGCGGACCATGGCTAAGTCCTCATTAAAGACCAGGCGTCGTTCGCTGTGGCCGACGATCACGTAATGCACCAACTCATTTAACATAGTAAAACTAACTTCACCGGTGAAAGGACCTTCGTCGCGCCAATAGGCATTTTGAGCAGCTAATCGGAATTTACGCCGGTCAACCTGGATACTCAGCGGCTGTAGAACCAGCATACTGGGCGCCAGGACAACCTCTATATTGCGGTGTATCTCAATCCTCTCTTGGAGCCTATGCACTAAAAGACTAGCCTGGGCGGCGTTCAGATGCATCTTCCAATTCCCTACAATCAAAACTTTACGCATGGTCTCCACCCTTTACGTTTAAGCTTATTGTACACGAAACAAGGCCGCTTTTAATATCAGTTTTTGTTCTTAAGAGCCTCTACGCCAGGCAACTTGTGCCCGCTTATAAGTTCCAGGCTGGCGCCGCCGCCAGTCGATACAAACCCAAAATCCTCAGTTAGTCCCTGTTCTTCGACATAACTTACTGTGTCTCCGCCGCCGACGAAAGTGAATGGGCGGTTAGCGTGCTGGTTGGAAGGACCGATCATTGCCTCGACAATCGTCCGGGTTCCGTGGGCAAAGGGCGCCCGGGCACCGGCGATGCCTTTTACTTCGGTGATGCCGCAGGTACCGTTCCAGATTACGGTGCTGGCCATTTTGATAGCGCCGGCTACCTGGGCGGCGCTGACCGGCCCTATATCCAGAATTATTTCATCAGTACCAATCGTATAGGCCGTATGATTAGGAACCTTAGGATAGGCTTCGATATCCGCAAGATTATTACCGAATAAATCCACTATCCTTGTCGGGGCTGTTCCATCTTTCTTCTTTGATACCACTGCGTCTACCGGTAACAAAAAGTTGAAATTCCTTTTCTTCTCTTCGCGCCGCACCCTATCCAAAATCTCCTCGGTCGTATCCATGGCCGCTTTTTCTAATAAACTGCTGCCGATCTTTATCTTGTGAGCAGCCAAAAAATTGTTAGCCATCGCCCCGACCACGGCCACGCAGTCAGAAATTTCAATCAATTGGTTCAGGACCTCTATCTTATCGCTGACTTTGGCCCCACCGATTACAGATACCAGCGGTCGCTTAGGTTCTTTCAGCAAAGTAGTAATAGTTCCTACTTCTTGTTCCAGCAATAGCCCCGATACAGATGGCAAGATGCGAGTAACAGCGTCCGTAGATGCATGGGCGCGGTGCACTACTCCAAACCCGTCCTGTACAAATACCTGGGCCTTAGTAGTGTCGGCTAATTCTTTAGCGAATTGCCTGTCGTTTTTTTCTTCACGCGGGTCAAAACGCAGGTTTTCCAGGAGCAGGACTTGCCCGGGTTTTAATTCAGCGCAGGCTTTTTCAGCTTCCGGGGTTAGGCTTTTGACCGCCCCACGGGTTCCATCAGGCATAAAGGTCGGCGTCTTCACCACCCCAGCCCGGGTTTTAAATGAGCCAGAAC
>DATIIZ010000015.1:0-16702 GCA_035479215.1 Candidatus Babeliales bacterium | reverse complement strand
TCCTGCTCTGTTTGGTTATATGAAAATTGAGTCTCTGTAACTTCGGCCATACTACTGTAACTTGTAATTCATTAACAAAAACATAATTTTACAGCTGCTGCAAGTATTTTTGAATATTTAACGTTGAAAATTCACTAACTAGTGAAGCATTATTTAGGTCAAATTCGCCGACTTGCGTCCTTTTAAGTGCTGATAGATAGGCTCCAGTAGCAAGTTCTTGGCCGATGTCTTCGGCCAAACTTCTGATATACGTGCCGGATGAGACTTTTGTAGTGAATTTTAGGGACGGGTAAGTGTATTTTACATCTGTTATTCCGTAAATTGTCACGTTGCGTGGCTTAATCTCCACAGTTTTACCAGCCCGGGCGGCTTTATAAGCCCGTTGGCCGTCCACTTTGACGGCGCTGAAAGCCGGCGGAGTCTGCTGGATTTTGCCTATAAATGTGCTCAGAACCTCTTTAATCTCTTTTTGGTTCGGTTGATGAGCACTTTTTTTGGTTATCTCCCCTTCTTTATCAGCGGTCGTGCTGGTGTATCCTAGAGTAACTTCAGCCTCATATGTCTTGTCCATCTTGCTGAACTGCTCAGCTCGCTTGGTGTATTTGCCAATCACCAGTATCAGTAGGCCGGTAGCCATCGGATCCAAAGTTCCCGTATGCCCGACTTTAACCTTTTGTCCGGCCTGGGCCTTTAAAACTCCGCGGACTTTAGCCACTACATCATGGGATGTCCATCCGGCTGGTTTATCAATTAATAAGACTCCGTCCATTATAAATTTGAATTGACGAGCAGACGGCAGAGCCCTGAGATTTCAGGCCGCCGGAGAATTGCACCGACGACCTGTTAGTCATTGTGGTACGGGCAGTCCCGGCGTTTTTGGCCGCAACTCTTGCAAGTACCCCATCTTGGGCGCCAGCTCCACCGGAGCTGTTTCTTGTTGACTAGCCCGAGAACTAGCAAAAGAATGATGATGGCGTAGAGGGGCACTACCGAAGGTGAGTACGTTGCGGCTATTGCTTGACCGGTCACCAGTGCTCCCCGCTGTGACCCCGTCCTCCCGGGTGAAGGCACGGCAGGCCGTGCTTCGACTTGAAGGGACAGGGAGGAGGACCCGAAGGTCTCCGATAGGGGATGGACAGGATTCCGCAAACCAGCAATCCGAAAGGAACAGCGACCGAAATGATTATCCAGTGAGGCATCGCCCTGCTTTCAGTAGAGGTTAGCCCGTCTGCTTGTCAAAGGTCCCTGAAGTACTACTCAAGAGAGGTTCCTCTATAGGGACTATATGATAATTCTAACATAAAAACAGCTAAATTACAATAAGTACTAGTTATGCGGTGGATTGGGAATTACAGCACCGGGAGCGGCCATCAGGGGCGGTGGCAAAGGTGGTGGGGGCGGCGCTTGGGTTGACGCTTCAGGCTGGGTAGCTATGGGTTGGGTCGCCGCCAAGGAACTACTATTGTCTGTGGGCAGTACAAGCATCGGCGTATCGCTATTTTGCATCGCGGGCATAACCGGGGCTGTTGGGGGGTTATCCGGATGCAAAGGAGCGTTCTCTAACGGCTGGGAATTAAGCGACTGGACAGGGGCGCTAAAAGCCGGGTCGAACGGGGCCCCAGCAATAGCGCTGGCTACGGCATTTCTGGCGCTGTCAACCGGCTGGGCATCTGTTTTTGGCTGGACCGCATGGCCTTGCGAAAAATTGCCCTGAGTACCTTCGGGATCCTTGGTAACAGGCGTACTACCAAACTCTGAGCTGGTGGAACTGCTGGCATTGTTCAGGGGGTCCATGGGCACTAAATCATAAGGCGCGGCCCAGTCGGGCTGGTGCGCGGCGGTAGAAGCGAAGGGGTTAAATCCGGCTGGTTGGGCGGTAGTACCGACAAACGCGTGGTTCCCATCTGGACTTACCTCAGGCACTACAGCTGGAGGCGGCAATTTCGGCTCGGGTTCGGGCGCAGTGGCGTAGCCGTGGACTTGGGAAGGTTGCGGTGGCGGCCCCTGGCTAGGCAGGCTGAGTTCCGGGGGTTGTGGCGGAGGTGGAGTTTGAGGTTCCGGTGCTGCTTGCGGCTGTGGCGGTGCCGGCAAAGGTTCTGGTATATCAGGAGTCAGGGGTAAAGAAGCCGTAACCGGCAAAGCTTTGGCGGTATCTATCGCTGGAGGCTCCGGCTGGTTTGATGGTTCGGTTTCATGGAGCTGCTCTGACTTTTCTGGTTCGGCAGTCTCAAACGGAGCCATTGCTTGCTCATCGTTGGTCTTAATGTTCCCCTGCTCGTCTATATGGATCTCGGTGGTGCCCAGTTCTACGTGCGTTTCCCCTGTTTTCTTATCATCATGGGGAACATCCATGATGCCTTCGGGCTTAAGCGGCGGCTGTTTGGGTTTTTTAGGAACTGGTGGTTTTGGCGGCGGAGCTGGTGGTTTGGGGGGTGTCTGAGGCGGCTTTGGCGGCGGTGGAGGAGGCGGTGGAGGCGGCTCCAGCTTGGATACTATCAACTGCTGGTTGGCACCGGCAGCCATCAGCTGGGCGCTCATAGTCATTACTTTCGGGGAGGTCTTATTGTTGCTGAACCTCTGAGTCTGGGCCACGATACCTGTCAAAAAGGCCGTGGCTATCTGGCTGTCTATCATTCCGGCCCCGAAGGCTTCGCTGATACTTACCAGCATCTCGCTCAAGCTGCTGGCTTGTTCATCCTGCCAGTTTATCTGGCCGACATCTGTCGTTTTATCAGCTCCGGTGTTTATGGTTATAACGGTGGCGTCATGCAGTATCCGGCCGTGGGCGGTGATGGCGGCATCCAGCTGGGTGCGTTGGGTGACCCCTAGGGCGATAACTGCTTCAACGTTAAAATCCCCTTCACTGAATACCAGGTCTTTTTCGCTGATGCTGGTGCGGTAAGGTGTAATAAAGATCCGGACGACGTCATCTTCTACTTTGTAGCGGAGCTTGTCGGCTTTGTTCTTATCGAGCGAGATAATAAAGTCGCGTAGACTGTCGGTGTTGGTCTGCAGGGTTTTCTCCGGCTGCAAGAACTCCAAAACATTGGGAATCTTCCCTGAAAATACAGCGGTAGCGTGCTTGCCCATCTTGTTCAAAAGCAGGGTCAAACCGATACAGGCCGACAGTTGGTCGACCGTCGGGTTGGCGTTAACCGTCACCAAGAATTTACTGGCTTGCTTAGCGCGTTCAGCTATCTGTTGTTTGGCTGTTGCCGAGTCCATTTTTTGCCTTATGGCCTCCTCAATGATGTGTGGAGAATTGGCTTTTGTTTTTATTTAAGAAGGTTTTTGTTAGCTAACTTCTTAAGCTCAGATTAGCATTTTGCAAACAACAGCGCAATAGTATTTTTGACAAAACCACATCTGTTAGGTATAGTTTTGGATTGTATCTGAGGACAAAGAGTAATATATGCCAATTATAAAATCTGCGAAAAAGCGAGTTAAGATAGCCTCCAAGGCCCGCGCCCGCAATGTCCGGACTAAACGGACGCTGCGCGAAGCACTTAAGGCCTTCTCTAAAGCTGTTGATAGTGGTAAAGCCGCCGACATCCAAAAGACCCAGCGTGAGGCTATCAGCGCCCTGGATATGGCAGTCAAGAAAGCTGTTATTCACAAGAACAAGGCCGCCCGCCAAAAAGCATCTTTGGCGGCCCAGGCCAAAGCTGCCGGCGCCAAACCAGGTAAGGCTACCCCTAAAACAGCGGCTAAAACTACCGCTAAGCCAAAAACTGCTGCAAAAAAGCCAGCTGCTCGAAAAACACCTGTCAAAAAGACCACCTCAAAGAAGTAATCCAAGCTTACAGTATTGCATTCCCATTGAGCTTATGTTATAATACCTATTGCCTCTGGTATTGAGAGGAGTTCATCCGAACATCCCCGACCAGAGAAGTGTTCAGCCGTCAAAGGAGGAACTGTGCGTCAACACGAGAAGTTGGCAGTTGCACCGCTCGTGCTCATCGTTATCTGCGAGAGTCTGGCGAAGTACGCGACCAAGTCCTACAAGACCGCGATCGGAATCTCGGATCGCTTCTGGGACAGCATCATCGCGACGCTCGTCTCGGTGGTCATCTTCGCCCTGCTAGTTGTCGCGTTTCTGGGGCACGGGTTCTCGACAACCCAGTCGGATCGCATTTACACCGGATTGGGGTGCATCGCCTTGGGGGGAGTTGTTGTGTTCATCTACAACATCTTCCGCATCGTCGACCGCACACCCAGCCAGCAAGCTGAGCTCATCACGGACTAGAGCTCGCGGGCTCATCGGCTGAATAAGGGTCGCGCTCCGGCGCGGCCCTTCTTCTTTTATAGAGTCACTATATAAGTCTTTAAAGCTTCATCTAAATCTATTGCAGTGGTTTTGCCCTTTTCGTCTATCTCCAGGGCATCAGAAACCATTGCTACTAACTTTTGGTTATCAATTTTACCAGCTAGGTTCTGGGCTTTCATGATTGGGTACGGGCTGACACCGGCTTCCCTAGCTATCTGCTCTGAGGTTTTGTTTTTGCCAGTTTTGGCCAGCGTTAATAGTTTAAGCTGCCAGGCAATCATGGCCATTATGGCTTGGGGTTCGACTTTCTGGGCCCGCTGGTCTTCGTAAAGTTCCAGAGCCCGCTCTTTGTCGCCGGCAAAGGCGGCATCCAGCAAATCGAAGACTTTGCTCTGCGGAGTTTTTTGGGTCAGCAGGTCAATATTTTCGCGAGTTATCTTAGGTTCGTATATGAAAAGCTTTTCCAGCTCGTTGGCCAAAAGCTGTTGGTTGGCTCCGACTCTATCTACCAAATAACTGGCATCGGCAGAGCTTAAGGTTCCGCCTTTATTCTTAGTTTCTTGGACTAGCCATCTGGCCAAGTCCCTGGTGTCCAATTCTGCGAATTCTTCTACTTGAGTTTTGTTTTTTAACATCTTAAAATAGCTAGCCCGCTTGTCCGGTGAAGGCTCGTAAAAAATTACATCTGTGCTATCTCCGGCCGAATCAATAATTTGCTCGATCTGCCCGTTTGCAGCTTTGTTATTTCCAAGCCCACGGACAATAACCATTTTCTTTGTCGATAAAAAAGGCAGGCTCTGAATGGCATCTGAAATAGCTTGGGGCTCGGCTTCTTCGGCATCAACCCGTTCCAGAGCCAGCTCGCCGTATTCAGCCACAAATTTGCTGGTCAACTCATCCAACCGCTGCTTCAATAAAAAGTAATTCGGGCCGGTTAATGTAGCTATCATTTTATAACCTTCTGGCAGTGTGGGCAGAAATGGGTGCCACGTCCGGCAACACGGATTTTTTCAATCGGCGTGCCGCAGCGCGGACAGGGCTGTCCTTCTCTTCTGAAGACGTTAGCAAAGCTTAAATAACTGCCCTTTTTGCCTTCGGCATCGACGTAGTTCTTATCTGTACTGCCGCCTTTTTGGATACTCAGCTGGAGCACGTCACGGAGTGAATTGTACAGCATGACTAGCTTGGCTTTGGGGACACTGGAAGCTAGAGTGGCTGGATGGATTTTAGCTCCCCACAATGATTCGTCAGCGTAAATGTTGCCGACACCGGCAATCACTGTTTGATCTAACAAAACAGCTTTGATGTTACTGTTTTTGCGGCGCATCAGCTGTTCTATGAACCTATCGACTGTAAAGTCGTCGTCCAGAGGCTCCGGCCCGACTTTTTTGAAAAAATCTATCTCGGGAATCTCGATAGCCGGCATCAGGCGCATCCAGCCGAATTTACGCTGGTCGTTAAAAAATAGCTGGCTGCCATCTGTAAAATCAATAACGACGTGAGTAGTTTTGGCCGGTAATTCGCCAACCAATTCTTTACCCGGATGGCCGGCGCCAAAGCGTTTTTTGTCGCTTACAAAAACCAACTGGCCGGTCATCTTCAGGTGGATTATCAGCGCCCAGCCGCCGCTAAGTTCGACAATCAGGACTTTGGCGCGCCGCCGGACTTTTTCGATTGTCGCTCCTACTAAAAAACGGGCGACATCGGCTGGAGCGTTTGGGAAAGATTTATCCCAGTCGTACCAGACATCTTTAACAACCCTGCCCGGCAAAAGCTTGGCCAGGCCGGCACGAATCGTCTCAACCTCAGGTAACTCCGGCATATCTGTTAATTATACAGATGTAACTGGCGAGGATTGAATACCAGAGTCATCTATTATAGGACCCTCGAAATCTGCGCGGACTGCGGCTTCGACGAAATATGGCAGGACATCTAATAAATACCCATCTTCTGGAGGCTGATCGCCATCAGAGCCATACCACTCAATAACTGCTTCTCCGTCCCGAACTAATACATCGGCTGCTGCAAATCTAGTGAAATGGCTATCAAAGCAATAAGTTAGAGTACCATCGCCATTATCTTCAAGAGTTGCTCCTACATCTTCATATTTGTGACCATTAACAAAAAAGTGATAAATAGGTTCTTCATCCTCCCTATATTCTTTTAGACACGTGACAGTGGGAAGATCAGGAACATTTTCTGGCAGAAATCTGGAGGCTTCCATTTGTGTATTTACTTCTTAACCATAAAAATACGCTGGTATTGCCCGCTTTGCAACTGCAGTTAAGGGTTATACTCAGATAATGGATAGTTTGCAGGATATTCTAAGTAAAAAAGACTTCACCCCGCCCGATGAGATCGCCGTCGTCAAAGAATTTATTACGCGCCGTTACAACAGTCCTAGTAGTGTCCGGGTTGAGCGGGATGTCCTGATTGTGAGGGTACCGTCTTCTGCCCTTGCTGCTACTTTACAACTGGAGCAGCGGGCAATGATAGAAGCTTGTCGGTTAGATAAAAAATTAATTATCCGAGTCGGCCGCTAAGATTTTTTCCAGTTCTTGCTTCATTTGGCTAAAGTCTTTGTAATTTATAGTCTTGAAACCTAGTCCTTGGGCAGCCAGACAATAGGTGTTCACATCGTCGATAAAAACAGTTTCTTTAGGCGCTACACTCAGTCTTTCTGCGGCAATCTGGTATATTTTGGGTTCTGGTTTGATAACCCCAATTTCATAAGAAAAAACCAGGTCATCAAATAATTTCTGCTCATCCTTAGTTAAAAAATTTTCTCTTATCCAGTTGGTACCGATATTGCTCAATAGCCCTATTTTGAAGAGGGGTTTAAGTGTTCTTATATAGTCTAGTAGTTCTGTGTTTTTCAGGACTTTAGGAACTGTCATCATTTGTTCAATAGGTTCCGGCTGCCGGCCCGTAGCTTCATGAACCCCTTGCACAAACTGTTTAATCGTAATCAAACCTGCATCCCATTGATGGTTCAATTCTTTAGCTTTTTTCTTCCCGGGCCCCTCCGGGAGAGTAGATAAAAATTCTCTCCACCAGTCTTTGGTTAACACCCCAAAGCAGTCAAAAATAATTGCTTTTATCACTTAGCTATTGTCCCAGCTTTCAAATCAGTGGGCAAACTAGGCAGCCTGCTTTAGCCTAACAGTGCTATCCTTAACATCTACTTTGCCTTCGAGCTCAAGCAGCTGGACACTGGATTCAACCACTTCTACCGGCTGCCTCATAATCATACTCAGCAGTGCAATGTCATGTTCACCACTAATTATATTTCCGGCCCATTCTTCGGGGTGTTTACTATCTAGGACGAGTATATCTTCAATCATCCTTTGTAACAGGAATAAATCTATTCCTCTGTCTTGGGTAGCACCGGAGAAACTATCTATTATGGTATCAATCATCATTTGCTGAGCTGTAAAGTCTGCTCTTCTCAAAATTGCGTTTTGTAGGACCGAGCAATTTACAATTTCCTTTTCATTAAAGATGTCCTTATCGTCATAAAAAAAACAATCACATACCACGTGATGTCTATGATAAGGACTACCAGTACGGTTATCTAAGCCAACATGATCAACCCAGGCTACTTTATGCGGTAAATCACCCACCCATCCAATGTAAAGCTGCCTCGGTTCAATAAATTCACCAAAAGTCCTTGTGCGTCGTTGTGCCCAAGCAGGTATTTCCCCTGTATAAAGTTCTCTGACCGAAGCAAGGTTATCTTCGCCCTTAGATAATGTTCTTTGGGTAAAAGATATAAACACACCTTCTTGATCATCGAGGGGTGGGTCGTAGAATTCACCGGAAGTCATCTTTATTTCCTCTGTTTAGTGAGAGTATATCAAACTATTGGCTGGCTTCTAAGTTAACGTTTTGAGTCAGCGCATTGTAATTAGGAATCTGCAGCTTAAACAAGGCCTGGACAGTAGTCAGCTGGCCACCCCAGTTACCTACGGAGGCTCCACAGGATGACGACCAAAGTCTGGAAACATTCTCGCCTTCATCGTTAAGCGTAAATATGTATCGGAGGCCTAAGGCACATTGGCCCAATTCAGTGGCCGGGGCTTTGTTTTTCTTAGACTTCACTACAAATCCGGCGTTATTAATTGAGCGCAAAAATACATCGAAAGCCGGCTCGGTATTGTAAAAAGCGTGACTGTCTATGACTTGTCCTGAATAGCCTTGGACGACCTCTACAACGCGGCGGTCTTGAGCGACTGTTATACGAATCTGACGGTGCAGCTCATCGCCGTTTACGATTCCATCGGTGGTCATACTGACTGCAGCGGTTGAATTGGCATATTCTGGCAGAGTTTTTACATGTACGGGTGGAGTAGAGGGTTTGCTGCCATGAGTAAGCAATACCACCAGCAGGATGATAAATATGATAAATGCGCCAAAAATGGCCAGAATTCTTCCCATACAAACTTTCTGAGCAATATAATACCATATTTATAAAATAATTGCTAGTTTTTTAGATGAGTCACAGTGAACTTTTGGATTTAGATAAATCCTGATAAACCTCATCAATGTTGTCACAGAATAAAACATATTCTGGGCTTTCGAATACGAATTCACGTTCATGCGAATCTGGGCCGACTATATAAGCTTTTCTATCTTTTGAATTTTCTAGGCAGTCATGAAGGAAGGCCCCCAGTTCAATGTATGCGCCGCGTAAGCCGGGGTCATCAATAAATATGAAGATATCAGCTTCTGCGGCGGCTTTTAGCATTTTAGCCTGGGCTTTTAGGTTGTATTTCCGGTTTTCAGGTTTTCTATAGGGCTTTTTGATGCTAGCATCTTCATCCGCCCAGTCGTAAGTAAGCTGATAACCCATTTTTTTTAGAACATTGTGGATTTGAACCACATGTTTAACTCTATATTTAGCACGCGCTGCTACATAAACTTTTAGAATCTTTTGCTCATTTTTCATTTTTGTCCCTCAACTGCTTTATGTAGCTTATTACTTCATCAAAAAGTTCTATCCGAGCTGGCGTGTATTTCTTAGATTTTTCTTTATCTTTTAAATCATTTTCGAATTCTTCCAAAGGTATCCAGCGGATATCGGCAACTTCATCTACCTCTAACTTAAGACTCTTTAAGTTAATATCCTGCTTAGTTATATATGACCAATTTAATGCCCGGTGATATGTACCATCTTGCAGGCGCTCCTCCACCCTTTTTATACCAAGAAAAGAAAACTCATCTGGGTCTACTTTCAGGCCCAACTCTTCATCGGCTTCCCTTTGAATAGTAGCTTTTGGAGAACTTCCTGATGCAATGTGCCCCGCTACAGAAACATCCCATACATTGGGACGAATTACTTTGGTGGGATGGCGGAGCTGCAAAAGAACTTCCCAGTCCGAATTGTATATCCAAAGATGCGCGCCACCGTGCCATAGGTTGCGCTTGTGAGCCTCTGATTTCAACATGACCTGGCCGGTCTTTTCTCCATCTTTATTTAAAATGTCTACTAGCTCTTCTTTCATATTCTTAGAGTCCCGGTGCCAATGAATAAACATAGAAAGCATAGCCTCTGCCACCAATATCTTGTGAAACTAAGCCAATTTTTAAAGCATTTTCTTTAGCTAGTTTTGGCAGAATGTGCATGTCGCCGATATTCGACCAAGCAATGTAGGCAATCCCTCCTGGCTGTAAGTGCGTTCTTAACTTAGAAAAGAAAGTTTTCACTAGTGTGTTATCTTTATCAAAAAAACAAATATCAATATCATTAGACGCTGACTTGTTCGTATAAGGGGGATTAATAGTTATTACATCAAACTTATTAGTTATCCCTTCGAACATATTTCCTTCTCTAAAGTGAAGATTGGTTAACTTTAACTTTTGTTTATTCTCATCAGCATTGATTATTGCTCTGGGATTGAGGTCGATGCCCAGTACCATTTTTGCACCACCCAAAGCTAGTTTGCAGGCTATAGCACCCGTGCCGGTACATAGATCGAGAGCAGTCTGACCTTTCTTTATTCGTACTGTTTTCATTAATAAATTGGTATCTGTGCCTGGCGGATAAACATTCGGGTGGATAGATAAATTAATGCCCCCCACGTCCTTATAATGCGGTATTGTCTCTGCCATATTTTGTAGTTTTCGTTTCTGAAGTTCTTGCCAACTTACTTTTGGCTTGAAATCTTGCACCTTGGTTAGTTCGTCTTTATTCACAGCTCGCCTTTACCTTGCTTGTCATTTTTGGAGACCAGGTTGACCGAATCTTCTAGCCACATTGCAAAATCAATTTTTCTAAAACCATGTTTTTCATAAAAATCTTTAAGCCAAGGTTCTTTAGGGTCGAAAGTATTGCCCACATATAGGATTTTATTGTCCCTACAGAAATTGACTCTCATATCAAAAAGCTTTCCACCGATGCCGTGCTTTCTATAATCGGGATTAACTGTTAAGTCCACCAGTTGGGCATGGCGATTATTGCCAACCACAAAGCCAATTCCGACTAGCTTATTATCTTTATCTGAATCAAAAGCTGAAGCGATACAAAGCGATTGTTCTATGGCTGTTTGCCACATTCTCTCAGTTTCATCTTCACTGCCACAGTTTTTTCTTAATTCTAAAACTTTCTGGGACTTAAGTTTTTTTGAAAGTGAATATTTAATTTTCATCCGCTTTTCTCTAAGCCCGAATTATCGATTGTCATAGTTGAATAAACGCATTGTTTACTCATGTTTAGTCTGCTGAGAACTGGCAGCCTCTAAAATCAAGAATGCTAACGTTCTGAGCTTAGGTTCTTGTAAATCGGGGTTAGCCTTAGCCCAGTCAATATATCTATCCGGTACTGGTCTTACTGCTAAAGCTTCTTCTACAGTACCCGACTCCGCTTGGTTAGCTGCCGAAACCAGTCTGCTTAAGGACAGGTCACCCTCTACATTGCTTGTCATAGTTCGCCCCAGTTCTTGCCAATACTGATGTCGGCTTTGAGTTTGAGCGGCAGTTTGGTGTAGGCGTTCTCCATTGTATCTTTGACCATCTTGCCAACTTTTTCGGCCTTTGATTTTGGCACTTCTAGCAAAATGCTGTCGTGAATTTGCAGCAGCATCTTACAATCGCTATCCAACTTATTGGCTACTTGGATCATAGCTATTTTCATGATGTCGGCCGCGCTGCCCTGCAGGGGCATATTGACCGCCGCCCGAAGCGCTGCTTCACGAACCTGGAAATTCGGCGAGTGGACATCCGGTGTCGGCCGGCGCCGGCCCAGTAAAGTCTCTACATAACCCTGTTCGGTCGCCAATTTCTTAGTTTTCTCAATATATTCTTTGAGCTTGGGACGGATTTCAAAATACTTCGTTATGAAATCACGGGCTTCGGCAAAGTTCATACTCGTACTCTGGCTAAGGGCATGCGGGCCTAAGCCGTACATAATCCCAAAATTTACGGCCTTAACAGATGAGCGTTGCGCTTTGGTGACATCTTTGGGGTCGATGCCGTAAAGTACGGCAGCAGTTTCGTTATGGATGTCAGCATCTTTATTAAAGGCTTCAATCATCCCCTTATCGCCGGATAAAGCTGCGGCCAGGCGCAGTTCGAATTGGCTGTAATCGGCACTTACAAAAGAATTGCCCCCTCCAGCCACAAAGGCTCTGCGGATGTTCTTACCCAACTCAGTTTTTACTGGAATGTTCTGTAAATTCGGGTCAGCCGAGCTGAGCCGCCCCGTCGGGGCGATAGTAATATTAAAGGTAGTGTGCAGGCGGCTGTTTTTATCGACCTGCTCTGGCAATGTATCGACGTAGGTATTTTTAAGCTTTGTGACCTCGCGGTACTGGGTTATGAGGTTAATAATAGGGTGCAAGCCGCGCAGTTTATCAAGTTCACCTGCCGCCGTAGAAAAACCGGTTTTACCTTTTTTTATGTTCCAGGCGCCATCTGTTTTATTAGCTTTAGCTATTTCTGCCGCCGACGTTGGGAGTTTGAGGTCATTAAACAGCACGTCGGCTAGCTGGCCGGGGCTGCCGATATTGAACTCTTTTTTGGCATGGCCAAATATCTGTTTTTCAAGCTCCTTGATACTTTTATCCAGTTCCGCTGAGAACTTCTTAAGATAATCGGTATCCAGCTTGATGCCTACGTACTCCATATCAGCCAACACAGGAATCAGCGGCAGTTCGATATTTTTATCAAGTTCGTAAACCTTCGGTACTTGTTCTAGAGCTTTAACCTGCCCGTGGTAGAGCTCGCGGATGACAGCAATAACTTCCGGCGCCCTCGAAATCAGCTCGTCTTTATCCAACTCATCGAGCGACGAACCTTCGTAGCGCAACTGGTTATAGGCAAGCTCGTTCAAAGATTGACTGCGCAGCAGCGAATTCAGCAAAAAGGCTCCAATCACTACATCGTGGTGCACTTCCGGCAACTCTTCTACCCCCAGTTCTTTTAAAACTTTCAAGCTTGATTTGACATCATGTCCGACCAAAGGTGAAGTTTTAGACCATTGTTTAAGGAATTGTTTATGGTCGATTTTTTCTAAATCGAATGTATAAACCGTTTTACCATCGGCACTAAGGATCAAGACCTGCGGGGCGGCGCCGTGCCTGCCGGCCGAACGAGAATAAATGTACATATGTTCGGAACCTGGCAGCTTTACCTTAGCCAATTTTTCGTCATTATCTATCAGCACATTTTTCGGCAGTTCCAGCTTAACCCCGCCAATCGTTTCCTTTTTAGGTGTGGTATCTTGCATATTATCCGGCAGGTTACGCAGCAGACTGCGGAACTCTAACTTCTCTAGCAAGGCGCGTAAAGCGGCCGTATCAATTTTTGTGCCGTCCATCTCCTTTAAGTTCAGCTTAATCGGCGCATCGCACCAGATAGCACCTACTTTTTTACTCAAGTAAGCCAGTTCTTTGCCGGCTTCCAATTTCTTGCGCAAACTTTCTTTTATTTGTGACAGATTCTTATAAACCCCGTCCAGGTCTTTATATTGTTTCAGCAAATCTATAGCAGTCTTTTCACCGATGCCGGGAACGCCGGGTATATTGTCCGAACTGTCACCTTTCAATGCCTTCAAATCCAGGAACTGGGTAGCTTTAAGGCCGTATTTAGCCTCGAAACTTTCCGGATGGTATTCCTCGATCTGTGAAAAGCCCTTTTTGAGCGCATAAACCTTCACGTGGTGCGTCACTAACTGTAAAACGTCTAAATCGGAGGTAATGAGCAGTGTCTCAATATCCTTTTTTTCGGCCAAAACTGAAAAAGTGCCCATGATGTCGTCGGCCTCGTAATCATCCAATTCGTAAAGCGGCCAGCCAAAGGCATCAAGCACGTCATGGAGAATGGGGATTTGAGTATAAAAATCAGGAGGAGCAGCTTTACGGCCAGCCTTATATTCTGGGTAAATCTCCAGCCGTTTACGAATGTTAGTCTTGGGTTTGTCCCAGGCCACGCAGACATAGTCGGGCTGGAGTTTTTTGATGAGCTCTAGCGCCATCGTCGTAAAACCGAATACACCACCGGTGGGCACGCCGTCGCCGGTACTCAGGCTGGGTAAAGCGTAATAACCCCGGTAAAAGACCGATTTGCCATCAATGATGGCTAGTTTTTTTCTCTCCGCCATTAACTAAAATTATATACCGCATCTGTTACCAGTGCGACTGCTTATGCTTTGGGCTTATTCGCCTGAATGAGTTGCTGACGAATGAGTTTCGTCTTTAAGACCGAAGTAGACTATGAACAAAGTAATCCACCAAAATGGAATACTCAGCAAAAAATAGCCTATGAAACTGTGCCCTTTTCGGTTGGCGACTGACGCCGGCCAAAAAGCAATTGCGACCCAAATAATTATTCCTAGTATCCACCAAAATGCCATACTGTCCCCTTATTTAATATTCCCAGTATACGCCCTATCTGTTATTTGAGCGAGTTAGTGGTAGGATATTGTCATGGAACGGGTTGTAACTAAGGATATTGCCGGCGAGATAAGAGTTGGCTACAGCGGAATGACGTTAGGTAATGTGAACCCCGCCTTTGGCGGTGACGCACAAGTAAATTTTAATGAATTCCTAGCCATTTTTCCCGGCAAGCGGGTCTATGATATGCCGGCTGTCGGTAAAGATAACATACTCGATATTGATACGCTAACTCCTGAGCAGCTTAGTCAAAGAACCTGCGACGCCATGGTCACTCGTAGAGCTCTTACGCTGCTGGTCCTTAAAGCCGCTGACTGTCCTCCTGTGGTTTTTTGGTCAAGAACTGGACCTGAGCTGGCACTAGCTCATGTTGGAACAGCCGGCGCCGCCATGCATCTGCCCAGAAAAGTCATAGAGTTTTTAGGTCTCAAGCCCAGTGATTTAAATATGTACATCGGTCCGTCTATCTCAAAACAATCATATAGGTTCGATAAGGATATATCCGATAAGGGGCTGGATTCTAGCTGGGATGATTATGTGTCTCGCGAATCAGACTGGACTCACATTGATACCCTTGGCTATATTGTTGATGAAGCAAAGTCGTGCGGCATAAATTCTATTGAGGTAGAAGGTGTTGATACCGGTGCCTCGGACTCAGGCTTCTTTTCGCACCGCCGCCACAGACTAACCGGTGAACCCAACGGCCGTAACTGCTTTGCAGTCTGCCGGCTATAGACACGCCCCCGAGTCTTATTTGTCAGCAGCTTCGTGGAGTTTCTTGGCGGTCAGTACCAACTGCCGTATGGCCGTATCTGATTTTTGGTAACGAACAGCATTGCCCTCTTGGTCTTTTGTTCGAGCAACCGGAGCTTTATCTGTAATTATAAATACTTGAGGATCATTCGGGTCTGTGTCGAAACCTGGAGTTATTTTTCGCGCCGCTTCTCTTAACTGGATAGCCATTACAATACCGGCATTAGCTACTCGGGCCATAGCCAGCCTTTCATCTAACAGATGAGGATTGTCTTCGAACATCCTATCAAACATCTCATCTCCACTTTTTGTGGGGTAGGAGATGTCCAGCACTACATGCCCGCTGCTCACAAGCTGTGGAACAACTATGCTGCCGGCATATTCGGCCTCTGTCGGGTAACGTTTAAAGTTTTTTTCTAGGCTTATGACATTATCATTAACTACTTCGGTTGCGGTATCCATAACCCTGTTGCCCGTAACAGAGTAAACAGGTATACCTTTGTATTCACCAATTGCCCGGGCTGTCCGGTCCTGCCAATTGGCTACACCGCCCTGGGTGACAATAGCATCTACAGTTGAATCGGTTACAGGTATATCTGGAGTCCAAAGACTGCGCCCCAGTCGAGCCTGGATTTGTGAGCGGTTAACTAACGCGACTTTAGTCTTTCTACTCATGGCCATGACCTCACGGTTGTTGCGCAAAACTTTATTTGTCCCAACCTTATCCATAAGCAGCTGCAGGTCAGAACTATTGGGCTCTTGTGCTAGGGCCACATCTAAGCGTTCAGCGATATCGGGGATTACCCCATCAGCTAGCTCGTAGACATTGTCGCCGAGATGAAAATTACTAAAATTACGTTCATTGCTACTCATAATATTGTCGTTGATTTAACTCAGCAATTATTACATAGATATTCTGATGTGTCAATTATTCTCTAACATTTTATAATATACAGGGGTAAATAATAGTAAAATGTGAAAACAGTATTCACAAAACTATATTTCTATGCTATGATTAACCTATGGACGACGATATTTTCAGGCAACTCGGCTTAAGCCGCCACCAGTCAGGCGCCTATGAGTATTTACTAAAAAACGGCCCCTCTGCCCCGCCGAAAATCGCTAATTCTCTTAAATTAACCCGTTCCAATGCCTATAAAGTTTTAGATAGTCTGGTTGAGCTTGGGCTGATCAGCCGGAGCGAGGTTGATAAAAAACTAGTATATAAAGCCGAAGATCCTATAGCCATTGGCTCTTTAGTAGCCGAAGAACGTAACAGAGTGATTGCCTTGGAGCATAACATTAAAGTAGGATTAAAAGACCTTCGGAAACTTTACCGTCGGACGGCTTCTGATAGCTCGGCATTAACTTATAAAGGCAGCACCGCGATTAAAGGTCTGTATGTCCACCAAGCGGAGATGAAACAGCCTATATATTTCATTCAGGGTCTTCAAGATAGGCTGTCAATGGGCTATGAGGCTATGAATAGCATACGTTTTTTAGCAAGTAAGCATGGCACCCAGCGCTATGGCATAACACCTGATATACCGGAGGCGCCTGTCAACCCGGAGCTTGATAAAAAAACCAATTTACACCGAACTTGGCTACCCGAAAAATCATATCGCTCACCGGTAGAGTGGAACGTTTGCGGTGATGAGCTAGTGATAATCAACTTTGAAGAACCCCAAACTGGAATCAGAATTAAGGATGCAGCCATTGCAGACTCATTTAAACAGCTGTGGAGCGCTTTTGATGAAAACCTGCGGGCCAATCCCTCATACAAAAAACTCCC
>DATIIZ010000014.1:0-5293 GCA_035479215.1 Candidatus Babeliales bacterium | reverse complement strand
CGCTGGGACTTTCGCTAATCAGCTCGGTTTTATAGCCATGGGTTTCACACCAGCGGCTATACATTCTATAAAGTTCGCCGGCAAATAAGCTGGCCTCATCACCACCGGCGGCCGCTCTAATTTCAATAATGCAGTCCCGCTCGTCGTTTAGATCTTTGGGCAGTAAAGCTTCGGTTAACTTAGTATCATTCTCGGCCAGCTGGCGCTCTAAATTATCAATTTCTAAATTTGCCAAGGCTACCAAGTCTTGGTCGGTAGCCGTGGCCATTTGTCTGGCCTCGGCCATCTGGCCGGTTAAAACTTGTTTTTGGTCAAATAAATCCATCAGATCTTCTAAGGCCGAGAATCGCTTGGCTAGTTTTGGATATTCTTTAGACGAATAAATATCAGGGTCCTCAAGTTGTTGCTTGAGTTGCTGGTATTCATCCCGGAGTTCCTTCTCTTTATTATCCATTTTGAATCCTGTCGACCTTTATTATAGACTTACCATCATCAAGAATACTTACAGTCAGTACATCGCCTCTTTCCAGCCGCTCTGTATCAACTCCGCCAAGCATTACAAATTTATCAGATGGCGCGCCTTTTTTTATCATAATTTCTCTCGCATTTATCATATCGTGTGATAACTCACCGACATAACTCAGAAAAGCTAAAGGCAATCTTTTAACACCTTCCCAGTAAAATGGCATAGTTGGAAAATCCATTACAAGAATTGCGTCTTGCGGAGCTTCATCTCCTAGCATTTGCCAGACATCATAAAAATGCTTGCCCGGACTAGTTAAATCAATATTGCTTCCAGTAGTATCACTAAGTCTAGCCAAGTTTTCAGGGGTGCAAATATCAGGCGTATCAAATATCCTACCCACAAAGTTAAGGGGTGCGTCATACCCCAGCAGAGCACTACGCCCGCTAATAACAAAATTTACCTCTTGGCTTGCAACATGATTAGGGTCGGTCATAATTTGTCCAGTATATAAAAGCTCCTAAAAACCTTAGCATTCGATTAAGTTCGTGTACTAAACCTAAGTTACTCAGGCTTGGCTTTTGGAAGGGTTTTGGAGCCCAGCTTCTGAGTTTCGTCGACGCGCATTTTCTTGGGTGCTTTAGGCTTGGCGGCGGCTTTGGCTTCTTTGGCTTTCTTGGCAGCCTCGGCCCGGGCCTTAAACTTATCAACCCGGCCTTCTACGTCCACGATTCTTTCTTCACCAGTGAAAAAAGGATGGGAAGAGCTGGAGATGTGGACTTTGACCAATGGATACTCTACCCCGTCAAGGTTTATGGTCTCGTCAGTTACTGCTGTTGAGCGAGTAAGGATGGTCGAATTATTATTGGTGTCCTGAAAGACGACCGGCCGGTAATTATCTGGGTGCACACCTTTTTTCATAACTTGAGTATTTTAACTGTTTTACCTCTGTTAGTCAATGGCTACTTTTAATCATTAATCTTAGAGCATCAGTACAAATATCTTTTTTCCTGATTACTTCAATAGGAGCAGTTTTTCTTCTAGCGAATGCTTCAGTTACATCTTCATTAGTCGTTTCATCGGGCTCTCTGTCGGGATCGCCGGCGAGCCGTTCTTGACGGATATAGAAAGCATCTTCAATAACCAAAAGCATATCCACTAAACGTTCATTCATGTGCCCACCTTAACATTTTGGATGAAATTAGCAAACAAGGTTGATTTATATTCGTAACAGAGGTAGAATTAACTGGTTAATATTAAACAGTGCAGGGCATAATCCTCTCTAAGGAATTCCGTGCAGGAGCCGTAGAGTAGACCCGGTACAAAGCGAAAGGATTTAACCCGCCAAAACTTTCATTTTTATTAATGTGTTGTTTTGCGGGAGAAGAGTTAGTAAGTATGGATAACAAGCAGTTTGTACGACAATCGTTACCTAAAATTAATGAAAAGTTCAGGAGGGTAAAATGGCTACCAGCCAAGTAGATATTAAGAAGTTATTAGAATCGGGCGCCCATTTCGGCCATCAGACTAGCCGCTGGCACCCCCGAATGGCGCCTTATATCCACAGTAAGCGTGAGGGCAACCACATCATCGACCTGACCAAAACCGTCGAGGCTCTTGATAAAGCTTTGGCATTTTTAACCGACACTGCCGCTGCCGGAAAGCAGGTCTTACTAGTCAGCACTAAGCGCCAAGCTAAAGATAAAGTCAAAGAAGTGGCCATTGCCACCGGAATGCCATATGTAACAGAGCGCTGGTTGGGCGGGATGTTGACCAACGGGGCGACTATCGGCGGACGCATCAAGCATCTGAAAGACTTAGAAAACCGGATGATCAGCGGTGAGTTGGCCAACCGCTATAGCAAGCTCGAAGTCCAGAGATTCCAAGAAGAAATAGACGAGATGAACCATATGTACGGTGGTATCAAAGAACTGTCTGCCAAACCTGGTGCAGTTTTTGTCGTCGATGCTATCAATGACGGTATTGCTATCAGAGAAGCCCGCAAATTAGGCGTACCAGTCGTGGCACTGATTGATACTAATGCCGATCCGTCACTAGCCACCTACCCGATACCCTGCAATGATGACGCAACTAAAACCATCAATCTGGTCTTGGATTATATACAACAGGCTATCGAGGCCGGAAAGAAAAAACCGGTGGCGGCGGATAAGACTGAAAAACCTGAACCAGCCAAAGAAACACCGGCCAAAGCCGAAAAACCAGCACAAAAACCGGAGGAAAAATAATGCCAGAAATTTCCATAGATGACATAAAACGCCTCCGGGAACTGACCGGAGTCGGTATAACCGACGCTAAGCAGGCTTTGGTCGAATCCAAAGGTGATTTCGATAAGGCCTTGGACGAAATGCGTAAAAAAGGCCTGACTAAGGCCGAAAAACGCAGTGAACGCGAAGCCCGGGCCGGCTTAATCGGCTCTTACGTCCATGACGGCCGGATCGGCGTGTTAGTAGAACTTAATTGTGAAACCGACTTTGTAGCTAAAACCGACGAATTTAAAGAGCTAGTAAAAGATTTATGCTTGCATATTGCGGCTTCTGACCCTCAAGATATTAAACAGCTATTAGAGCAGGAATTTGTCAAAGATCCCAGCAAAAAGGTCGACCAGTATATCAAGGAGCATATCGCTAAACTAGGCGAGAATTTAGTCGTCCGGCGTTTCAACCGGCTGGCTTTAGGCGAAATCACTTAGCATAGAGGCCTTTCATGGTGAAGATTTGCTTGTCTTAGGCGAGCCCATGTGATTTAGTATTAGATGAAAGATAGGCAAAATGCCCAACAAGAAAAATCCAAATAAAAATAAACTGATGCGGCTGCTGGTGAAACCAGGTAAAAAAAGCCAGTCCTTAAAGTCCACTGAGTTTTCGACACCACAGCTAGCTACTATGACTATAATTTTCGCCCTAATCGGGGGTTATTTTATATGGCAAGCCTTTGCTAGTGGCATTTCATTATCCAGCAACCCACCCAGCCCTATACCATACAATCAAAGTGTGGTTAGTCTGAATGGAAGTGAGAATATAGGTGCCCACCATTGCGCCGATAATGTAGGTCATTATTGGGGTAACTGGGGTCCGGGCACTGATGGATCGTGGGGATTCGATGTCGGCACTGACTGGGGGGAGTATAACTGGACAGTCATTTGTTATGATTCTAACAACCAGGAAATAGGCAGAAATACATTCACTGTGACTAAACAGTCACCACCAAACACAGCACCCAGTGCACCTTCTTTAACCTCAGCATCCGCCGGTACGCTTAGCGTCGGGTTGGCTTGGAGTACTCCCGGTTCAAATGGCGGATCGGCTATCACAGGATATAGGGTGTATCGTGGAACATCTAGCGGCGGTGAGTCGCTGTTATCCAACCTTGGAGTAGTAAATGGCTACAGGGATACGGCAGTCAGTGCCGGTGTCAGATATTATTACAAGATCAGCGCTGTTAATTCTGTTGGCACGAGTGCCCAGAGCAATGAATTAAACGCTGTGCCTACCGCCCAGCCGTCGGCTCCGGCCAAACCTACCGCGTCTCTCAAAGCTAGCCCGGCATCAATTAGTTATAACGGCACAACAAGTTTATCGTGGTCCAGTTCTAACTCTAGCTCTTGCAGCGCCTCCTGGACCGGTCTGCACGGGACCTCAGGCAGTCAGAAAGTCGGACCATTGACGGCCACAAAAAGCTACAATATTTCTTGTAGCGGGGTAGGTGGTTCAGCTAGTGTATCGGCTACGGTTAAAGTTGCCGCTGCTCCGGTTTCAGCATCTGCATGTAAGACAAACTGTTCACCACAAGCAGTTATAACGCCACCGCCGACTACGACTTCGGCTACAGATGAATCCACCCCGCCGGCTGAAGACTTCAGCAGCTTACCGGCTGCTATTGAGCCAGAGCAACTACAGCAAATCAAGGAACACCGTAACTGGCTGAGGGACTTTATATTAGGCGGCTTGATCGGTGTGGTCACAGGTCAAGTAAAAGGAGCAAAATAGAATTATGGAAACTACATCAACCCCGGCAGGGGCAATCCATGCCCCGGTATCCGAATCTATGATGAACGAAAATGAAGAGCAAAGGGGCTGGTTCGCCCAGTTCTGGGGTTTGATATTGATGATTTTAATCATCGGTTCCATTCTTGGCCTACCGCTTTGGTGGCTCTGGACACGTACACCACTCAGAGTTTGGATAAAAGCCACTCTGACAGCTCTGTTAATTATGGGAATTATCCTGATAATCTAGCCTCAAGAATCTGATTGCATGTACTAAATACTTAAGAAGTTAAGTATTTTAACTAGTTGATACATAACTGGTCGGTTATCGTATAATGGAACTAATGGAGAAAGAGCAAGTAATCTCTGAGCTCAAGACTAAGTTAACGGCAGCTACAGAACACTTCAAGCAAGAAGCCGGCAAAATTCGGACCGGCCGGGCCCATCCGGGAATGCTCGATAATGTGATGGTAGAGGCTTACGGCCAAAAGATGCCGTTAAAAGCGGTCGGTAGTATTACGGTACCCGAACCGCAGCAGTTGCAGATAACCCCCTTTGATCCTACAAATCTTCAGGCAGTTTCCGAGGCCATATCTAATGATAAATCGTTAGGGCTCAATCCGGCAGATGATGGCCGGGTAGTTAGGATACAGATTCCGCCGCTGACAGAGGAATCCCGGCAGCAGATGGTCAAAATCCTGCATCAGAAACTTGAGGAATCGCTGATAGCATCCCGCAATGCTAGGCATGAAGCCATCCGCAAAATCGAACAATCCGAAAAGGATAAACAGATAGGTAAAGATGACCGGTTCCATCTAGAAAAACA
>DATIIZ010000013.1:0-8297 GCA_035479215.1 Candidatus Babeliales bacterium | reverse complement strand
CGGACAGGACTCTTTAGTTTATGCTTACTCGGTATTTGGAATACGAACATATACTCCCAATGGACAAGAAGAAAGGCCTGTTGCCAGTCTCGATGAAGCCAACCCTATCGCTGCTGTTGGCAAACCGCCATACTCGGGGACCGCAGACCTTACGGAGACATATCCTATATTCGGTGGTGCTAAAGTTAAGAAAATAATTAAATCGAGCGGAGTCGCAGGTGAAGATAGCCACATAGCCGGTTTTTTCCTGAGCTTTAATGGATTTAACGGAGCACTTAGTAGTGGTTCGTCAAGTGTTACAGCCTACCAATATCCCCTGGCGGGCAATCAAGACCCAGGCAATAAAAAACCACCGCCGACGGCTAATGACATCGACAACTGTATTAGCTTGGATAATTCAGTAGGCACACCACCTAATGGTTGCTCAGTCCTTCCCACGCTTTCGAAGTGGGAAATCTGTTTTTATAATGATAGTAATAGTGACCAAGCACTTCTGACCATCAGCAGCGCAGGCGGTCTAGGTGCAACAACAAGACTAGAGTTTATATCATGCTAGTTAAGCTTATGAAGAATAAAAAAATGAATAAGATGCAAAGAGGCGATACGATCGTCGAAGTCCTAATTGCTATTGCTGTGGCTGCTTTCTCGATAGGTACTGCCTACGCCATCGCTAATAAGAGTCTGCAACAAGCAATTACAGCCAATGAACGCAATGAAGCTGTTAACCTTATCCAAGGCCAAATAGCAGCACTAAAAATCCGCCAATCAGCCAACCAGGCTGCTTTCTTCGATAATGATCCTAATATCGGTTTCGTAGTCCCAACTACCATAATCAAGTCTGATAGCGAACTACCATATACTGACTCTCATTTTTGCCTTGACGAGAAATCAGCCAGCAAGGCAGATACTACACACCCCTGGCAGCGCCAAGTAAATACATTCACTCCTCCCAACACAGCAGACAATATCTCTGCTACCAATACTTACAACACCAAGTGTATTTATGATAATAGTGCAAAGACCAACCAATATTTCGTAGATATTGAAGCTCAAATCACACTTGGTAGCAAGGTCGCAACACTCAACCGGACAGTTTACAAGGTCACAGTCCGTTGGGCACAGCTAGGTTCCGCAACTAATGCAAAATCTACAGTTTATTACAGGTTTTAAGATGAAAATTAACCAAATGCGCAAAGATAGCCGGGGGTTTACTATCATCGAGCTATTAATTGCCACCGCAATATTCTCAATCGTATTAATCATCTTTTTATCAGCATTACTAAGAATAAGCCAAATATTTTATAAGGGAGTTAATTTATCAAATACCCAAGAAGCTACTAGAAACCTGTTACAGGACATATCGGATGATGTACAGTTTTTCAATACTCAACCATCTCCCTCACTTACTCCAACTGATTATTTTTGTATTGGGGATCACCGATATGCCTTTAAAAAAGGAGTACAAGTTGATTCAGGCCTGCCGGACGATTATGGAATTGTAAGGGAAGTGATGACTACTTGCGAGGATTTAGTTAAAAAACCAATCAACATTACTAAAGCAGAGAAATTATTGGATCCTGGAATGCAACTTAACGCTATATCGTTCAAAGTGATTAATAACGGCCTCAATAATGAAAGTACCGCAGTCGGCATCAATTTATCAGTAGTTTATTATGGCTCCGACAATAAGGTTTTTCTTAGTGATGACCCTGCTTATGTAAACGATATAAATAGTGCCGGATACAATGCTTATCAAGCCCCAGATGCCAGATGCACGGGTCCGCCTAATAGTACTCAATTCTGTGCGACAGCTAAATATTCCAGCACAGTTTTACAAAGCTACTAAAGAGATGTTAAATATAAGCAATATGGGAAACTAAAATGACAGCCAGAACTGATAAAAAATCCAGTGAAAGCGGTGTTGCCTCTCTATTTTTGGTGATAGTTCTAATGACAGTCCTAGGCCTTATAAGTATCGGATTTTCGCGGTTAGTGAACCGTGAAGTACGCCAATCACTCGACCGGGAGCTTTCGCTAGCTGCTTCTTATGCAGCTGAATCGGGGATTTGGGACGCTAGAGCGTACCTGGCGGATAATCCAACTCAAGATATCAAGGGCTGCAAAACACCTAGTGATCCCCATTTTGTTGACAATGGTAATATATCCGGTGATGGGCAGGTAAAGTATACGTGTGTGATCGTAAACCCTAAACCACAGCAGCTTTTCTTTTCAATCAAACCCGGTGAATCAAAAGTAGTTAAACTTACTGGGAATACGCTAAACAGCCTATCGAGGATTTATTTTAGCTGGCAGAATTCTAACATTTCATTAAATGGGCCCAAGGCGCTTAGTACTACTTTAGGTGAAATGCCGCAGCAACCAAGTATAGATCAGGATATGACCGGATTACTTAGGCTAGGAATTTATCCGATGACTAACGATTGTTATAGTGCCTATGATAGCCATGGAGATAGATTAAGTAGGTACTCTCCAGCTGCTGATTCCAAGAATGCTGTCTTAGAATGTGCGTCGCGAAATTATTTTATGTATCCGATCGATGGGGCGGGTGGACCACCAGACTGCAACTATGCAAACATTAATAATTCAAACGGCTGCGTCAGGTATATAGGCCGACCACCAATGGCACCAAGCAATAGCGCGATTGACGACGGGGCGGTTGTGCCAAGTAATTGCCATAATTCTCCTACTCATAAGCCAAATACTAGTTTTGGTATCCAGGCCAAGGCTACTTATTGTAATGCAGTTGTTTCTGATCTGCCGGCAGTTGGCGCTAACCCCAGTGCCTATTATCTAAGGCTGACAGCCATCTATAATCAGATAGATGTCTGGATCCAGGCCACTGACAATTCAGCCACACCAAATACTTTGGATATCTCTAATGCCCAGGCAGTAGTAGATGTTACCGGTTCTGGAAATGATGTATTAAAAAGGATACAGACCTATTCACCATTACAGCAAACCACTCCTTTCGTTAAGTACGGCCTGCAGTCTATGGAGTCAGTCTGCAAGCTCTTTCGTAATGAGGTAGTACAACCGGGTAGTTATGAAAGAGCTAAACTTGACCCGACTGCTAAGCCAGGAGCTGAATTTAATCCAGATTCGAGTTGTAGTTTTCCTACCGGAGGTAGCGCAATAGACAATAATGGCTTACCGCCGATAGATAACGAACCGCCGCCAACAGCTTCTATCTCTGCGGATGATACTAATATAAATAATGGCCAAAGCACCAATTTGCATTGGAGTAGTGTAGGTGCAGCCACATGTATAGGTAATGGCTTTAATACAGGCAATGCAACATCTGGCGGCCCGCTGGATACCGGCCCACTATCGACGGGAGACCATACATATTCAATAACTTGCTTCGGTCCATTTGGCACAAGTCCGCCAGCTAGCGTGACAATCCATGTTAGCAACCCGCCATCTCCTCCTAATATTGATTACTTTACAGCTAATGGCTCCCCAGATAGTACGACCATAAATGCAGGAGATTCTGCAGCATTAAGTTGGAGTGCCAGTAATGCCACCTACTGTGATACTTCATTTGCCGGACAACAAGGGCCATCTGATACTATCGGTGTATCACCGTCAAGCGGCACAGTATATTACATCAACTGCTACGGTCCTGGCGGCGGACCAGCTACAGCCCAGGTCATTGTTAATGTCAACGGTGGCGGTGGTGGTGGTGGCGGCGGTGGCGGCGGTGGCAAAGCTCCATCATGTACAACTCCGACTCTCTCTGGGAGCTCGAGTACAAGTGGAACGTTTGATGGAAACGCCACCTGTACAGGTGCCACAAGTGCCAGTTGGACCTGGAGCTACAGCACCTTTGCCCCAGACGGCTCTTTTTGCTCATCGGATAGTGGGCCTGGCAGCAGCTTTACAATTCTAGGCGGGCCCTATGCCGGGAGAATAGATTGGTCATTCAGCTTAAGTGCCAGTAATGCATTTGGCGGAACTACGGTCAACAGCCCAACTGGCAGCAATTCCCATGCCGGTGGTCCGACCTTCTGCTAACTCGGGCAACTGTTCTTTGTAATCGTATGTTTTATTTGGCCGCTGCCAGATGAATTATCTGTAAATTTTTGGTCACTTGTGGTCCAGAAAAAGCCTTTTTGAACAAGCTGGTCAGCATATGATGTAATCAGGATATTTCCTGGGCCGAAGAAATTGTTTTGCGGAGTATGGATAGTCTTAGATCCGTCAATGCAATATGACTTGCCTTTATCTTTACCCACTTTTTTGACAATACTAGTACCAGCAGTTGTTGTTTTGGATGTATCTCCTGAAACAAGGTAATATGCGCCTATGCCCGCCAATATTAGCACTGCCAGGATAATAGTTGGGATGATTATAATCGGTCGGCGCCAATTTACTGAGTTTGGCATAACTGGTTTCGTCTCAGAATCCTTGGCGCTATTTTCTTCAGTCTGCATATATTGACCTGTCTAATTTATCTAATTGTAGCATTTATTGGAGGAGCTTAAGCTTTACGGTGGAATTTGTCATGTACTGCTTTGAGGTGCGGGTCAGTTACATGGGTATATATCTGGGTCGTAGATATGTTCGAATGTCCCAGCATGGCCTGCACTGAGCGTAAATCGGCGCCGTTCATCAGCAGATCCGTAGCAAAACTATGGCGCAGGGTATGGGGGCTGACATGTTTAGTGATGCCGGCCAGCAGGGCATAGCGGCTGACCATTCTTTGCACGCTGCGGGCAGTTAACCGGCTGAAATTACCACTGTTATCAACTTTCTTACTGCCGCTGTAGCGGATAAAAAGCGGTTTAGTATTATCGGCCCGCTTTTGCAGGTATTTATCTATCCATTCAGCGGCTTCAGGACTTATGAATATCGGCCGGTCTTTTTGGCCCTTGCCGCGGACCATGAATTCACGTCGCTTTAGGTTTATATGGTCGCGGTCCAGACCGACCAATTCTGAAACACGCAGTCCGCTGGAAAATAACAGTTCCAAAATAGCCCGGTCACGCAATCCGTTTAATTTAGATACATCGGGCTGGGAAGTTAGCCTTTCCAGCTCTTCGGGTGTTAAAAAAGTCACTTGTGGTCTTTTAGTCCTGGCCAGTTCAATCTTATCAGGTTGCAGTGTGTCCCAATTACGCTTGGCGCAGAACCTTAAAAAAGACCGCAGGGCGATTAAATGGTAGTTCTGAGTCATCTTAGACAGTTCATCGGCATTACTGGTGGGCAGGCGGTTCAGCCACATCCGCCATTTGCGGATAAGCTCAGAATCAATATCTTTTAATTTAATTTCACCTGCAAAATCACTCAGTCGGGTAAGGTAATGACTATAGTTCTGGATAGTCTTTTTTGAACGGTTTTGCTCAAGCTCTAAGTACTGTAGAAATTCACCAACCGCTTCTTCGTAATCCATCCCCTTATTCTAACAGAGATAAACTAGCATAAGCAGAAGAATATTAACGAATACATAAGTTACTCAATTTACTGCCATCAAATCATCTGTTAATATTTATCTACATGGAAAGAAGTTTAGTTTTACTCAAACCCGATGCCGTCCAGCGGGGACTTGTCGGCCAGATTATCAGTCGATTTGAATCAGCTGGCTTGAAACTTATAGCTACTAAGATGGTGCAGGCCGATGAAAAGCTAGCTCATAAACACTACCCCACGCACAGAACTGAATGGATTAAAGGAATGGGACATAAATCCCTTCATGATTATCATGAAAAAGGATTGGATCCTGCAGAAGACTTCGGTAGCGATGATCCTCACGAAATCGGTTTGAACGTTCAGCAGTGGCTGGTCAACTTTTTGAGTTCAGGCCCGGTCATCGCTCTAGTACTAGAAGGTAAAGATGCCATTAAAGAAGTACGAGAAATCGCCGGTAATACAGTACCTATATATGCCGACAAAGGAACTATCAGGGGTGACTTTTCGGATGATTCACCGGAAGTGGCTAACAGGGAAAAAAGAGCGGTTCATAACTTAGTCCACGCCTCTGGAGATAAAGAAGAAGCTGAATACGAAATCAATCTCTGGTTTACACCCGAAGAACTCCACAAACGCTAAATAATCAAGCTTGGTGCCCCCGCCAGGATTCGAACCTGAAGCTTCTCCTTAGGACGGAGTTGTTTTATCCATTGAACTACAGGGGCTTTGGAGTCCCCGCAAAATTTATTTTGTGGGGCATTTTGACGGCGGCGCTCTATCCACTGAGCTACCAGGCCTTGATACTGATTCTAACACCTATAACCACTACTCTCTACTCACTAACCTCTACGCCCTATATAATGTAGGCATGAGCGAAAAGCAGGGCAAAAAGCCTAAGCAGAAAAAGAAAAGAAATTTCAAAGAGCAATTCGAAGGCGAAGAAACGCTCTTAGTCTTTAGAAAGCACCCCATAGTTATGCGCAAGGGGCTAATACTGGCGGCTTTCGGCACACTTGTCGGCCCGCTTTATACCTTAATCATGACTTACGTCAATCAGGAAAACCCGCCCAGCCTGACCTTTTTCTTCGGCAGTATGTTCGGCAGTTTTGTGCTGGCTATGATATTGATTTTCCCCTGGTGGGTACGTTGGTATTTCAGCGTTTATATAATGACCAACAAACGCTTCATCCAGCAGACCCGCAGCCTGCTGCAAGTCAACGTGGTAGATATCGGCCTGGATCAGATCCAAATGATTAATTATCAGATTATTGGACTCGAGGAAACCGTCCTGCGGTTTGGTACAATAGTGGTGCAAACATACGTGGGCGACCTTGTAATTAAGCAGATACACCATCCGGAGAAAATCCAAGGCAAGATGGTGCATATATTGCGCGATTTAGGTATTCATCACACGGCCCGCCCCATGCAAAGAGAGGAAACAGTAGAACAAGCTTAATTTATGGCCAAAAAGAAATTTAAACGGGTGAGGCGTTTTAAGAAGACAAAAGATGTCCGCGATTTAGTACCACCCGCCGTTGCCGACAAAGCCGCCGAACTCAACCCGCTTCCAACTGCTCCGCAGGCCCCCAGCCTGGAAAATGTTCCCCAAATCACCTCTCAAACCATCGCCGAACACCGTGAACAAGTCTTAAAGGGCGCACGAAAATTCATTTACCCGTTGGCCCACTCCAAACGTAAAATTGTAGCCATCACCATCTCGGTCATAGTGGCGGCACTTATCGGCCTGCTTGTCTACTGCTACATGGCGCTTTACCGCTATTACCAATACAACACCTTCGTGTACCGGATAACCCAAGTCGTACCGTTCCCGGTGGCCAAAGCCGGCGGCCATTATGTGGCGTACGAGAATTATCTATACGAACTGCGCCATTACGTGCATTATTACGAATCTCAGCAGCAGCGTAATTTTGGCGGTGCGGACCGGGACCAGCTTTTATTATTTAGGAAACAGGCTTTAAAAAATGTCACTGACTACGCCTACACAAAACAGCTAGCCAGCCAGAACCATGTGTCGGTATCCAATAAGGAAGTCGATGCCCGCCTGGCCGAAGTCCGTAACCAGAACCGGCTGGGCGGCAATAACAAAGTGTTTGCCGATGTTCTGCGTGATTACTGGGGCTGGTCCATAAATGATTTCAAGCGAAGTCTTAAGCAGGAAATTCTGGCAGAGAAAGTAGCCGCCAAGTTGGATTCGGCCGCGACCCAGCGGGCTGTGGGTATTCTTGCCAAGGCCAAGGTGGCTCCAGACTTCGCTGCGCTAGCCAAAGAGGTTTCCGACGACCCAGCGGCCAAGACCACCGGTGGTGATTACGGTTTTGGCATCACCAAAACTAATCCTAATATTTCTCCAGAAATCGTCGATGCTATGTTCAAACTCAAAGTTGGCGAAGTATCAGACTTGATTTTAGCCAGCCCGGTGTTAGCCAACCAAGGACCAAGTCTGCAAATAGTAAAAATAACCGGTAAAAGCGGCGATTCAGTGACCGCCCAGCACATAGTTATCAACCTCAAAGACTCATCTACTTACATTAAAGCCCTACAAGCTAAAAAACCCTCCCACAGCTACGTCCACTTCTAAAAATTAATTAGAATAGACGAACGATACTTAACAAGTTAAGTATTCGTAATGTTATTATAAAAAGTGAAAAGGGGGAAGTATGAATAAAATGCTAGTTGTTACTACGACTACTAACGACATACCTGGTTACGAAGTAGAAGCAGTATACGGCGAAGTATTCGGACTGATTGTCCGCAGCCGCAACTTATTCAGTAACTTTGGTGCCAGCTTGCGGACAATCTTCGGCGGTGAGGTTGGCGGTTATACCAAACTATTATCAGATACTCGC
>DATIIZ010000012.1:0-63411 GCA_035479215.1 Candidatus Babeliales bacterium | reverse complement strand
GAAGAGTCTAAAACTTTGGGGTTGCCATAAAAAGCTACGACAATTGGCATCGGCCCACCGCCAGCGGCAGTGTAGTCTGGGATGTTAGCAAAACCAAATCCGACTTCCTTAAAACCAGAATCTAAAAGATTCTCTCTATGTGGTGGGCTAGCCATCCAACCATCTATGGTGGATTGCTCGTCATTGAAACCGGTGGCTAAGTTTTCGCCCAACTTCTGATAAGAATAATTTTGGGCTTTGACAAATGTCCAAGGAGGGTTACCTTCTGGGGTGTTGTGACTCCAATAATTGCGGGTGGCCATATCGTCGGCTTTCGACTGAGCGGCTAAGTTAAGCTGGTTATTTAATGACAGAGACGAAACACCATTGCCCGCGCGAGCCGAATTTGTGTCGGCCAGTAGGCCTCCGAGGCTCATGCTGGTGGCATAGCTTAGAACGCTGCCGCCCGGATGCCGGATATAAGACCGCAGGTTGCCGCTACCAGTCCCGATTGCCAGTAAAACGCTGATTGCAATAACAACTGGAATATAGGGCCAGTAAACTTTTTCAAACGCCCGCCGGTTTAAATGCCGGGGCTTAGTATGGTGGCTGCTAGGATTCCTATTTTTTATTTTGGCCATTTGTTATGTATATTTTAACCTCAAGCGCTTATGCTGTCTACCGTTTGAAACACCTCAGGTGATAAAGGGCGATTCCTGTCGCGACCGCCACATTGAATGATTCCTTTTGGCCAAACATTGGGATCTGAAGATAAACATCTGATTTTTCCAATACCTTGCGCTCGAGGCCCTGAACCTCATTGCCGACAATCAAGGCTATGTCTTTATCGTCATGGAATGAGTCCAGTTGCCGGGAATTAGCAGTCTGCTCTAATGCGGCAATCATATATCCGTCGGACCTAAGCTTATCGATAATCGGCATAATATCTGTCACCTGTTGCCAGCTAATTAATGACTCTGCTCCAAGAGCTGTTTTATGGATTTGCCTTGAAGTCCTTAGGCTGTGGTGCGCCAGCCGACTGTCATCAGCTGCCACGGGATAAGGTGTGTAACCGCTTAAGTAAACTTTTTTAACACCGAGACCTTCTGCGGTACGCAATATACTGCCGACGTTTAGGGCCGATCGGACATTATGGACAACCAGAACGATTTTACACATGCCTTAAGATTAATGCCAAAGCCGTAAAACTAAAAGCAACGCCTTTAAGCTACTTACTTCTTATGGTTTAATTAAGAATATGCAAAATGCCCGTGTGCAGGAGGAGCTGGTTACTGCCCGCAGAGCTCAAGTTCTCGACTTGAATTATGTCGATACTTCAAAACTGCAAAAACAGCTCTTTAGGAATATACTGACGGTCCAGGAACTCTACAGCCTCAAAGTAGTACCACTGGTAGCCGATGACCACAATATCCATTTCGGTGTAATGACCACAACATCTCAGCAGACCATAAATAAACTCCGGCAACGTTTCACCGACCAAAGAGTTACTTTTTCAATAATTTCAGAAACCGGCTTTAAAGAATATATGCAGATTTATGATCCGCCCAAAAAAGTCGAATATGAAGATATACAGATAGCCGACCAATCGCATACCGACAGCATAATTGATCGGGTAAGCCAGACACTGGAAAAGGTTCGTCCTGACGACATGGTAGCTTATCTAGTACAGCAGGCCTATGAACTGAAAGCCAGTGACATTCATCTAGAGTGCCAGAAAGAGAATATCAGGGTCCGTTTTAGAATAGACGGCGTACTACACCCGGTTGCCATTATAAGTCACGATAAGTATCTCCACCTTAGTTCGTCCGTAGCCAGTGCCGCCAATATTTCGACCAATATTGCTGAACCCCAGACCGGCCACATCAGCCGCTCCTACAAGTTGGCTACCGGCGAAGCGGTTACTGTCAATCTTCGGGTAGAGACAGTCCAGACTTTTTATGGTATGGACGTCGTCATGAGGCTATTTAATATGAGCCTTGATTTACTGAATTTAGAGAATCTTGGATTAAGCTCAGAGGAAGCCGCTACGGTAAACGAAATAATCCAGCACCCGACCGGCATGGTGCTTATAGTCGGGCCGACGGGCTCTGGTAAGACAACGACCCTATATTCCTTGATAAACACTTTAAATAAACCTGAAAGGAAGATTATAACCTTAGAAGATCCAGTGGAATATAACATTTCAGGCGTTGTCCAGATTCCGGTAGAAGGAGCCCTGGAGGGCCATGACTTTGCTGAAAAACTGCGGGCTGTGCTAAGGCTGGACCCAGACATAGTCATGGTAGGTGAAATAAGAGACCAGGACACCGCCAGGACTGCCCTACAAGGAGCTTTAACCGGCCACCTGGTACTGAGCACCTTTCATGGCTCAAGCGCAGCAGCAGCTTTGACACGCATGTCCGATATGGTGGGGATAAATCCACTGTTTGCTAATGCCATGCGTCTAGTCATGGCTCAGCGCCTAGTCAGAAGGCTGGATGATACTAGCAAGCAGCCGTATCAGCCGGAAGATGAGCTCAAGGCCCGGATCAAGGAAGTAATAGATGGGTTGCCGCCAGGTATTCAAAAGCCTGATATAAATAATCTGACGCTGTATAAGCCTGCAGTCTCTGAATCCAATCCCTTTGGGTTCAAAGGCCAGCTGGCCATAAGAGAGCAGCTTAAGATGACACCGGGCGTGCAGAAGTTATTGCGTCTACCTCCCAATGAAATCACGACTGATAGCTTACAGGCAAAAGCGGTCGAAGAGGGTATGCGGACTATGCTGCAGGACGGAATACTCAA
Organism: Candidatus Babeliales bacterium; assembly: GCA_035479215.1. Classification (GTDB taxonomy): domain Bacteria; phylum Patescibacteriota; class Saccharimonadia; order Saccharimonadales; family UBA10212; genus JAIFWC01. The sequence continues at coordinate 60,627 of DATIIZ010000012.1, read as the reverse complement.
AGTAATCGCCGGACTAACAACACTAGAGGAGGTCTATCGAGTCGCCGGCTAGCCGGTTGCTTAAGGAGTAGTTTTAGTGTAGACTTTACCAGACTTATGGAAAGTGTTATCCAGAAAATTAATGACCGGCAGAAAAAAAAGGCTGTTGTTGATGTCAGGCCCGGTGATACAGTTCGGGTGCATCAAAAAATCCGCGAAGGCGGCAAAGAACGAATCCAGATTTTTGAAGGTTTAGTTATTAAGGTGTCCCGCAAAGGCAGTCTTACGAGTGCCTTTAACGTCCGGCGTATTGCCAGTGGCATTGGTGTTGAAAAAAGTTTCTTGATTCACTCACCAAATATCCTGAAAGTAGAAGTCGTTCGCCGCAGTAAAGTCCGACGAAATTATCTTACCTATATGCGCCAGCTGACAGGTAAAAGTGCTCGTCTCTCGGGCATAGATTTCGATAAGGAATCAGTAAATAAGGTGGTGGATGAGCAAGCTGAAGCCGAGGAAGAAAGAATCCACGATAATCAGGTTGAGTCCTATGATGCAGAAGAAGCCAAAGCTGAAAAAGAATCAGAAAAAGCTGCTGTCGAAGCAGTAAACTCAGAAGATCCGAAGTCCGAGGCAGAGAAACTGGAAGAGAAGCCTGTTGAACGTCCCGAAGCTAAGGGACCGGCAGAAGAGCAAAACAAAGAAAAATAACTTGCCCCCCGTTTTAGAAGAATATAACCTATAAATATGATAGGAGTAGATGAAGTAGGCCGTGGCTGCTTAGCTGGGCCACTTTTAGTTGTGGCAGCCCGAGCCCTGACAACTCTACCGGATGAAATAAAAGACTCTAAGCTATTATCGAGGAAGCAACGTCGGCAAATACTTAACAAGTTAAGTGTTTGCTGCGAATTCGGCGAGGGGTGGGTGAATGTATCCGAAATCGATAAGTTCGGCCTGGCTAGAGCCCTGAAACTTGGCACCCGGCGTTCACTGCTCGATTTAAGGGTACAGATTGATGAAGAGATAATTATGGATGGCAATGTGAACTATCTGCCTAAGAAATTCAAAAGAGCCCAGGTTCTAATTGGCGCTGATAATCAAGTGCCAATTGTTTCGGCCGCTAGTATTCATGCCAAGGTCACACGTGATAATTTTATGATTAAACTTGCTAAAAAATACCCCATTTACAACTTTGAACAGCATGTTGGCTATGGGACTCCCGGGCACCAGGCTGCATTAACATCCTATGGTTTTATTAGGCTTGTCCATCGAAGATCGTTCGCTCCGGTATCTACTATCGCGGAGAACTTATGAAAACAACTGAACTTGGCCTAAAGGCCGAATCTGCTGTCATCGATATGTTAGAGGATCGCGACTTTGAAGTTATAGATAGAAACTGGAAGACAAAAGTTTGTGAAATCGATATTATAGCCAAAAAGTCCGGCTGTATTTATTTCGTAGAAGTGAAATACCGATCCAGTACAGCTCAAGGTGACGGCTTTGAATATATCGCCAATCAAAAAATAAAGAGAATGAGCTTCGCGGCCGAGGTCTGGAGACAAAAATACGATTGGCAGGGCGATTATCTATTAATGGCGGCTGCAGTTAGCGGGCTCAACTGTGAGCAGATAGAGCTATTAGAACTTAACTAACTTAGAGTTTCTTAAGCCATTCTTTGACTGCTTGCTCATTCTTCTCTCGCCAAGCAATACGGCTCTGGATTTCTTCTATTCCTAAATTAATCGGGCGCTCTAGGGCAATACTTCGCTTTGGTTCAAAAAAGTCTCTGAAGGCTTGCAACTGTTGCTCACTGGAGGAGCCCATCGCCGCATAACGTGGAAATCGATCATAAGATTTATCGTCGGCATATTTTTCTTCAACCCAAGACCAGTTATCTATCAACCACTGCCATGCCAGAGCATTCGAATATCGATTTCTGATCAACCAGGCGAACCAGGTGGGAGCATCCTGCAGGCGTACATTATCGCTTTTAATCATTGATAATAAGCTTTTAATCTTCTCTGTCCCCCTGGTAGCGGTTAATTCAGATGCTACGTCATCCTTATCCTCGGCATTCATCAGGCGATTATGCAATTTCACCAATTTGTTAAAATCTTTAACCGTGCCATACCTAGCCCCGATGTAATAGACTACACTTCTGATATCAGGCGGCAAGTCAGCGGGCTTACTAAAGTCCTGGAATCTCTTAAGGCCCTCTTGAACGACACCCTTTTCTTCGGCGGCTGCAGCCAGGCTCAATATCAAAGCCCGTAATTTTTGGGTCTGGGCAGTTTCACTTGTTTGTGCCTGCCAGCCCAGCTTAACAATTAACTCAGAGAAAAGCGGCCGAACATATGAATTCAACTTATCTTCCAATGGCCGGTCTTTATCGATGAGTGTCCTGACATTACCTATGATTCCAGCTAGCATGCCCCAAACCGGTTCATAATCTTCAGCCGAATAACTCGTCAGTAGTTTTAGGTTATCTTTGGTCGAAACTTTTAAAGCTCGTTCCAGTAATAAATAATTCTGCACTAACAGGAGACGGTCGATTGAAGAAAGACTTTTATTTTCAACGGATTGTAGGATATTTTCAAAATGGCCAGCGTCAAGGTATTGAGTTACTAGATAGCTGTGTCCATCATGGTTTAAGATTAAGGGATAGTCAGATTCTGCCTCAATTTTGAACTTCTGACTTTTTACTTTCAACATAGAGCTGTTAGTCTTAAGCGAGGCTGCCAGCGGAACCTGCCAAACTGTCGAATTAGCCGATTCCACTTCTCCGAGTACCAAACGCTGCTGACTTGCCTCAAATTCTTTGCTCTTCGGCACATACTCAAGTTCGACCACTGGAAAACCGGGTTTTTGGAGCCAGTTCTGCATAATATCGCCAATTGGCAAGCCGCTCACACTGCCTAGATGTTGCCATAGATCATCGGCTTGGGTATTCGAATACTTAAATTCCTGGAAATAACTCTTTAAACCACGCTTAAAACTGTCCTCGCCTACTAAGTGCCTTACCATATTCAGTAAACTGCCACCTTTGGCATAAACGATTGACGGGTCAAAAACTGCCGCTAACTCGTCTGGATGATTTACCTGGGTCTGGACAGCTTGGACATTCGGTAGGGCATCGCGGGACAAAGCACTAGTTACTTCTCTTTGGACAAATACTTCCCAGATTTTCCATTCAGGGAATAATTCATCGACGGCGCGATACTCCATCAGATTGGCGAAACTCTCATTCAGCCATAAATCGTTCCACCACTTCATGGTAACCAAATTGCCAAACCACATGTGGGCGATCTCGTGGCAGATAACCATGGCTACGACCTGTTTAGTCTCTATGGAACTGCTCTTTGGGTCGACGTATAAGACAGATTCTCGGAAGGTTATCAGCCCCCAGTTCTCCATGGCTCCGGCCGAGAAGTCCGGCAGGCCGATTAGGTCCAGTTTTGGTAGAGGATATGGAGTACTGTAATATTCTTCAAAAAAATCCAGGCAGCGGGCGGCAACATTCAGCGCAAAATCAGTTAGCCCGGCTTTGTCTGGGGTAGCATAGACTCTGACGTTGATATTGCGGCTGGATTTGGTCTCTTTATAGTCCAAGTCTCCATATGCAAAGGCCAATAAATACGTGCTCATAATCGGTGTCGGTTCGAAAACTGTGATAACTTGGCCGGATTTGTTCTTCTGATTCCTGATAGGTGTGTTAGAGATTACAGTTTCGCCGGCTGGAGTAACTAGGGTCAGACCGAAAATAGCTTTAGCCTCCGGCTCATCAATACATGGGAAGACTTCACGGGCGTGATGGCTCTCAAACTGAGTAGCGATTAATTGCTGTTTCTTGCCATTTAGTTCGAAATTACAGGGGTAAATACCATGCATAGCTTCGCTGATTTTGCCCGAAAACTCAATCTCAATAGAATATCTTCCAGGGTAGAGTTGCTCCTTAGCGTGAATCCTTAGCTCATCAGATGAGCGGTGAGTATTAACTCTTTCAACATCAACGGCGATTTTTGCCTGTTTCTTATCGATTTTGGTAATCTTTGCGCTTTTAGTTTTGAGCCCGGATAGGTGCAAAGTTATCCGTTGGCTGGGGCGGCCGGTTTTTTGTCCGTCTACAACCACCTTGCCGCTAAACTTTGCATCCTCTCTATCCAGTTCTAGATAGAGCTCGTAATGCTCCGGTTTGAACTCCTCAAAAAGCCTTTTAACTTTTTTTACCATGTATTAATTCTAGCAGTGCCCGGCTATACATCTCTAGCTCGAATACCATACGCTATATTATTAAGTCCCTGTAAGCTATGCATTAGTTTTTCATTAGCCTCTTCGCCAGCTTGCCTTAATGTGGTACCAGCTATATCTGGAGTAAAAGGTTCTCCGATAATAACTGGAATTGGTTTACCTAATTCGGTCTTTTCGCTGCCAATAGCAATCGGGACAATTTTGCATTCAACGCCTTCCGAAACAATCTTGGCTGCAATCCTACCAACTCCGAACCTCATTTCTCCTACTTCTACACCTCTGTTCTTAGAAGTTCCTTCGGGAGCTGAAGCAAAAGCCTTTCCTTCTCGAAGCAAACCATAAAAAGGCTTAAGTTCATCTGGGGTTGGATCTTCGCGGGTTATATATTTTATGCCGCGGTTTGCAAGATATACCCTTCCTAATCCAAAATAATACCATCTACGAAGCTGGGTTTTGCCCATCCCGAAGACTGCTCTGGGTACTTGCGATCCTAAGATCCATGGATCTTTGTAGGATCTATGAACAAAAGCAAGAATTGCAGCACCGCTGCGCGGAATCTTATCTATACCATGGGGTTCGATGCCATACAAAAAATTTAGAGCGCGATCAGCTCTATAGACACTTTTGGCGTATTTCTCAGGGTAATCTGCTTCTTGGTAGCGCTCTATCGGGAAATTCATACCTAAAGTTGAACATAATAATAATTAACCGTCAATTTACTGTTGATTATATTCTTCACGTTAAGTATAATTGTGCGTAGATGTCCGGCCAATAAGGTCGGATTTTTTCATGAGAAGGAGATACAAATGGAAATGGATTTTAAACAATTAGCCCAGGCGATAAAACTAATCGCAGAGGAGAAAAACCTTTCAGAAGAGCAGGTCCAGGACGTTGTCCAACAGGCCTTGGCGGCCGCTTGGCGGCGCGACTATGGTGACCGCGAGCAAGAAGTCCGGGTAACCATGAACCTTAACACTGGTGAAGTTACCGCCTTTGTGACAAAGGATGTCGTAGATGAGGTAGAAAACCCTCATTCGCAAATCAGTCTTTCCGACGCACAAGTTATCCGAAAGAATGCCAAAGTGGGGGAGACTGTTGAGATAGTCCAAAAAGTCGAAGACTTCGGACGGGTGGCCGCCCAGACCGCCAAACAAGTTATTTTACAGCGGTTGCGTGAAGCAGAACGAGAGATTGTGCTGGCTGAATATGAAGATAAGATCGGCACGATAGTGAACGGGACTGTTTCGCGTGTCGAAGGCCGGATGGTCCGGGTCGAACTCGGACGCGCACAGGGGATACTACCTGTGGGCGAACAGATTCAAAATGAACGTTATTACCCAGGCCAAAGACTCAAATTTTTTCTTAAAGATGTAGAGAAAGGTTTCCGTGGACCCCAACTCATTGTTAGCCGGGGCTCCAAAGAATTCATCGAACTTTTGTTTAAGGCAGAAGTGCCGGAGATGGAAAATAACGCCGTGGAGATAAAGGAAGTGGCCCGCGAAGCCGGAGTCCGCTCTAAAATCGCGGTTGCCTCCAACGTCCAAGGCGTTGACCCGGTCGGTACTTTCGTCGGCGGCCACGGTACACGCATAAATGCAGTCCGCGACGAAATAGGTAACCAGGAGATGATAGACATTGTCGTCTGGGACGAAGACCCTGTTAAATTTGTGGCCAACGCCATGAAACCGGCTAATGTGACCAAAGTTAACCTCAAGGATGGCAAGGCGACTGTTATCGTTCCGGAGGACCAGTTAAGTATCGCGATTGGCAAAGCTGGACAAAACGTTCGACTGGCCGGTAAATTAACTGGTAATGAACTGGACGTCGAAGCCGATAAGTTGGCCGGAGAAGTGAAAGAGACAGAAGAAACACCTGAGGAGAAGGGTGTAGAATCTAAACCTGTCGTCCAAAAACTCAAAAAGAAGTCTGACTTGGAGAGTTCACTTCTGGAGGCAATCGAAGAACACGGCACCGACAGCAAATAGGAATCACCAGGATAATTAGCACTCTTGACATGAGAGTGCTAATTATCTACAATTGAATTACGCTTAACCGTTTTTATATCTGTAAAAGAGGTTACAGCCAAAAGTAAGAATGTGAGGGTATAAAATAAGTATATGATTCCAAATTCACCAGATTTCCAAGAATTCTTATCGCACCTAACTAATAATGCTCTGCATAGTCTGCGGCACGCTGATGCGATAGCTAGAGCTAGCGGCAGTGCATATATTGGTACAGAACACCTTTTGCTCGGATTGTTGGCCCAGGAAGGCTCCATGGGCTCCAAAATATTAGAAGGCGCTGGTATTACGCTTGACCGCGCCCGCCTAGCCCTTAATCTGACTCCTAAGACTCTAGTTATTAACATGGGCGGTAAAGGACTGTCAGAAACCGCTAAACTGACCCTTAAGATGGCTTGGGAAATTGCCCAGGAATTCAACCAAGACTACTGCGGCACAGAACATATTCTTTATAGTATCCTGAGCCAGAAAAACGCTCGGGCTACGACACTTCTGCGGGACATGAGTGTCGATGTCGACCGGCTCAATACCGAGGTGGAGCAATTCCTGCAAAGACAGCAGTATCAAGGTGACAGCCAATCACCTGACGGTAAGCGGCGGGGTAAGGGCGGCAAAAAAACAACCTTGGAAAGTTTCGGTACAGACCTAACGAAGCTGGCCCGTGAGAAAAAACTCGATCCGGTCGTGGGCAGAGAGCCACAGATCAAACGAGTCATAACTATTCTTAACCGCCGGACAAAGAACAACCCGGTTCTGATAGGCGAACCAGGTGTCGGTAAGACCGCCATCGTTGAGGGGCTGGCCCAGAGGATCATTAATGAAGAAGTTCCCGATAGTCTGGTGGAAAAGAGAATCATAACCTTAGACCTCGCTGGCATGATCGCCGGTACTAAGTACCGCGGTGAATTCGAGGAGCGCTTAAAGAAAGTCATTGCTGAGCTCGAACAAGATAAGAACGTAATCGTGTTTATAGATGAGCTTCATCTTATAGTCGGCGCGGGTGCTGCCGAGGGCTCGATGGATGCTGGCAACATACTTAAACCATCACTGGCAAGAGGTAAGATCCAGATGGTCGGTGCTACGACTACTGATGAGTACACTCGTTACATTGAAAAAGATGCGGCCCTGGAGCGACGTTTCCAGCCTGTCCAGGTGCCGGAAGCAACCCCTAATGAGACACTTGCGATCTTGAAGGGCTTAAGGAAGCACTACGAAGAATTCCATGGTGTAAAAGCCAGCGATGACGTTCTGGGTGATACTGTCCAGTTCGCCCGGCGCTATATAAATGACCGCTATATGCCTGATAAAGCAATAGATTTGCTGGACGAAACTTCGGCATACCTCAGGGTGAATAAGGGCAAAACCCCTCCAGAACTCCGGCAGCTGCAGAAAGAACTTAAACTGGTAAACACTAGGATTGATGACGCTGTCGATGCTGAAGATTATGAAAAAGCCGCCCGTGAAAAGCAAAAAGCCAGCCAGATTTCCGAAGATATCAAAAAGATAGAATCCACGACCAGGGCCGGCAAGCCGATTGCCCTGACATCGGATGATGTTGCTGAAACAGTCGCCCGGATAACTGGGGTGCCGGTGACTAAAGTCATACGTTCGGAGGCCAAATATTTAGTTAATCTAGAAAAGAACTTAGGTAAACACATCATCGGACAGAACGAAGCTGTAGAGACCGTTGCTAAGGCAGTCCGACGCTCGCGCTCTGGAATATCTAGTGAAAAGCGCCCGATTGGTTCCTTTATTTTCTTGGGGCCTACCGGCGTTGGTAAAACCGAACTAGCACGAGTACTGTCACGCGAATTCTTCGGCTCAGAAGATGCACTGGTTAAAATTGACATGAGTGAGTTCAGCGAACGGCATACCGTGGCTCGTTTAGTCGGAGCACCAGCCGGTTATGTCGGTTACGATGACCCCGGCCAGCTGACAGATCGGATTCGCCGACAGCCCTATAGTGTAGTGCTGTTCGATGAGATAGAAAAAGCCCATCCAGATGTATTCAATATGCTACTACAGATCTTAGAAGATGGTGTACTCAGCGACTCCAAGGGCCGAAAAATAGACTTCACCAATACGATAATCATCATGACCAGTAATATAGGTGCTGAGAAACTGCAAAAAGAGGCCTCGTTTGGATTCGGTGCCGTCAAATCGTCAGACTACAATAATCTTGACGACCTACATCAGTCTAATAAAGACAAGGTCCTAGATGATCTTAAACGGATGATCCGTCCTGAACTGCTTAACAGGATCGATAAAGTAATTGTCTTTAGGGCTTTGACAAAGAAAGACGCCCTTAAGATACTAGATATCCAGCTGGATGATTTACGCACCAGACTGCTCAAGAAGGGTATCGGGCTGCAAGTCAGTCCCAAGGCCAAGGAATTCCTGATGGAGAGCGGTTATGATGCCCACAACGGAGCTCGGCCAATGAGGCGATTACTCCAAGAGACACTGGAGGATGCTATCGCCGCCGGGCTGCTGGAGGATAATTATCACACTGGTGATGTGGTGACAGTTAATGCCAAAAAAACTAAAGACCATTCCACTGAATTGACGTACGCTGCAGCTTTAGAATAAATCGCTTGGTATACTCATAGTTAGATAATGAGAGCCACAAAGAAAGTGCTGAGCGGTGTTTTAATGTTAGCTTTGCTGGCATTTCCATTTGTTATCTATTTCAACGCCCAGGCATTGACAGATTGGTGGCAGCTGCATGGCTATAATCCTCCAGCCAATGTACAAGAACTGGCCAAACGCGACACTATGACCGCCAGTGCCCAAAGAGTTTTTTATATAAACCACCCCGATATTGAATCAGATGTTGGCCAATTCCGAAGTGATTGCCACGAGAATGAAAAAACAATTATTCTAGGCTGTTATCATTCTAACCAAGCCGGAATATTCGTATATAATGTCACCGATCCCAGACTTGCCGGTGTCCAAGAAGTAACCTCAGCCCATGAAATGCTGCACGCCATGTACGACCGCCTTAGCAGAAGCGAGAAAGATAATGTCAGTTCGATGTTACAGAGCTATTACAACAATGGACTTCAAGACCAAAGAATTATCGATACGATTAATTCCTACAAACAAAGCGAACCGAAAGATTTAGTCAATGAGATGCATTCGATCTTTGGGACCGAAATAGCTAACCTACCGCCGCCATTAGAAAAATACTACTCACGCTATTTTATAAATCGCAGCGTGGTAACATCATATGCAGCAGCCTACCAGGGGGAATTTTCTGGGCGAGAAGATCAACTCAAATCATACGAAAATCAGCTTAAAACATTGAAGACTCAGATTGATAATACCGAGCAATCTTTGAATTCACAGCAGACAAAAATAGAAACCGACCGAGCGGAACTGGATAGCTTAAAGGCCGATGGGCGAATTGGCGAGTATAACTCCAAAGTGGCATCTTTTAACAACGAAGTCGACGATTACAACGTAGAGGTTCAGGGCACTAGGACTAATATAAGAACCTACAACGAGCTGGTAGATCAGTATAATTCCTTGGCCCATGAACTGGCTAGCCTGGAAAAGGCTATTGATACCAGAACACCAGCTACGCAGTGAATTTGTTAAACTAGGGATACTATGGCCAAATCACTGGGAGTCAAATATGTTTGTAGTAGTTGTGGTGCTTCTTATTCAAAGTGGCAGGGCCGATGTAGCACTTGTGGTGAATGGAACACCTTGGCCGAGCAGCTGGAGGTTAGCACGGCCACGGCTGGTGCCAGCGGCAAGAAACTACCAACAAGCAACCCCCAAGAAGCTCTTAATAGCAAGGCTAAAAGGTTAAAGACCGGCATTGCCGAACTGGATGAAGTATTGGGTGGTGGGTTGGTGGCCGGTAGTGTCGTTTTGGTGGCTGGTCAGCCCGGCATAGGAAAAAGCACTTTATTACTACAGCTGGGTCATAATACTTCCAAAACAAAAAAGGTGCTTTATGTAAGCGGCGAGGAATCGCCTCAGCAGATCGCACTCCGCGCCGACAGGCTGAAGATTGCCGATAAACAGCTGCAGCTTGCAGCGTCAACAGTCGCTAATGATGTAGCCGCGACGATTTCTACCGGGGGATATGACCTCGTTATAATTGACTCCATCCAGACCATGGCTGTCAGTGAAATCTCTTCAGCCGCCGGAAATGTCAGCCAGATTACAAATAGCACCCAGCTTTTGACAGCAGCCGCTAAATCTTCAGATACGGTTTTGGTATTAGTCGGGCATGTCACTAAGGAAGGGTCGATAGCCGGGCCGAAAATCCTCGAGCATATGGTTGATGTTGTCCTGCAGCTTGAGGGCGATAGGTATGGTGGCTTTAAGATACTTCGCAGCATCAAGAACCGCTTTGGCTCGACCAATGAGGCCGGAATCTTCGAGATGACTGATTTAGGATTGAAGCCAGTCGGTAATCCCTCGGCCGCTTTACTAGCTGAACGTCGAGCCAGCGACGGTTCCATAGTCCACGCCACGATAGAAGGTAGTCGCCCGCTATTAGTCGAGATCCAGGCATTAGTGAACCCTACCAGCTATGGTTATCCAAAACGGACCGCCAGTGGGGTTGATCTTAACAGGGTGAATCTCTTAATCGCAATGCTGGAGCGGCGGACAAAATTAAAGCTAGCGGACAAGGATATATATATCAACATCGTGGGTGGAATAAGGCTAACGGAGCCGGCGGCTGATTTAGCTATCTGTATGGCGATCGCATCGGCGGCAAAAGGGATGCAGCTAAAGAAAAATGCGGTCGTTTTTGGCGAAGTCGGCTTGTCGGGCGAAGTCCGCCATGTACCATTTCTGGATAAGAGAATAGCCGAGGCTAAAAAAATGGGTTTCGATGCCGTTATCGGCCCTGTTGTCCGTTCGGGAAAGAAATCGGCCCACTTAACATCAGTGTCGGATGTCAGAAGTGCGTTAAATTCGTTTCTAGAACAAGATTAATCTACCTTACCAGAGTCGGAACCACCAGCGGAGTCCGATATCGTAACAATAGAGTTCTTCGGTGCGTTTGGACCGCTACAACCACCTGCGCTTGCTGGTGCTGAGCAGACACCTCCTCCACTGCCAGTTGCAGTAATAGTTCCACTACCGCCTGACCATTTTATCGTTGTACTCCCGGCAGCGAACTTTGCAGAGTCCAGTTTTATCGTTTTTGCCAAAGGAAAACTGACAGTTGCGCTGGCTGATGAATCATTATATAGCACACTATCTGTGACTTGAATTGCCAAGGTAGCACTACCCGATCCTGAGTAGCTGAAACTGGCGGTGCTGGGAGAGTCGGAGACATTCTGGGATTGCACGGCCTGGCCGTTGACTATCAGGCTGACTGTGCCAGGAAATTGAGGGTACTGGGGATCCGAGAACGGATGTGTGCCGGCGGTCACCGTCGTAGTTATATTACAGGTACCAGTACAGTTAAAGCTGCCACCACCCGAGGCATCCTGTCCGTCGATGAAGAATGATGCGACGCTCGGCTTTGTGTCATTACAATTATGGACGTCATCCTGGGCTCCGGCATTAGCATTGGTAACATTGGAGGCGTTATTGCCGGGCGGATAAAACTGGTCGATTGAAAACGCGTTAGGTGCGGCGTTGCCACCAAGCTGTTGCTTGGCCGAATCAGGCGTACAATTCGTGGCAACTTTACCCGAGACTTTATCAAGTGTCACGCTCTGGCTGCTAACGGCTCTTTGTTTGTACCAAGATGGATAAATATCAGTACTTGGACTCGGCACTACTTCGCCGTTTTTACTTAGTTTATGGCTGACCACATAGGCCGGTAAGTGCTGGATCCCGGCTGGTTCCGTCCAATTGACAGGCGTGGTGTGCTGGCTGTCCAGTGCGTACTCCATCATGGTTCTGGTGAGCGGGATAGTCAGGTTCTCCATGAAGGTGGACAAAGCGCGGTTGCGCGTGTGATAACCCACCCAGCTGCCGACGGCGAACTGGGTATTCCAGCTCATCATCAATCCATCATAACTGTCATTCGTCGTCCCGGTCTTAATGGAATTGGTCCAGCCGTTATATCTATGCCATTTGAAAGAACCGGTTAAGTAACTGGCATTGGGGTCAGAAGTCATATTATTTACGATATAAGCGGCTTCGGGCCGTATGACTTGGGTGCCTTTTGGCTGCTTATACTTATAGAAGGTTTTTCCAGAAGCATTTTGAATATTTAATATATAAGTTTCAGGGATGGCATTACCCAGCCTGGCTAAACTGGCCACACCATTAACATGCTGATCAAGATGCAGATAAGCACCGTCGCCGATGGCCGAGGCGCCGTAACACTGACTTTCGTCCGAAGCTTTTGCCTGGCTGACATCAATACCTGGTTTAAAGCAACGATATGCCCCGGGGGATGACATCAAGGCATTGGCTGTGCCGATTGTTTTGTTAATAGATTTAGTCCGGTTGGTGCTGGTGTCGTTGGGAACCGACTGGATCATGGCTTTAACAGCCGGTACGTTCCGAGAGCCGCCCAATGCATAACGTAGTGTCTCTGGGCCAGGATAGATGAAGTCATAATCCCATAAACAGTTAGCGTTATTATTACCTCTTGGATTCGCCTTGTTTGTACAGCTATAACCTGCCGGTATAGCCCCCTGGCTGTCATAAAGAACAGAACCAGCTCCTACATTAGTGTTGTTATCGATAAGCGTGGCATAGTCGTAAGGCTTGAAGCTTGAGCCCGGAGAAATATTCACACTATGGGCATAGTTAAGCTGACCATGGTCGGCGTTAAGAAAATCAGTACCACCAACTAAAGCCAACATTTGGCCGGTTTTCACATCTTCGACGACTAACGCTTCTTCGTCTCCTGCGTGAGATGTTACATTGCGCAGGTTATTCTGAACGGTTTGCTCAGCTTTAGTCTGAAGATCCATGTTTACGGTCGTTGTGACTTTCCAGCCGCCGACCTTAGCAGACTGGCTGGCGAAAGTCTTATTCAGTTCATCTCGAGCCGCCAGTACAAAGTAAGGGGCTCTGATTCCGGCATAACGGTTTTGTTGCGGTTGTACTTGCGCTAACACGTCAGTCTTTTTGGCTTCCTCAGCTTGCGCCTTAGTGATTTTACCTTGGTTTTGCATTTGGTTAAGAACGTATTCATAGCGGTTGGTGAATAACTTCTGATCGAAATAGGGGCTGTACTTAGAATAATAAGCTGGGGCTTTGGGTATAGCCGCCAAGAATGCAGCTTGGGCCAGAGTCAGGTCTTTGGCGCTTTTGTGGAAGTAATCCTGGGACGCAGATTCAGCGCCGTAATCTACGCTGCCGTAAGGGGCAACATTCAAGTAACTAGTCAGAATTTTATCCTTAGTATAGTTACGTTCTAGTTCAACAGCTAAAATTAGTTCCTTCATCTTCAAGACAATATTACGGTCTTGGTTGAAATCCCGGGTCAGCTTTACTAATTGCTGGGTAATAGTCGAACCGCCCTGTTTGCCTCCCCGGTGCAGAGCATCGACGTATACCGCCCTTACTATTCCTTTCATATCAAAACCACGGTGGTTATAAAAATCCTTATCCTCGACTGCGACTGTAGCCTGTTTAAGGTATGGTGAAATATTGTTGCTCTCAACGGGCACTCGTTTTACGGCATTATAATCCTGCCATAACAGTGTTTGACCGCTGCGGTCGAAATAACTGATGCTACCTCCGAGGTTGCTGCCCGATACATCAGTGATGCTTTTTAGATCTTTCCTAAAAAAAGCGAACACCCCAAGAATAATAATGAATAGGGTTAGAATGGCTATACCAACAATTTTGAGTGCCATAATCCCGCCATCGCGACTGAACCAGAACTCGGCCAGGCGTTTAGGATGCAGGCGCCAAGCCCACCGCTTAAGCCTCGATTTAGGTAGGCCACGAAGACGAGTCACCTTACGAAGGGACTTGGCTTGTTTCATAGCAACATAGCGTTCCCCCAATGAGCGGTTGACTTTTAACACCTTGCCGCTCCTCGTCGTAATCGGTGCGTGCTTAGAGGAACGCGGAGATTTTTTCATCTAGTTTTCTTATACTCCCATTCGGAACTATTATATCAAAACGCTTAGTTACAAATAGCATAATAATATTCGGTTATACTAATAAGTAATAAAGGACATTTTGCTGAAAATTAGCTTATGAAATTATCTGAGGACTTAGTCTGGAGAGGCCTGATAAAAGACAAGACTTTTACAAATATTGGCTGGCTGGATGAACCTAAAAAATTCTATCTGGGAATTGACGCCAGCACTGACAGCTTGACTATAGGGAACCTAGCAGTAATATTGCTCGCTAGGCGGTTAATGGATGCCGGATGGCAATCGGTTATGCTGGTCGGCGGCGCCACAAGCTTAATCGGGGATCCTGGCGGCAAAGATGAAGAACGCGATCTAAAGGACAAGCAAGAAATCGCCAAAAATATCAAAGGCATCCAATCGCAGATACAAATGTTGTTTGACGGTAAACCTCACGAATTACTAAACAATTTGGATTGGCTTGGAAGTGTAAACTACCTGGATTTTTTACGAGATACCGGAAAGCATTATTCAATGACCGAACTCATACAGAGGGAGTTTGTTAATGCCAGGATGGGGATGGCGGGAACTGGTATCAGTTACGCCGAATTCAGCTACTCATTATTACAAGGTTATGACTTTTGGTGGTTGTTTACTAACAAGAACGTCCAACTACAAATCGGCGCCTCAGATCAATGGGGCAATATGCTTTCCGGCGTGCCATTAATTCGCAAAAAAGAAGGAAAAGAAGCCCATGCTTTCAGTATGCCCCTGGTCATCAATAAGGCTACTGGTAAAAAGTTTGGAAAAAGTGAGGAGGGTGCAGTCTGGCTGGACGCTGCTAGAACATCGCCAACCCAGTTCTACCAGTTTTGGATAAATGTCGAGGACGATGATGTTGATGAGTATCTAAAAATATTCACCTTTCTTCCAAAGAATGATATAGACGAAATCATATCAAAGCATAAAGCAGATCCGCAGAACAGATTAGCCCAAACTAAGCTAGCTCAGGAAGTAACTAAATTGGTCCACGGAGAAAAACATGAAAAGTTCGCTGAATCAGTCACAGAATATATAACCGGTAAAAAACCTATTGCCGAGGCTGAAGAACCAGCTATGAAAGAAATAAGAGGAGCTCTAACTAATGTAAAAGTACAACCGGGTACATCAGTTGTCGAGGTATTGTCGGAATCTGGCCTAGCTGCATCAAACTCCGAAGCCAGGCGGCTTTTGGAAAGCAAGGCTGTATATATAGACGGAGAAAAAATTGGAAAAGCACATCTGGAATCTGGCGATTTTAAGCACGGCCGTCTAATGTTAAGGCGAGGTAAGGCATTCAAAGATTCTGTACTGGTTGAACTGGCTTAACGGTTTATGCAGAACCTAGCAGCAACCTTTATTGGTAAAATCATTCGCCTGGGGCTGCTATTCAGGCCAGGCGGCGGACACGCCCTGCCCGGGCTGGTAATTGAGGGGTTATTTCCAAATTACCTGCCGTCAATGCTCAGAAAAATTCCCGAGGGCGTAATCATCATCACCGGCACCAATGGAAAAACGACTACGACCAAAATCGTTACACAAATACTCGAAGCAAATCATAAAAAGGTCTTAACCAATACCACCGGCAGCAACCTTATGCGTGGAATAGCCTCTACTTTATCCAGGAGCGCCACGTTATTTAACCGGCTCCCATATGACATAGCGGTATTAGAGGTCGACGAGGCCTCTGCCCGCCTTTTGGTTGAACAGATAAAACCCAGGTGGGTGTTGGGGCTAAATGTCAGTCGCGACCAGCTGGACCGCTTCGGTGAAGTCGATACTATCGCTTCTTATGTGAAAGATGCGATGGGGAAAGCAACACAAGGAATTGTTACCAATTCAAAAGACCCGAAACTTTTTACTATTGCTAAGAATATATCAACTGAGAATAAGGTTCAGACGATTTATTTCGGATTCTCGGAAAAATTACGGAAGTTCTTCCCTAATGATTATGAGCTGGCAGCCGTTGGCAACACCCATAAAAAGAAAGAGAATTTGAAGGAACCGACGGCCGATGTAGAGTTGATAAGTTTTTCCGAGCAAGAGGTGACTTACAAGATCGGCGGCAAAGATTTCAAGGCTCGTCTCAAACTGACCGGCCAGCATAATTATTTAAATGGCGCCGCTGCATTGGCACTTTGCCGCGCGTTATTGCCCGATATAGAGACTGAAGATCTGGTATCCACTCTATCTGTTGTTACGTTGGCCTTCGGCAGGGGCGAGCGGTACAAACTAAAAAACGAAGCCGAAATCGAACTTGTGTTAGTAAAAAACCCGGCCAGTTGCACCCAAGCCCTTTCTTCATACAGTACTAAAGATACGAATCTAATGATAGCAATTAATGATAACATCGCTGACGGTAGGGATGTATCCTGGCTATGGGACGTTGACTTCTCTAGCCTAAGCGGACGGAAAGTAAGCATCACCAGCGGCAAGCGAGGTGTCGATATGGCCCTGCGGCTTAGTTATGACGATGTTGCTACCGCGACGATCGAACCCAGTCTGCCCAAGGCTCTTAAAGAACTAAGTATGAAAAATGGGGACAAGGTCATATTGGCAACCTATACGGCCATGCTGCAGCTATATGACTATCTAATTAAGAACGGGGAGAAGGTATGATGCAGCTCCATATACTGCATCTTTATCCAAACGAACTAAATACCTACGGGGATCATGGCAACGCCCTGACTCTAAAGAAACGAGCCCAATGGCACGGATTAGAACCGATAGTTCATCACCATCATCCGGGCTCACAATTACCATCAAGCATCGATATCATCATCGGGGGTGGCGGACAGGACTCGGCGCAGGCGGACGTTCAAACAGACATCTTGCGTATAAAGGATACTATTCACGAACTATCCGATAAAGGAACACCGATGATAGTCATCTGCGGTACCTACCAGTTGTTTGGGCATAGGTATGTGACACATGCCAAAGAAGAGGTCAAAGGTATCGGCATTTTCGATGCCGAGACGTTCGGCGGTCAGGAACGAATGATCGGAAACGTCATGGTCGTGTCAGAATTCGGGCAGCTTTTCGGTTTTGAAAATCACAGCGGACAGACCTTCTTAGGTCCTGCTCAGGCCCCACTCGGTAAAGTTCTGCGCGGCGGCGGCAATAATGGCAAGGATAAGACAGAAGGCGCCCGGACTAACAATGTCTTTGGCACGTATCTGCATGGCCCGTTCCTGCCGAACAACACTCATTTTTGTGATGAACTTATCTCGCTGGCAGCTAAAAAAAGATACGAAGATTTTAAACTGCTCGAAATTGATGATTCTATCGCTATCAAGGCTAGAGAGCAAGCCAGACACCGCAGTTATTAATTGCTAAACTAACCATAGTGTTATTGACCGATCCAGTGACCGACCTCAAAGGTGTGGGTAATGAATTAGCCAAGAAATTGGCCATAGTTGGTATAGAGTCCGTAAACGACCTAATCGAGTATTTTCCAAGGCGTTATGATGATTATTCCAAGATCTCACAGGTCAAATCTCTCAGGCCCGGCCGCGTAACAATCAATGCCAAAATCAGCTCTGTGGTTGGCAGGTACGTCAGGAGGGGTATGCATATTACAGAGGCAATAGCTAGCGACGATTCAGCCAGCGTCCGCTTAGTCTGGTTCAACCAGCCATATAGAGCCAATGCGATTAAACAAGGTCAGGATTATTTCATTGCCGGCGAATATGCCCTGCGCAGAAACCGGTTTTCTATTGCTAACCCCTCAGTCGAGTTGCTGAGTGATTTTCCGATAAATAGTGCCCGTGTCATTCCGGTCTACAAAGAAACTAAAGGACTAAAATCTAACCAAATAAGAAAACTTATACGCGAGGCTTTGACTGTGGTCAAAGAACTGCCTGAACACTTGCCAAATTGGCTGCTAAAAAACCAGAGACTGGAAGGGTATTCAATGGCAGTATCAGAGGTACATTTCCCGTCATCGGATAAGGCGCTGGACTCCGCAAAAAAACGACTGGGATTTGAAGAGGTCTTTGAGCTCAGCCTGGCGGCACTGCTTAACAAACAAGAATTCTCTTATGAAAAAGCCGTCCCGATAGCCTTTAATGAGAGATTAGCTAAAACATTTGTTGATAAGCTGCCGTTTAAACTGACTAACTCCCAGCGGAAGGTTGTTTGGCGCATCTACCAAGATATGCAGCAATTCCAGCCGATGAATCGATTAGTCGAAGGAGATGTGGGTTCAGGAAAGACGGTCGTGGCGGCTATGGCGGCACTTATGGTTATGGAACAAGGTTATCAGGTAGCATTTATGGCTCCCACCGAAATCCTAGCCCGCCAGCACGCCGAAACGCTCCATAGATTGTTTGATAGTGTTGGCTACGGCGAGCAGCTAGGATTATTGCTAGGTTCCTTAAAGCCTTCGCAGAAAAAAACCGTCCAACAGAAAATAGCTAGCGGCGAAGCCAGGCTGATTGTCGGCACCCATGCTCTGATAGCCGAGAAAGTAGATATGCATAAACTGGGCTTGATCGTAGTTGATGAACAACATCGTTTCGGAGTCGACCAGCGTAAAAAACTCCAGGCTAAAGCCGGACATATGCCACATGTGCTACATATGACAGCTACTCCGATACCTAGGAGCCTGGCACTGACACTCTATGGTGAACTGGATGTATCGATTTTAGATGAAATGCCGCCAGGACGACAGGCTATCAAAACAAAAATCTGTTCACCAATATCAAAAGAAAAACTATATCTGGAAATTGATATGGAACTGGCCGCCGGCCGGCAGATGTTCGTAGTTTGCCCGTTAATAACTGAGAGCGAAAAAAGCTCAGGCCTATCTGCCGAAGAAACCTATAAAGACCTGTCCGAAAAGAGTTTCAAGCACCGTAGGGTCGGCTTGCTCCATGGGCGTATGAAAGCAGAAGAAAAAGAAAAAGTAATGGGCGACTTCTTGGCGCGAAAATATGAAATTTTAGTCAGTACTACCGTGATCGAAGTTGGTGTCGATGTTCCCAATGCCACAGTTATGATGATTATTGGCGCCGAAAGATTCGGATTGGCGCAAATACATCAGTTAAGGGGTCGTGTTGGCCGGAGTAAACACCAAAGTTACTGTTTTTTAATGCTTGGCGATATCAAAGCCCCCCTTCAACGGCTTAAGGCACTAGAAACTATGACTGATGGGTTCAAACTGGCCGAATTAGACCTCCAGTTACGAGGGCCGGGGGCAATATATGGAACTATCCAGCACGGTGCCTTGGACTTACGCATCGCCAACCTATCGGACATCAAGTTAATAGTAGCTGCTCGTGAAACAGCCCAAGAATTCATAGAAAAAAGCGAAGAACTAGATACCTACCCTCATCTAATGAGACGGGTGAGCGTTTTGCGCGCTGTTACTAATTTGAATTAAAATAAATATATGAGAATTATTTCTGGTTCGCTTAAAGGTCAGCAATTCCAAAGCCCTCACAGCCGCAAGACTCACCCGATGAGCGATAAAGCCCGGGGGGCACTCTTTAACGTTTTGGGCGATATTGAAGGCCTGAGCTTTCTGGATGCTTTTGCTGGTAGCGGTGCTTTGGCTTTCGAAGCCGCTAGTCGTGGTGCAAAGAGTGTAGTTGCTATAGATATTGACCGCTCGGCACACTTTGTAATCGAAAGGAATGTTAAAGACTTGCGCTTGCAGAAAACTGTCAAGGTTATTAAGGCCAACACCGGGGGTTGGAGTATCCATAATATGGAGAAGAAGTTCGATATAGTACTCCTTGATCCGCCTTATGACGATTTGCAGACTAGTCTTATGCAGCGTCTTATAAAAAGACACGTCAAGGCCGGCGGTCTAGCTGTCCTCTCGCTGCCGGGGCGGCTAGAAATACCTAAATTCGACTTGACCGAAATTGCTGCTACGAAAGATTACCATGATGCCAAGCTAGTCTTTTTTCGCAGAATCAAGTAAAATACCCCTGTTAAGGGTGAGTGGTGAAATTGGTATACACGCTAGCCTTAGGAGCTAGTGGGGCAACCCGTGGAGGTTCGAGTCCTCTCTCACCCACCACTTATAATCACAATATGTTAGATACAGCCACGAAAATAATCCGGGACACTGCAAAAAAGCTTGGCCTCAGCGATCAGCAGACAGAAGATCTAATTTCTATTAATGCCGAACATACATTCGAAATTGGACTTTCAGACGGCTCGAAACACCAGGCTTACCGCATCCAGCACAGCAATAAACTCGGCCCTTATAAAGGCGGGATAAGGTTTCACCCGCAGGTGAATTTAAACGAGGTCAGGGCATTGGCCACACTGATGAGTTTTAAAACAGCCGCCATCGGCATACCCCTTGGCGGCGGTAAAGGTGGAATAAGAGTTAATCCAAAAGAACTTTCCATTGAATCTCTCCAGGAATTATCGCGCAAGTACGTACAGAGTCTTTATAAGAATATCGGACCAGATAAGGATGTGCCTGCACCCGATGTTAATACTAATTCACAGATAATCGACTGGATGGTCGATGAGTATGAAAATTTAACCGGTGATAAGTCTCACGCCAGCTTCACTGGCAAAAGCATCCAAAAAGGCGGCAGTCTAGGACGGGAGGCAGCAACTGGGCGAGGCGGAGTTATTGTGCTACGTGAAATACTTAAGAGGTTAAGTATTAAGGGACAGGTGACCTATGCTGTCCAGGGCTGGGGAAATGTGGGTTCGTTTTTCTCGCTGGTTGCTGAGCATGATATAAAAAATTGGAAGTTGGTGGCTGCGACCGATTCCAGCGGTGGAGTATATGAACCAAATGGTATTTCACCTACGAAAGCCGACAGATTTAAGAAAGAAAACGGCAGACTCATTAATTGGGGTCTTGGAAAGAAAATCAGCAACGAGGAACTGGTCGGCTTAAACGTCGACGTCTTAGTCTTGGCTGCACTGGAAGACTCGGTTAATGAAGCTAATGTCAGCAATGTTAAGTCTAAGATTGTTCTGGAACTGGCCAACGGGCCGGTAAGTTATCAGGCCTATAAATATCTGGAAAAGAATAAAATCCTAGACGTGCCTGATATCTTAGCCAATTCTGGCGGTGTGGCGGTCAGCTACTTGGAATGGCTGCAGAATAGGCAGGGCGAACATTGGGAAGAGGCAAAGGTTAACCAGGAACTCGAAAGGATATTAGTAGTAGCTACTGATAAGATTCTCGCCAGGATGAAGAATAACAGCCTGACGCTAAAAGAAGCCGCCTTCGGTGAGGCGATAGACAAACTGGTTAATTAGCAGTTTCACTAATGCCTCTTTGGTCGATCTCAAAGACATGGGGCTTATGCCGCAGATCTTCCTTCAACAAAAGAAGTTCAGAATTACCAAAATGAAAATGAGTTAGAGCCTTCTTCCACGGTGTTTTGTGAAAGGCGGCGAACAGCATCATACCAATATCGCCGTGGGCTACTAACAACACCTTGCCTGACTTATGTCTGCCTCTAATTAAATCAAGTACTCCTTGTGCTCGTTTGAATGCCATCGGAAAAGTCTCGGAATCCTTAACCTCGGTAAAGTAATATATTTCGTCAGTTTTTAGAAATTCTGTAGCGTAGTCGTCGATCTCGCTATACTTTTTACCGGTTAATATCCCAAAGTCTCTCTCAATCAGCTGATTCATAGTCTTAGGCAAAGGTGATTTAGTCACTCTGGCTATAATTTCAGCAGTTTCTTTTGCCCGGCTAAGCGGTGATGTGTAAACGATATCAAATTTAAGCCCTGATTTTTTAGCTAACTCAGCCAATTCTTTGGCTTGCTCCCGGCCGATGTCATTAAGCGGTGAATCTAAATGGCCAGCTAGAGTCCCTTCGGCATTTGCTGCGCTTTGTCCATGGCGGCAAAGGTATATTTCGACCATTCTTCTTAGGACATCTTTCTTAGTTGGGTGTAACGTAAAGCTGGTGCTACGGAATAAAGGCCGCCCAATGCGAACGAAACCAGCCCTCCGAAAACAGGGATAATATTTACTAGTCCGATTAATAACATAACGCCGATTATTCCCCAGATTGAACCGGTATTCATCTTCGATAACCTGGCACTCTCATCCATGGCTTCACGGACGCCACATTTCTTATCGACTAATACGTAGGGAGCTAGAAAGTAGCGCCTGATCATTATCAGCCCGGGAACAATAAATAGAATTAGTCCCAATACAACAGTCAGAAAAACTACTAAATAAAGGCCAACTAAACGCCATCCGACTTCTTTTACTACCAGCCACAATTTATCAAAGGCCAAGTTTTTCTGCTCCGCTCCGTACAACTGAGCTGTATGGGACATCATCTGAGCGATAGAGCCAGCTACTAATACAATCAAGAACCAGAATAATGAAAATCCTACGACAATAAAGCTGCTGTAGGTCGGCAGCGGGCTGGCTGTCCAGCCTGGGCTAAGCCCGTCTAGCCGGGTATACCAATGTGGGCCTGAGTTGATGGTCGGCGACCATATCCAACTATGCAGCCAGAATATAAAAAAAACGGCGTACAAGGGGGCAAATATCCATATATTATTTAAAACTATGTTTTTACTTGGAGTGAATAAATCAAAAGCGCTCGGAATGTAAAAAGCAGAGGTTTTTCTGGCACGAAGGTTGGTTTTGGCCATGATGAATCAATTATATCCGCTTTGGCAGGCAATGTCCGCTATAATAATCTTCAGATATGAGTCTCTCTACCCAACCGTATAAAGGAGCCCGGGATTTTTACCCGGAAGATAAGCGTATACAAAAGTATATGTTTGCCAAGCTGCGCCAAGTGGCCGAGAGCTTTGGCTACCAAGAATATAATGCCCCATTGCTGGAGCCTCTAGAGTTATATTCGGCAAAGAGCGGTGAAGAAATCGTTGAAAAACAGCTATATTCATTTGAAGATAAGGCCGGACGCAAGTTAGCCATCAGGCCGGAAATGACACCTTCAGTTAACCGGATGGTAGCTGGCAAGCGCCAGGAACTGGCCTATCCGCTGCGCTGGTACAGCCTGCCAAACCTTTGGCGGTATGAAAGGCCCCAGGCGGGCCGGCTGCGTGAACACTGGCAGCTGAATGTCGATTTGTTCGGGGTTGCTGATACTAGCGCCGACCACGAAATCATCGTGATTGCCGATCGGATTCTGCGCAGCTTCGGTGCCCAAGGAGATGATTTTGTCATCCGGATCAACAGTCGCAAGCTTGTCGATAGATTCCTCAAGGTGTACATGGGGCTTGATGACAGCCAGATTTATCAAACCAGCAAACTTATTGACCGCTGGCATAAGATTGAGCGGGACGAATTCCACGCTCAGGCCAGAGATATCTTAAAAAACGAGAACCAATACAAAGAACTATTGGAACTGATGGAATCAAAAAGCCTGGATTCGTTGCCAGTAGAAGTCAGGGACGACAATGCCGCTCAGGAACTTCATAAACTTATGAGCATGCTAGCGGCATCCGGTATCAGTAGTGCCCATTTTGATTTTTCAGTCATCAGGGGCATGGACTACTATAACGGCATAGTTTTTGAAGTCTTCGACACAAATCAAGAAAATGTCAGATCGATGTTCGGCGGCGGCCGCTACGACGGCTTAGTGGAGCTTTTCGGCGTCGAACCGGTACCGACAGTCGGTTTCGGTATGGGCGACGTGACATTGCAGAATTTCCTTGTCACGCACGATCTTTTACCGCATCTTCAGCCTGAGGCCCATGCTGTTGCTATTTTAGTGGGTGATACCTATAGGCCAGCCCAAAGTATCCTTGATAGCCTTCGCGCCAAAGGCCTTAATGTTGCAGTTGATGCCACTGGCCGTAAACTTGACTCTCAAATAAGACACTCCGCCAAATCCGGAGTTAATTACGCCATATTTATCGGTAATGAAGAGATTTCGACCGGACATCTGAAGCTTAGAAATCTGGTTACAGGTGAAGAGAAAAGCCTTGATATCGACCAGCTGGCCGAAAATCTTTTGTCTACCCGGGACAACCAGCCCTAGAAAAACAGATAAGAAGTAGATATAATTAAGCCTCATGCAAGTTGTGAGGAAAGATAATAGCCCGACCAATGTAACATTGGTCATCGAAGGTGAAGCGGCGGATCTTCAGCCGATCTACCGCCATGTACTTAGCCATTTTAAGCAATCCGTGAAAGTGCCTGGTTTCAGGAACGGAAAAGCGCCGGTGGAGCTGCTAGAAAAACACGTCAACCAACAACGTCTGCTGGATGAATTCATGGAGCACGCTATCAATGACCTATATCGACGAGCCATCGACCAAGAGCAGATACGGCCGGTAAATACACCTAATGTCCAGCTCAAGAAATTCGTGCCCTACACCCAGCTGGAATTTGAAGCCGAAACTGAGGTACTTGGCCAAATAAAACTGCCGAACTATAAGGCCATGAAACAGGCTAAACCAAAAGTCACGATTACCGCTAAGGACGTGGACGAAGTAATCAATTCGCTGCGGACACGGATGGCCGAACGGGCTGAAGTTGACCGGGAATCCAAATTAAGCGATGAGCTGACAATTGATTTCTCTGGAGTAGACAGCGATGGTAAGAAAATAGGTGGAGCCGAGGGTAAGGATTATCCGTTAGTACTTGGCAGCAACACATTTATACCGGGGTTTGAGGACCACCTTTTGGGCGTTGGTGCCGGCCAAACTAAGAAGTTCGACATCAACTTTCCAAAAGATTACGGAGTTGCTGCTATGCAGAATAAGAAAGTCAACTTTACGGTCAACGTCATCAAAGTCCAGGAACTCAAATCACCCAAGATTGATGATGAGTTCGCTAAAAAAGCCGGGCCGTTCAAGTCCCTAGCTGAACTAAAAGCTGATATTAAAAAGCAGCTGCAGATCGAAAGACAACAGCAGGCAGATAATGAATACCAGACTCAGTTAGTTCGTAAGATCGTTGAAAAATCAGAACTAGCAGTGCCAAAAAGCCTAGTTGAAGAAGAGAATCTGCGTCTGGAGGACCAGGAAAAGCAAAATCTAGCCTATCGAGGAGAGACTTGGCAGGAGCACTTAAAGGCAGAGGGAGTTACGGAAGAAGAACATCGCCATAGGCACCTCCCAGAAGCAGTCGAGCGGGTCAAATCCGGTCTGGTATTAAGCGAGATAGCTGCAAAGGAAGGCCTGAGTGTAACGCCCGAAGAGTTGGAAATCAGGTTGCAGATTTTAAAGGGCCAGTACCAAGACCAACAGATGCAAGCGGAACTTGATAAGCCGGAAAACCGCCGCGATATTGAATCCAGACTATTAACCGAAAAAACTCTAGCTAAACTGACAGAATACGCCGGAAAGTAGCTCCGCTAAGCTTAGTTAGCACTCTCACTTGACGAGTGCCAAATTATCAAATATACTCTTATTACATATGGATAAAGTAGCTAAACCAACTTCGCAAATATTAGTTCCTACTGTCATCGAACAGGAGGGCCGGTTTGAACGGGCCTACGATATATATAGCCGCTTACTTCGTGACCGGGTCATATTTCTCGGCAGTGATGTAAATGAACACTCCGCTAACCTGATAATCGCCCAGATGCTGTTCTTAGAAAACCAAGACCCCAATAAGGATATTATTTTTTATGTTAACAGCCCCGGTGGCAGTGTTTATGACGGACTGGCCATCATTGACACCATGAACTACGTCAAATGCGATATTCAGACAGTTGGAGTCGGCATGCAGGCCAGCATGGGCGCCGTACTATTAAGTAACGGCACTAAGGGGAAGCGACTGATTCTGCCCAACAGTAAAGTAATGATACACCAGCCCTGGACCAGCGGCCGCGAGCGTTCATCTGTTACGGAGATGGAAATTACTCTGCGGGAGATGCAGGATATCAAGAAAAGGCTCATTGGCATCCTGGCAAAAAATACCAACCAGCCTATCGGCAGGTTGGAAAAAGACGCTGACCGCGATTTTTGGATGAGCGCCGAAGATGCCAAGAAGTATGGAATTATTGATAGAGTGATAGATTCTAGAAAAGTGGCTGATTCAATTAAGAAAGCCGCTTAAGTTAGAGTGAGTAATATCACAAAATTCCGTTCTTGACATAGGTGCTAGACTCCTTCAGAATGTAGGTAAGAAGTAGTGTACTTTGGTGCTTGCTCGTGGGAATAGGATGCGCATCGCCGAACGTAGTGGGCTTCGCATAAGCGACAACTAATTTTTATAAAGGGAGCATTGCTTTTGATGGCAAAAACTTTGGGCAATATTGCGAAACGCACGTACTTTACAAAACAAGATGACATAATCTCTCCACCAAACCTGGTGAGCCACCAGAATACCTCTTTCCAATGGTTCGTGGATGAGGGTTTAGGTGAGCTACTGGCTGAGATCAGCCCAATAGACGATTATACCGGTACAAAACTCAGTATCTCCTTCAAGGACTACCACTTCGAAGACCCCAAGATGAGTGAGGGTGAAGCCCGGGAGAACAATGTAAGCTATGAAGCCCCGCTGAAGGCTACGATTGAGCTGACAAATAAAGTTACCGGTGAAGTCAAAGATCAGGAAATCTACCTTGGTGATTATCCTTGGATGACCAGCCGAGGAACATTCGTTATTAACGGTGCCGAAAGGGTGGTAGTCAGTCAGCTGATTCGCTCCAGCGGGGTCTTCTTCACTGCCGATCCGCACGGGACCTACAGTTTATATGGAGCCAAGATCATTCCTGTCCGTGGGGCATGGCTGGAGTTTGAAACCTCGGCCGCTGGGGCGATTTATGTAAAGATAGACCGAAAACGCAAGATTGCCGTCACGACACTTCTAAAAGCACTCGGCTTGGATGACAAACAGATTAAAGATGCCTTCAAGCACGTCGACCAGGGTGAAATTAATTATATTGACGCCACATTGAATAAAGACCCATCCAACACTGCCAACGAGGCCCTGATTGAGGTATACCGGCGGTTAAGACCAGGTGACTTGGCAACCATTGATAACGCCCGCAGTTTGCTGGAGAACATGTTCTATAATTTTAAACGATTTGATTTTGGCCGTGTCGGCCGCTACAAGATCAATAAAAGACTTGATCTTAAAGTCGCCAATACCATAGATAACCGCGTGATGCGGATCGAGGACCTTCTGGCTGTAATTGCTGAAATTATCCGCTTGAACGTTACCCAGGACCCGGCTGATGAAATCGACTCATTGGCTAATCGCCGCGTCAAACTGGTCGGCGAGTTAGTCCAACGACAATTCCGAATCGGTTTGCTGCGTATGGAGCGTAACGCTAAAGACCGGATGAGCATGAGTGAGATTGAAACAGTAACGCCAGCCCAGCTAATTAATGCCCGCCCGGTAGTCGCTGCTGTGCGTGAATTTTTCGCCAGCTCACAACTATCTCAGTTTATGGACCAAATTAATCCCCTTTCAGAACTTGCCCACAAACGACGCCTAAGTTCGATGGGTCCGGGTGGTTTATCACGGGAACGGGCTGGATTTGAAGTCCGTGATGCCCACGCAACTCACTATGGACGAATCTGCCCAGTTGAAACACCGGAAGGCGCCAATATAGGCCTGGTTTTGAATCTGGCCAGCTATGCCCGGATTAATGAATATGGATTTGTGGAGACACCGTACCGCAAGGTAATAAATGCAGTGACCGCCAAGGAAGCCGCCGGCCATGTGGCGCGCAATGATCTGGAAGATGAAAAAGGCAAAGTAATTGTTAAGGCAGGAACCGTTATCAGCGATGCAGCTGCCAAAAAGCTAGCCACTATCAAAGACCGAGCCACTTGGCCGGTTAAAGCAAAAGTAACAGATAAGATCATTTACTTAGATGCTGACCAAGAAGCTGAGGGAGTGATCGCTGGTGCTGGAAATGAGATTGATGAAAAAGGCTATTTCAAAGAAGGCCGTGTCAGTGCTCGTACTCTTTTGGAAGCCGGTGAAGTTGACGCCGACGATGTAACCTATATGGATGCCGCCCAGAGCCAGACCATTGGTTCCAGCGCCGGACTAATACCCTTCGTAGAGAAAAACTATGTTCTACGTTCGCTGATGGGTTCTAACCAACAGCGACAGGCCGTACCATTGATCAAACCTGAATCGCCGATTGTCGGAACCGGTATGGAGTCCCTGGTGGCGCATAATACCGGCCAGTTAATAGTCGCCCAAGATGACGGCACAGTTGAAAAAGCTACTGCCGATGAGCTGATAGTCAATTACAAAAAAGGTGGCAAAGTAACCTATAGCCCAGTGCACTTTATCCGCAGCAATGAAGGCAGTTCCATCAACCAGTTAGTCGTAGTCAATAGCGGAGACAAAGTTAAGGCTGGTGATGCCTTGATCGAAGGCATGAGTATCGCTGATGGTGAATTGGCGCTCGGTAAAGACCTTCTGACAGCCTTCATGCCATGGGGCGGATATAATTTTGAGGATGCCGTGATTATTTCCCGCAGATTAGTCGAGGATGACACCTTAACTTCAATCCACATCGTGGATTACATGACCGA
Organism: Candidatus Babeliales bacterium; assembly: GCA_035479215.1. GTDB lineage: Bacteria > Patescibacteriota > Saccharimonadia > Saccharimonadales > UBA10212 > JAIFWC01. Next base: position 31,889 of record DATIIZ010000012.1, on the reverse strand, counting down.
GGTTCGGGAAACCAAACTGGGTCCGGAAATCGTTACTCGAGACATCCCGAATGTCTCTGAGGAAGCCCTCAGGCACCTCGATGAAGACGGAATTGTCCGCATCGGTGCCGAAGTCCACCCCGGGGATATCCTAGTCGGTAAAATCACCCCTAAAGGTGAACAGGAACTTTCTAGCGAAGAACGACTACTGCGGGCTATCTTCGGAGAAAAGGCTAAGGAAGTGCGCGATACTTCTCAGCGTATGAGCACTGGCCGCCACGGTAAAGTTGTTGGCGTAAAGGTGTTCAGCCGGGCTAACGGTCATGAGCTGAAAGCCGGGGTAATAATGCAAATCCAGGTGTTTGTAGCCCAGATGCGCAAGATATCCGTCGGCGATAAACTCGGCGGCCGCCATGGTAACAAGGGTGTTATTGCCCGGATCCTGCCCGCTGAGGATATGCCATTCACAGAAGACGGTACACCTATCGACATTATCTTGAACCCTTTGGGCGTCCCCTCTAGGATGAACATCGGCCAGTTATTTGAGACCCACCTGGGTATGGCCGCCAGGGCACTTGGTATCAAAATTGCCAGCCCGGCGTTCAATGGAGTCCCAATAGCTAAAATCCAAGACCTATTAAAACAAGCCGGCTTGCCAGAAGACGGTAAGCAGCAGCTCTACGACGGGCGTTCGGGAGAGGCCTTTTCGGAAAGAACGACTGTTGGCAGTATGTATATCATTAAGCTTAACCACATGGTCAGCGATAAAATTCATGCCCGCTCGACTGGGCCATACACTATGGTTACTCAACAGCCGCTGGGCGGAAAAGCTCAAAACGGTGGACAGCGGTTTGGAGAGATGGAAGTCTGGGCCCTGGAAGCCTATGGCGCCGCGAATACCCTTCAAGAAATGCTGACTATAAAATCAGATGATGTTTACGGGCGGGCCAAGGCCTACGAGGCCATCATAAAAGGCACGACCATCCAAGGACCTAAAGTCCCCGAAAGTTTCAATGTTCTGGTCAAGGAACTCCAAGGTCTGGGTCTAAAAGTCGACCTGCTAGCCCAAAACGAGATAATTGATGCCGAGCATGTCCTGGCACAGCACATAAAAGAAGAAGCCAAGGCAGCTGTGCCGGTTTCTGCCGACACCCCGATTATCGATGACGCTGTAATCGTAGATGATTCGATTGTGGCCGATGACCTGGCGATTGCCGAAGATAGCGGTTTATCGCTAACAGAACCCGACGAACTTGAAGATATATCCAGTAAAACCATCGAAGAGGAGGCCTAAGGATGCGCCAATATTCAACAGGGACTAATATTGCAGACTTTGACGCTGTTAGGCTGGCCATCGCTAGCCCAGACGATATCCAGGAGTGGAGTTACGGAGAGGTCACCAAGCCGGAGACCATAAACTACCGGACCCAAAAACCTGAGCGTGACGGTCTTTTCTGCGAACGCATTTTCGGCCCTGTCAAAGATATAAATCCCCATGATGCCAAGTACAAAGGAGTTCGCTCGCGTGAGGCTGCCGTCGATAAGCATGGCGAAATAGTAACCCGCAGCATCGTCCGCCGTGAACGCATGGGCCACATCAATCTGGCTAGTCCTGTGGGTCACATCTGGTTCTTAAGAGGTACGCCAAGCGCGATGGGCCTTTTGCTAGGCATGACTGTTAAAAACCTTGAAAGAGTCGCCTACTTTGCCAGCTACATTATCAAAAGCGTTGATATGGTTGCTCGGAATAAGATCCGCGACGATCGCCGCGCCGAATATACCGCCGCCGAAGCGGCTATAAATGCCCGCTACGAAGATGAATCTAAGAAAGATGGCGTCGATATCCATGCTTTGGCCGAAGCCCGCACTAAGGAGCTTGAAGAACTAGCACGAGAGATGGAAACCTTCAACACTCAAGTTGACAGCCTGGAGAAGTTTCGCCTATTGAGTGAAACAGAATACCGAAGCTTGCCAGAAGAACTGCAGGCCTTGATATCCGTCGGAATGGGCGGCGCAGCTCTGAAAGAGCTTCTGGAAGAAGTTGACCTCGAAAAATTGATCGAAGACCTAAACAAAGAAGCCGAAGAAGCTAAGGGCCAGCGTAAAAAGAAAATCATGAAGCGCCTGCGCCTGCTGGAAAGCATGCACCGTGCCGGTATTAAGCCAAGCAGTTTAACTGTCAGTGTTCTACCAGTAATTCCGCCGGATCTACGTCCGATGGTTCAGCTTACCGGAGGCAGGTTTGCTACCAGTGACCTGAACGACCTATATCGTCGGGTAATCAATCGAAACAACCGGTTAAAGAAGCTGATGGAGCTGAACGCGCCTGAGGTCATCCGCCGTAACGAACAACGAATGTTGCAGGAAGCCGTGGATGCCCTTATAGATAATAATTCAACCAGATCAGGGCGGGCTGTAGCCGCGACCGGCCAACGCCGACGCCTAAAAAGCCTTAGCGATATGCTCAAAGGTAAACAGGGCCGGTTCCGCCAGAATCTGCTTGGAAAAAGAGTAGATTATTCGGGACGATCAGTAATAGTAGCCGGCCCGGAACTCAAGATGTACCAGTGCGGACTGCCCAAGACCATGGCTCTAGAACTATTTAAGCCGTTCGTCATTGGTCGGCTTATAGAACAAGAACTGGCCCACAACATTCGCAGTGCTACCCGGATGATTGAATCCAACGAAAGCGTCGTCTGGGACACTCTAGACGAGGTCATTAAAGGAAAATATGTTCTTTTAAACCGGGCACCAAGTTTGCACCGGCTTAGCATCCAAGCCTTCCAACCGGTCTTAATAGAAGGTAAAGCAATCCAACTTCACCCGCTGGTCTGCAAAGGCTTCAACGCTGACTTTGATGGCGATCAGATGGCTGTTCACCTCCCGCTTTCAGATTTGGCTCAAGCAGAAGCCCGTGAAATCATGGCATCCAACAAGAACCTATTAAAGCCAGCCGATGGCTCACCGATCCTGCATGTTGAGCAAGACATTGTCCTTGGTTGTTACTATCTGACATATGAGCGACCGGGTTCAAAGAGTAAGGAACCGCGCGCCTTTAGCAGTATCGACGAACTCGTACTAGCTTTAGATAACGGTAAAATCACTTTGCAGAGCAGGGTGCTGGTACCTTTTCGTGGCGAAGTTCGCAACACAACTGCTGGTCGCCTACTTTTCAATGAAATATTCCCTGAAGACGCCGAATATCGCAATGTAACCATGACCAGCCGCAAACTTGATGACGTCATGAGCTACACCTACCAGAAATACGGCCAGCAAAAGACTTCAGAGATTGCCGACGAACTCAAAGACCTGGGCTTCCGCCACGCCACCGCCTCTGGAATATCAATCGGTATGGACGACTTTTCTGACTTGAAGGTCTTGCAGAAAATCGTCGATGAAGGCGAAAAAAAGGCCACAGAAGTCAGTAAACAATATGCTTCCGGTTTGATAACTGACGATGAAAGATACAGGCTGACAATAGATGCCTGGACTGACGTTGACTCAGAAGTAGAAAAATCCTTGGCAGAGCAATTCGCCACAGAGGACAACACCATGTCTATGGCGGTCGCATCTGGAGCCAGAGGTAACCTCAGCCAGATGAAAGACTCCGTCGGAATGATCGGCATCAGAGCTGATGCTACCGGACGGGCCATGGAGCTTCCTGTCCGGTCTAACTACAAGTACGGGCTTAATCCACTGGAGTACTTTACTGCTACCCGGGGAACCAGAAAATCGCTGATCGATATCGCCTTGCGAACCGCCGATTCAGGCTATCTAACGCGACGCTTAGTAGATGTCGCCCAAGATGTTTTTACGCTTGAGCAGGAAGCTGAAGACCACGGCTTTCCGGTCCATCGCTCCGATTCAGAAACAATTGGAATAGAGCTCGGAAAACGACTAGAAGGCCGTTATGTGGCGGAAAATGTCAAAAGGTATATCAAGGCCGGTGAACTGGTTACTCCGAAAGTAGCCAAATCTATCCAGGAAGACGCCTCTATTGATAGTGTCCGCATAATGAGTGTTCTTTCATGTTCCTCCACCCGCGGTGTTACCCGAGAATCCTACGGAATCGATCTAGCTACCGGAGAATTAGTTGCATCAGATTATCCAATTGGAGTCATTGCCGCCCAGTCTATCGGCGAGCCCGGCACTCAGTTGTCTTTGGACTCTAAGCACCGGGCCGGTGCCGTCACTGCAGGAGATGATGTGACTCAGGGACTTACACGTGTAGAAGAGTTGCTAGAAGTCCGCACACCGAAAGGACAAGCCTATTTGACAGACATATCAGGCAAGATCAACCTCTGGGAAGAGGGTGATCATTACGTAGTCCAGGTCACCGCTAAAAAGCAAAAAGCGATTGAGATAGAACTCAATGGTCGCACCGCTCAGATAAAAGATGGTGATGAAGTCAATATCGGTGATGTGGTTGCTGCCCAGGAAGACCAAAGCGAACCAATTACCGCACCGATGATTGGCAAAGCTAGCGTTTCGGAAGGCGTGATTACGATTGCTCCGACAGCCAAGACGATGATTCGCTACGAGATACCGGGTTTTAAACAAATGATGGTCGCCGATGGTGATGAGGTCTTTGCTGGCCAGCGTTTGACCAATGGTTCAATCAACCTACACGATTTGATGCGCTTGCAGGGTGTAGAAGCTACCCAGCGCTACATCATGACAGAAATCCTCTACATCTTTGCCAGCCAGGGCCAGAACATCGCTGATAAGCACCTTGAGGTAATCGTCCGTCAGATGTTCAGCCGTGTCCAGATAGAAGACGCCGGAGACAGTGAATTCATAACAGGCGACATCGTCAGCAAGCTGGCAGTAGAAGAAACCAATGACCGATTGTTATCCGAAGGCAAGCACCCTGTGAAATACACACAACTTCTACTGGGTATCACCAAAGCATCGCTTTCAACCGATTCGTTCTTATCGGCTGCCTCGTTCCAAGACACCACCCGTGTACTGATTGCCGCAGCAACAAGCGGTAAGGTCGACCATCTGTATGGTCTGAAAGAAAATGTCATACTTGGCCGACGGATACCAGTCGGTACCGGCGCCCGGCGTAGAAACGAAGACGAACAAACTGAAGAAACGAGTTTAGAAAGCGAACTGGAAACAGTTGCCTCTAAGGAGTAATTTTGCTAGACTTAACCACTGAATCTCCAAGGAGTTTTAAAGAGTAATATGCCAACCATCAATCAGCTTGTCAGAAAGCCACGTGCTAATACCTCAAAAAAGTCGGGGTCCCCGGCTCTTGACCGTGTAGTAAATAATCTCAAGACTAAGAGCTATGAAAAGCACTCGCCTTTCAAAAGGGGTGTATGTGTTCGGGTTACTACCAAAACTCCCAAGAAACCGAACTCGGCTTTGCGAAAAGTTGCTCGTGTCCGCCTGACTAACGGTCACGAAGTCTGGGCCTACATTGGCGGCGAGGGCCATAACTTGCAGGAGCACGCCGTAGTATTAGTCCGCGGCGGCCGGGTCAAAGACCTTCCCGGTGTCCGCTACCACATTGTCAGGGGTAATTTAGATTTACAAGGTGTCCAAAACCGCAAACAGGGCCGCTCCAAATACGGTAGCAAGAGGCCGAAATAATGAGTTCCGTTGAGTCTGGTGGGGCATTACCAATGGACGAAGATTTGCTTGGGTTTCTTGATGGCATCGAAGATCCCACGACTCAAAAAGAAGACCAGAGACAAGATATCGAAGACTTAAGGGAAATGCGCGAACTGTGGGACGGTGGTAATGCCGGAAGTGTACTCCGTAAATTCGATGACGGCAGTGTATTAAGCGGCATGGCTCAGATGCAAATGTACAGGATAAGAAAAGATCCATTTGTAGACTTTACAGTAGCAGATTTTTTAGGAACTGGAGATAGTGATGCCGCGGCATAAGACTAAAAGCCTCGTGCGCGAAGTCCAGCCCGATCGTATCTACAACAGTACTGCTGTACAGAAACTAATCAACCGGGTTATGCAGGATGGTAAAAAACAGATAGCCGAGCGGTTAGTTTATGGCGGTATGCAAAAAGCAGCCGATAAGCTTAAGGTCCAAAATCCGCTAGAAGTTTTTGAGCAGGCCATGAAGAATGTCCAGCCGCACCTCGAAACCCGCTCCCGACGCGTCGGTGGCGCTAATTACCAGATACCTTTCGAAGTAAAAGGCCAGCGCCAGCAGCATCTAACAGTTATGTGGTTTGTCGAGGCCGCCCGGGCTAGGTCTGGCATGAGTATGGAAGACCGCATCGCCCTAGAGTTAGTTGATGCTTATAACAGCACCGGCGGCGCCGTTAAAAAACGCGAAGACACCCACCGTATGGCCGAAGCCAACCGGGCCTTCGCCCACTTTGCTAGGACGTAGTTCATGGAACTAGAAACTCACGGTGAGAGAATAAAAAAGGTTCTCGAAGAGCATACTTCTTACGTAGAGCTAAGTAACAGAGTGACAGACAGAGCTATTAGAACTTTTGGTTTTGGTATTTTTCACCCCGAATCGTTTCAATCCATGGGTGCTGGCATAAAATTAATAGGCCGAATGGCATATGAACTAGCTATTTTAGCTCCACACACTCGAGAACTGTATCAAATGAGGAAAGAGCTGAAGGTAAACACCCGAGATGGCAGATAAAAAATACCAATTAGAAAAGTTGCGCAACATCGGTATTATTGCCCATATTGACGCCGGCAAAACCACCACTACAGAAGGTATTCTTTACCGTACCGGTTTAAAACACAAAATCGGCGCGGTGCATGAAGGCGAAACTACAACCGACTGGATGGCCCAAGAAAAAGAACGAGGCATCACCATAACCGCCGCCGCAGTTACTTGCTTTTGGAAAGACCACAAAATCAATATTATCGACACTCCCGGCCACATTGACTTCACTGTCGAGGTAGAGCGTTCGCTACGAGTACTCGATGGCGCGGTAGTCGTGTTTGATGGCAAAATGGGCGTCGAAAGCCAGTCGGAAACAGTTTGGCGCCAAGCCGATAAATACGGCGTACCCCGCATCTGTTTTATTAATAAAATCAATCAAACCGGCGGCGATTTTTATAAGAGCTTAGATAGTATCCACCACCGTCTAAACAAACGGGCCTTTCCAATTCATCTACCGATTGGTTTCGAGCAAGGCATTTCTGGCGTCGTCGACCTTATTACCATGAAAAGCTACACCTACAAGGATTTTACAGATAAGAATCTGGTCGAAGGCGAAGTTCCGGAAGATATGGCCGACCAGGTCAAAAAATACCGCAGCCTGTTGATAGAAAATGCGGTAGCGGAAGACGAACAAATGCTCGAAAAATACTTTGAAGTCGGCGAAGAAGGCTTATCCGCTGACGAAATCAAGCAGGCGATCCGCACGGCCATCCTTTCCGGAAAATTCTTCGTTGTAACAGGAGGCGATGGCCGAGGTGTGATAGTTGAGAAACTGCTTGATTCTATAAATGACTTTCTGCCGCATCCGCTGGATCGGGGCTCAACTTGGGGAGTTAATCCAAAAAACGGCGATGAAATCGAACGTAAACCAAATCCAGCGGAACCATTCGCTGCCCTGGCTTTTAAAATCTCTGCTGACCCCTTCGTCGGAAAACTGGCCTTCTTCAGGGTCTATTCTGGAAAAGTCACAGCCGGCAGTTATATACTTAACAGTTCTAACGGCGAAAAAGAACGTGTCGGCCGCATCGTCCGGCTGCATGCCGATAAACGTGAAGATGTAACAGAGGTGGAGGCTGGGGACATCGCTGCTATTGTCGGGCTAAAGAGCACTACGACCGGAAATACCCTGTGTGATCCAAACAGCCCGATCGTGCTTGAAAGTATTACCTTCCCGGACCCGCCTGTTAGCATCGCTATCGAGCCCAAAACAAAAGCCGACCAGGAAAAAATGAGTATCGCCCTGCAGCGACTGGCCGAAGAAGATCCGACATTCCGCATCAAAGTCGACCATGAGACTGGCCAGACAATCATCTCCGGCATGGGTGAGCTGCACCTGGAGATTATCGTCGATCGAATGAAGCGCGAATTCACCGTCGAAGCCAACATCGGCCAGCCACAGGTTGCTTATCGGGAAACTATCCGCAAGGATGCGGTTGAGCAAGAAGGTAAATACATCCGCCAAACCGGCGGCCGTGGCCAATACGGGCACGTCTGGCTCAGATTATCCCAGAATGAAGCTGGCAAGGGCTTTGAATTTAAAAACAGCATCAAAGGCGGTGCCGTTCCAAGTGAATATATCCCCGCTGTGCGTTCCGGTATAGAAGAAGCCATGGCCAATGGCGTCATCGCCGGCTACCCGGTAGTAGATATCACAGCCGAGCTTTATGATGGCTCATACCACGATGTCGACTCATCCGAGATGGCTTTTAAAATCGCTGGTTCGATGGCGCTCCAGGAAGGTGTGAAAAAAGCCGCACCCGTACTGCTGGAGCCGATTATGAAAGTGGTCGTTGTAACACCTGAAGACTTTATGGGCGACGTTATCGGCGACCTGAATTCCAAGCGCGGACGGGTAGAATCGATGGAAGACCTTAGCCCTGGTATAAAAGAAGTCACGGCCTTTGTACCTCTGGGTGAAATGTTCGGTTACACTACTAATCTGCGTAGTATGACCCAGGGGCGGGCCAGTTCCAGCATGGAGCTTGACCATTATCAAGATGTACCACCGAACGTAACCCAAAACATTATTTCAAAATCTGGGAAATAGTGACCTAGTTCACAGCCGGGCAGTTTAGGAGTTATTATAGTGGTGCAAATATGAGGAGAATTATCAAGCAACTGCCTAGAGCGTTGCCCCTGCCTAAAGTTGTAGTACCGCCCACCCAAGCCCTCAGGAGTGTGACATCTAAGAGTGGCTTAGGCATATATGCTAGCTCAGACAGGTTATTTCGGGGTGCTGTTTTTGGCCGCGATTCTCTAGAAGTCGCTGAAGATCTACTTTACATTAAGCCGAAACTAGTCGAGAAGATCCTGCTTACTTTATCTAGTCTGCAGGGAGAAAAACAAAACAAAGACAACGAGGAAGAACCTGGCAAAATAATCCATGAATACCGGACTCCGGAAGTTGATGGTAAGCCTATAAATAAGATTTCGATGGATATCTATGAACGGCTGGCTACGATTTGGGGCGGTAACGAAAATTGTTTGGCCTATTACGGCGCCGTAGATTCTACTCCGCATTTTATAAAAGTATTAGCCGCTTACTGCCAAGCCTACGGCATGGAAATTTTAGCTGAGGAGGTCGTTTTAAGGAGCGGCCAGGTCAAGTCGGTGCTCAGTGTCATGGATGATGCCATTGAATGGCTGGTAAGTACCGTAAGTTCATCCCGCAGCGGCTTGCTGGAATACCATCGCAAGAATCCTCACGGCATAGAAAATCAGGTTTGGAAAGACTCAAACGAATTCTATATCCACGAGGACGGGAAAATGGCTAGCCATAGCCACCCTATTTCTTCTATAGAGATCCAGGGCCTGACATATGATGCCTTTAAACATGCGGCTGAACTCCTACCTTCTAAAAAAACAGTTTTGGATACCCATGCCGAAAAAATTCAAAAAAGAACTATCGAACTTCTATGGCAGCCTCGGCGTAATTACTTTGCACTTGGCACAGATTATGATGATCAAAATAACCTACGAGTCATAACTACCATAACGGCCAACCCGGCAGAATTGCTGGACAGCCTGTTTTTTGAAGAATTACCGCTAGAAGATAAGAAAGAGTTCGTCTCTGGAATAGTCCGCGAGATAATGGGCACAGACTTTTTAACCGATGCCGGTATCCGCAGCCGGGCTCTTAGCGAAGCTAGGCTGGTCCATTTTTGGGACTACCACGGCTCCTATGTAACCTGGCCTAAAGAGACATATGATATCGCCAAGGGACTTCGGCGACAAGGCTTTTCAGCCTTATCCCGGGAGCTGGAGAACCGACTCCTGAACGTCATAAGGGCAATTAGAAGTTATCCGGAATTTATCTATGTCGACCCTAGAGGCCGTATACTGGGTATACCTTCTTCATCGAAATCACACGGGGAGCTGGTGTTAGTAGATAGTAATAACCGTCCTGAACGCGTCCAAGCCTGGACGGTCTCGGCTATCTTGGCTATTCAGAATCATCGCCGCAGGTTATCTTCCCGGCATACACATCAAGAGCCTTGGCAGGCCGAACTGGAAAAAGAAGTACTTCAGCATATTCCATTAGTCCATCGGATGCGCTTTTCCAGAGAGCTCTCCGCCCGGTACCCGGCTTATCCGTACGAGATTAATAATGAGGAGAAATAATCCATGAGAATCGCAATAGTCGGCAACCCCTACTATCCAGTTCCACCACCTGCCTACGGTGGCACAGAGAGAGTTATTGAATATCTCATCAAGGGTCTTATCGAAAAAGGGCATGAGCCAATACTATTGGCACCGGGTGACTCCAAAGTCGATTGCGAATTGATACCGATAGTTAAGAAATCCATGCCTTTCCCCAAAAAGGATACAGTCTATTTCCGGACTCGGATCGCCCTATCTCTTCAAAAAACTAAGGCTGAACTCAAAAAACTGGCTCCTCATGTCGATATAATCCACTCCCACGATTTTGACCTTAAAGATTTCCAGCAATATCCTAATGTCACCACGCTACACGGCCATATAGATTTCGATAATTACGACTACTATTCCAAGCGGCGGGATCTGCCTTTCATCAGCATCTCTCACAATCAACAGCAGACATTCCCCGGAATGAATTTTGTGGGCGTAGCATATAACGGCCTTGATCCGTCAACTTTTCCTTTCGTTGAAAAACCCAAGAACTATATGTGCTTTATCGGCCGCTTTGATTTTGATAAATCGCCTCACTTGGCTATTCAACTGGCGTTGGCGATGGGAATGAAGATAAAACTGGCCGGCAAGCTCGACCTAGAAGGCTACGATTACTTTAAACAGTATATAAAACCCCACCTAAAGAACCCACTGGTAGAATACTTAGGTGAAGTCTCCAGAGAAGAGGGCATAAAATTGGCAGCAAATGCCAAGTGTAATCTTCATCCTCTGTTGAGCCGCCGTGAGCCATTTGGACTGACAGTCATAGAAGCAGCTTATTGCGGTACGCCTACGATGGCCATAAAAAAGGCTTCTATGCCAGAACTCATCGAAGACAGGAAAACTGGATTCCTAGTCGAAGACTTCGTGGAGGGTTATAACTACATGGACGAATTATTCAATCTCGACAGGAATTACGTAGCTAAATGGACGCGCAAAAAATTCAACTACCAGAATATGACCCGCGACTACATCCATGCGTATAGAAGAGTCATCAAGTCTTCTAACTGATACTTATTGGATTAATTCAAATGGTAAAGACTGATTTTGAGAAATCACCAAGAACAGCTTTTATGTATCCCGGCCAAGGGAGTATTGAGCCAGGAAGTCATATAAGAGCGATTAGACATGTCTCTGAAGCGAGAGAATTGTTTGAATTTGCAACTGAATATGCAAGTGAGAGATTAGGTAAGAGTGTCAAAAAAATTATGACAGAAGGTCCCAAGGAAGAGCTTGTAGATACTAAAATGGCTCAGCCGGCAACATTCATTTCAAGCATTGTTGGCTCAACAGCTCTAAGAAATGTTCTAGAAAGGGATGCTTCTCGTCGTATGTACCACAGTTTTGGGATGTTCGCAGCCATGCACGATGACGAGGTATTCGATACTACCACCGGACTCGATTTAGTTATAGCCCGCGGGCAATTTATGTATGAGGCGGCTCAAGAAAAGCCAGGAGCTATGGCGGCTGTTTTTCATTTGGCGGAAGAGCGTTTATCCGAAATCTGCAGAAAGTATGGAATTTGGGTTGCTAATGAGAACTCCGATACTGAGATTATCATTAGTGGCGAGGAGGAAGGAGTAGACAAATCACAAGCTGAAATAGAAGCCGAAGGCGGAATATTTTTCAAACTTAAAGGTGTAAAATCAGGCGCACCGCATACTCCGATGGTTGCCATTGCTGCTGAAAAAATGTCAGCTCTTGTCCACGGTAAACGAGTGGGTAATTTTCACATTCCTGTCGAGAAAATTCATGCTCCTGCTAATCTTTCAGTTTTCTCAAGCAGGACTGTAGATCTATTGAGAAACTTAGGCGATGTCAGGGCCGACATCGGCGGAATGACAGAAAGAGTTAAGTGGAACGGCAGTGTACTAGCTGTTGTAGCGGACGGATACCGTGAATTTTATGAGACCGGCCCAGGTAACAAATTAAGTAAATTGCAGAAACGAGCACCTATAATGAAGACTATTCTGCAAAGCAACGGTGTCGTTATGAAAACCGTAGATGAATTGATTAATGCAACTATGGTTTGACCTCTTTACAAATCTGTCCTTTTACCCTTATAATTACCTCAGATCGTGTAGGTGGCTATTGCTAACTATGCTAGATGTATAAACTAAATCTTAAGGAGTTACCTTATGGCAGAACAATTCGACCGAAGTAAGCCACATGTCAATGTCGGCACCATGGGTCACGTCGACCACGGCAAAACAACCCTAACCGCAGCTATTACCGCTGTATTAGCAAAAAAGCTTCCCAGCCCTATCAACAAACCTATTGCTTATGATCAGATTGATAATGCTCCCGAGGAAAAGGCCCGCGGCATAACTATCGCTACATCTCACCAGGAGTACGAAAGCGAAAAGCGTCACTACGCCCACGTAGATATGCCCGGACACGCCGACTACGTAAAGAACATGATTACCGGTGCCGCTCAGATTGACGGTGCTATTTTGGTCGTTTCGGCGGCTGATGGCCCGATGCCCCAGACCCGAGAACACGTTTTGCTAGCCCGCCAAGTAGGTGTTCCTAAGATTCTTGTTTTTCTAAACAAGATGGACCTGGCAGACGCCGAACTAGTTGAACTGGTTGAGGAAGATGTCCGAGACCTGCTCGCTAAGTATGAATTTGACCGAGAAGCTCCGATCATCAAAGGTTCTGCTACAAAGGCCCTAGAAGGTAGTGCTTCAGATGAAGATGCCGTTATGGAATTGGTCAAGGCTATGGATGATTACATCCCAGAACCAGTCCGTGATCTAGAAAAGCCTTTCTTAATGCCTATCGAAGATGTTTTCTCAATCAAAGGCCGCGGCACTGTGGCTACTGGTCGAGTTGAGCTGGGTATCGTCAAGGTTAACGAAGAAGTTGAAATCGTCGGTATACGACCAACTAAGAAAACAGTTGTAACCGGTGTCGAAATGTTCAAAAAGAACCTCGACCAAGGCCAAGCCGGCGACAATGTCGGCGTATTGCTCCGTGGTATTGAGCGTGATGACATCGAGCGTGGTCAGGTTCTGGCTAAGCCCGGTTCTATCACTCCGCACACCGAATTTGACGCCGAAGTTTACATTCTTACCAAAGAAGAAGGCGGCCGTCACACACCCTTCTTTAAGGGCTACAAACCACAGTTTTACTTCCGGACAACCGATGTGACCGGGGAAGTCGAACTACCAGCTGACAAAGAAATGGTCATGCCTGGCGACACAATTACTTTTAAGGTTAAACTGCTCCAGCCCATCGCTATGGACCAAGGCCTGCGCTTTGCTATTCGCGAAGGCGGCCGTACCGTCGGCGCTGGTGTTGTCACTAAAGTCACAAAATAATGCCTAGACGAAACGAACAAGTTCTTCTATCGGACCTATACGAAATCCCTGGTGGTTACGGAAGAACTTTCTATCTCGATAGCTTAGGTTTTGGTAGGATTGAATCCGAAGAAGATACAGGGCTTGGAAACGTTCTAGCGAGTTTTAGCGATGTCGAATGTCAGCCTGGCGAATCTTCTGTTGTCACCGCAAAAAGATATACAGCAGACCCAGCATCTGTTGTTTTCCGTGAAACCGCTAGAAAAATTATTCGAGACGCAGCAAAATCGATAAGAGAAGGCTAACACTTATGGCAGAAACTAAAGAACCAGAAGTTAAGCAGCGCATACGTATCCGCCTTAAGGCCTATGACCATAAGGTCATTGACCAGTCGGCTAAACAGATTGTCGATACTGCCCTGCGCACAGGCGCCAAGATTTCCGGCCCGATCCCTTTGCCGACTCGCAAAAGCACGTTCACTGTGGTTAAAAGCCCCCACGTCTATAAAAAAGGCCGCGAACAGTTCGAAATGAGAGTTCATAAGCGCCTGATTGATATATCCGACCCAACCCCCAAGACTATCGATTCTCTTATGAATCTATCTCTTCCCGCCGGCTGCGACGCCGAAATCAAAATGTAATATCGCTCGAACATTTATCCGGCGGAACCCGCTACACGCGGGGACGCCATAAGCGTCTCCGGTTGCACTAAGCAAACCAATGTTCCGGCGGATAAAGTCCTTCGCTCACCATATAAATTGGAATTCAACAAAATAAATATATGTGTAAAAACCAGAACAGGCCCTTTTATAGGCCTGTTCATTTTTGGCTACCTGACTTAGGCTTCAAAGGTTTTTGCCTTTTAAGCGAATATCTAAGTTAGGAGCTTTAGTGTACTTCCTGTTTGGTCTGCTTTTTGTTTTGGATTTCCTGCTTCCGGACGCTGGATATCCAGGCGCCAAGGAGCATTCCTTACAAGTTGTACGTCAAGATTAGTTTTAGCTAATCTTTCGGTTCTCTGTTTTTTCAAACGACAGAGGCCTGAGCCCAAAATACGCTTATGGCTATCCTATGTCAAGAATCGCATCCTAGAAACATTAATGTAAAATTATCAACAGATTGACAGAGGTTATAATTCTATGGTAATCTGTTAACACAGTATTGATTGTTCGCTTGGATTTGAATAGGTCTATTCACTTTTAACAGGGGTAGAAACCATCAGGGCCAAGCATTTTTAAATGCTGTAACAAAGCCAAAATGAATATATTAAGAGGGATAGTTGAAAGCATTAATTACAAGAAAGATTGGTATGACAAGCGTGATTGGCGACAATGGCGCTATGACGGCTGTTACCCTGCTTTCGGCTACTCCCAATGTTATTACTAGGTTCAAGAATACTGAGACCGATGGATATAATGCTGTCCAGTTGGGTTTTGAGCAGTTAAGCAAAAACAAGATTGGCAAGGCTTTAGCCGGCCAGCTTAAAGAATCTAACTCAACCCCCAAGATTATCCGCGAATTTAAGATTATTGATGAACTTCCAGAGGAAATGAAGATCGGCGCTGAGCTCAGCGCCGATCTTTTTGAAGTCGGCGACACTGTAGACGTTACCGGAACCAGCAAGGGTAAAGGATTTGCTGGGACCATCAAGCGCCATAACTTCCAAAGGGGCCGCAAGACCCACGGCGGACGCAGTTATCGTCGACCAGGCTCTATCGGTTCAATGTATCCTCAGAAAATCTTCAAAGGTAAGAAAATGGCCGGCCAGATGGGAAATGTCAGAGTAACTACTAAGAAACTCAAAGTCGGCTTAGTAGATAAGGAGCTTAACGTCATAGGTGTTATCGGCAGTGTACCGGGACCCAGAAAAGGCCTAGTCCTTCTGAAGGAGACCAAGTAATGACAGTGGCGACATACACCAAGACAGGCAGTAAATCTACAACACCGGCTAAACTGGATAAGGCAGTTTTCGGACTTGAAGTTAAAAACCACAATCTCCTAAAACAAGCCTATATATCATATCTGTCTGACGGGCGGACTAACAATGCCCAGACCAAAAAGCGTGGCCAGGTGCGCGGCGGTGGACGAAAACCTTGGCGCCAAAAAGGCACTGGTAATGCCCGTTTCGGCTCTTCTCGTAACCCGATATGGCGCGGCGGTGGCATAGCTTTCGGCCCCACCGGTGGCGAAAATTATTCTAAGAAGCTTAGTACTAGTACCAAACGCCAGGCTCTACGGCAAGCTCTGAGCATCGCCTCAAAAGAAGACCGGATAATTATCATTGATTTGCTGGCTGTAACAGATGGAAAAACAAGATCAGTGATCAGCTTACTTAAGAAGATGGGCACAACTGGTAATACATGCTTAGTAGCAGATAAGATTGATGAGACAGTTAAAAAAGCCGTACAAAATATTCCGAATGTGAATCTGACATCTGCTAAGTACCTTAATGTTTATAAAGTCATGAGCTCTGATAAGTTGATTTTTGAAAAAGCCGCACTTGATTCAGTAAGCCAGTGGCTCGGAGGTAAAAAATAATGAATTTTATAACGCTCAAACCGCGGGTCAGCGAGAAAGCCTATGGCCTCAGCGAGCAACACAACACTTATGTCTTTGATGTTGATGCCAAGATCAATAAGTTTGAGGTCGCTAAAGCTGTCACCTCCCAGTACGAAGTCAGTGTCACTAAGGTTCATCTGGTAAATATTCCCGGCAAAGCCCAGAAAAGCTACCGCCAGCGCGGCCGAAAATCTATCAGCGGGCAAAGATCAGATATCCGCAAAGCTTACGTAACTCTTAAAGATGGTGATAAATTGCCAATTTTTGCAGCTGACGAAGAAGATACCAAAAAACCCAAGGAGAAAAAATAGATGCCTGTCCGCGAATATAAACCGACAAGCCCTGCCCGGCGCGGTATGAGCAGCCAGGACTTTGACCAGATTACGGCCAAAAAGCCTATCAAGAGCTTAGTCAGGATAAAAAAACAAAACTCCGGCCGCAATAACCAGGGACGCATAACTACCCGCCACCGTGGTGGCGGAGCCCGCAAGTATTATCGAATAGTGAACCATAAACTGCCGGTAGGAACTTCGGCAACTGTTGAACAAATAGAATACGACCCCAACCGCAGTGCGCGGATTGCCCGTATTAAAGACCAAAACGGCGGTTATCATTACACTCTGGCAATCAAGGGTATGCGTCCCAGCCGTAAATTCGTGGTTGAGGAAGAGGCGGCCATCGAAAGCGGTAACCGTTTGCCCCTAAAGAGTATTCCTACAGGAACCCAGATTCATTCTCTAGAACTCCAGCCTGGACGCGGAGCCCAAATGGTTCGCACCGCCGGCGGCAGCGCCCAGCTAGTTGCTAAAGAGGATAATTATGCCCAGGTTCGACTGCCAAGCGGGGAAGTCAGAATGATTAATGCAAACTGCATGGCTACTATCGGAGTAATCGGCAACGAACAACACCAGAATATCAAAATCGGAAAGGCCGGACGGACCCGCAACAAAGGCATTAGGCCTACGGTCCGAGGAGTAGTTATGAATGCTGTAGATCACCCGCACGGTGGTGGAGATGGCGGCCGTCACCGGATGGCCCGCCCGCCAACAACACCTTGGGGCCAAAAGACCCTAGGGTACAAGACGCGCAGCCGTAAAGCCAGCAATAAATTTATTATAAGAACCCGCCACCAAGGAAAGAGGAGATAACATGCTTAAATTTAATAATTACCCACCAACTGAACCTTCAGACGTGGAGCTAGCAGAAAGTGCTACAGTTGCAATTGAAAGAACTAAGAGGTTAACTAACCACCCTATGGAAGATGTAAGAATTAGAGCGAACGCCACTCTATACGGTTTTGGCCAAGCCATTGGACACACTATCTTTGCTACTGTTCCGAGAGAGCAGTACTCCGAGTATACTCAACCATTCTCTGAGATACACCATTCAATGAGACACGGTATTGAAGTCGCATATGCTGAGGTGGTCGAGCTTAATGACGGGGTAGCTCATGTCTAGATCACTTAAAAAAGGACCTTATATCGACCCCAAGCTGGCTAAGAAGGTAAATGACCTAGCCACCGGAGACCGTTCAGTGATTAAAACCTGGGCCAGAGCTTCAACCATTTCGCCTGATTTTGTTGGACGAACTATCGCTGTCCATAACGGCAAAGTACACGTACCAGTATTCATAACAGAGAATATGGTCGGCCATAAACTTGGAGAATTCGCACCCACTCGTAAGTTCCGTGGCCACGGCGGCAAACTCGCTAAATCACAGGGAAGTTCAGGATAAGATATGGCGGCTATTTCATATCAAAAAGGAGTTAGGATCAGCCCGCGCAAAGTCGCGGTAGTCGCTTCATTGGTCCGCGGCCGCACAGTCACCGACGCTCTGACAATCTTAGATTACACACCGCGCCGGGCAGCCCTACCAGTCAAGAACGCCATAAAAAGCGCAGCTGCCAACGCCGAGCACAACCATAACTTCAAGCCTGGTAGCCTAGAGATTACCGAGATCAGCGTGACATCCGGCCCCCGGCTTAAGCGCTTTATTCCCGCCGCCCGCGGCCGGGCCCGTACTTTTCAGCGAAAAACCAGCCATATCAAAGTGATTGTCGACGGCCAGCAGCGCGAAACCAAGAAACCTCAAACTAAACCAACATCTGAGAAGGAGATCAAATAATGGGACAGAAAGTCAACCCCATCAGCATGCGACTGCAGGTCAATAAAGACTGGCGCTCTAAGTGGTTCGCTGGCAAGAAAGAATACGCCGGCTACTTAAAGCAGGACCTCACAGCCAGAAAACTGATTGAGGTAAAACTGGGCTCCAGAGCGGCAATCAGTAAGGTTGATATTGAACGCTCACCAAATTTGGTAACTGTTACCATCCAGACAGCCAAAGCCGGTGTTGTAATCGGTCGTGGCGGCAGCGGTGCAGCTGAGCTTAAAGACGCTATCGAGAAGATTTATAAAATACCAACGAGAGTTAATATCGAAGAGATCAAACGTCCAGAACTCCAAGCTAAATTAGTTGCCGAAAACATTGCCCACCAGCTAGAGCGGCGTATCGCCTTCCGCCGGGCAGTCAAGTCCTCGGCTGCAGCTGCTATGCGCTCCGGTGCCAAAGGTATCAGGATAGAAGTGGCCGGGCGTTTGGGCGGCATGGAAATGAGCCGCCGCGAAAAAGAAGTCCTGGGCAGTGTCCCATTGCATACCCTAAGAGCTGATATAGATTACGCAGCCGCCCGGGCGCTTTACCCTGGCGCCGGCATCATAGGTGTTAAAGTCTGGATTTACAAAGGAGAAGTCTAAGATGTTAATGCCCTCCAGAACTAAATTCAGAAAGGTCAGAAAAGGCCGTATCCATGGCGGCACCGCTACCAGCCTATCTTCTATCGCCTATGGCCGCTATGGATTAGTCAGCCTGGAGAGTGAAAGGATCAGTGCCCGCCAAATTGAAGCCGCCCGCCAGGCCATGACGCGCTACATCAAGCGCGGCGGACAGATATGGATAAGAATTTTCCCTCACACTCCCGTTACCCGTAAGCCCCAGGACGTCAAAATGGGCAGTGGTAAAGGTAATCCGGAATTCTTCGTTGCCAAGGTCAAACCCGGCACCGTGATGTTCGAAATGGACGGCGTGACAGAAGTCCAGGCCCGTGAAGCTATGCGTCTGGCCGGCCATAAACTACCTGTAAAAACCCGTTTTTCGGTCAAGGAAGAGCAATAATAATGAAAATAACCGATGTCCGCAAGATGAGCACAGAGGATCTTACCAAGCAGGTACCGACCCTGCAGACTGAGATAGTCGAGATGCGGCGCCGGTTATATAGCGGTGAAATGCAAAACGTCCGCGTTCTGCGCAGCAAGCGCAAGGATCTGGCGCGGGTTTATACCGTACTCGGCGAAAAACTTCAGAAGGAGGATGCATAAAATGGCTAGACAGCTAACCGGAATGGTAACCAGCGATAAAACCGATAAGACGATAGTGATAACTGTAAAAGCCCGCAAGACGCATCCGATTTATAAGAAGCAGTATTCGGTAAATACCAAATTCATGGCCCACGATGAGAAAAACCAGGCAAAAACCGGCGATTTAGTGGTAATCGGCGAGACTAAGCCTATAAGCGCCCGAAAACGTTTTAACTTAGTACGTATTATCGAACGTGGCGGGGTTCGTTTTGAAGAGTCCGATGCCGTTGCTGACATTCCAGCAGAAGAACCTAAATCCGAAGAAGCGGCTAAGCCGAAGAAAGCCGCAGCCAAAAAATCGGAGGCTAAGGAAACGTAATCATGATACAACAGGAATCCAAAATCATAGCTGCTGATAACAGCGGCGCGCGATCGCTCAAGTGCATTCGTGTACTGGGTGGTTCAGGCCGCCGCTACGCACGTATTGGTGATATTGTTGTGGCGTCGGTAAAGACGGCTAACCCAGCCGGTGGTGTTAAGCGTAAAACCGTCGTTAAAGCTGTGGTTGTCCGGACCAGAAGCCCGATTTTACGCAATGACGGCTCAACCATTAAATTTGACGATAATGCTGTCGTAGTCCTGGCCGAAGATAATAAGACACCAAGAGGCACCAGGATCTTCGGGCCAGTGCCGCGCGAGCTACGTGACATGGGCTATCAGAGAATAATCTCCTTAGCACCGGAGGTACTATAATGGCTCAGACAATCTTTAAAATGCGAATCAAAAAAGGTGATACCGTGATGGTCCGATCCGGCAAATATAAGGGCAAAACTGGCAAAGTCCTGCAAGTGCATCCTAAGCTCAATAAGGTCACAGTAGAAGGTGTTAATATCGCTAAGAAACACAACAAACCGACTCAGCAGAAACCTCAGGGCGGTATCACCGAGATTACCAGGCCGATCTGGGCCAGTAAGGTTGGTCTCTTAGATAATACTGCCAAAAAACCTTCCAGAGTCGGCTATAAACTAGATGCCAAGGGTAATAAGACGCGGGTACTCAAAACCAGCGGTAAGGAGATCAAATAATGGCAAATACTGTGGCACCCATCAAGTACCAATCGCGACTTAAGGCTGAGTATGACAAGACTCTCGTCTCCGACCTCAAGAAGGAACTCGGGCTTAAGAATGTATTCGAAGTTCCGCGTCTGGAAAAGATAGTCATTAACGCCGGTCTGGGCCGGGCTAAAGATGACAAACGCTATCTCGAAGCCGCTGCTAATACTTTACGAAAAATTACGGGCCAGCAACCGGTTGAAACCCTGGCCAAAAAATCTATCGCGGCCTTCAAGCTAAGAGAGGGCAACAAAGTCGGTCTCAAAGTTACACTGCGCGGCGAACGCATGTACGAATTCGCCGACCGCTTTATCAACATCGTCCTGCCCAGGCTGCGGGACTTCCACGGTGTTTCCAACAGTTCGTTTGATAAACAGGGGAATTACAGTATCGGCTTGACCGACCAATCGGTTTTTCCGGAGTTATCGTTTGAGGATACGTCTACGGCTCATGGTTTACAGGTAGTATTCAATATCAAAGCCAATAATGCTGAGGACTCTAAAGCCTTACTAGAAAAGCTTGGCATCCCATTCGAAAGGAGTAATTGATGGCTAATCGAGATATATCAAACATAGGTTCTAAAGATGTTGACCCAAAACCACAGCAGCCCGCTGACAGTGAGAACCAGGAATCCGTAGGAATTGTTATGACTGATATAGCAGGTGTCTATATGCTTGCAGATGTCTGGGAAAAAGTTAAAGAAGCGAGAAGGGAGAACTGATGGCTAAGAAATCTATTCTGGCACGAGATGCAAAGCGCGATAAGATGATCGCAAAATATGCCGCCAAGCGGGCCGAACTTAAAGCCGCCGGCGATCTGGAAGGTTTAGCACTGCTGCCACGCAACAGCAGCCCTACCCGCCATACTAACCGTTGTGCCGAGACCGGTCGACCCAGGGCTTATATGCGCCAGTTCGGCTTATCCCGTATCGCCTTTAGAGAACACGCATCTAAGGGTGAAATACCAGGCGTCACAAAGGGGAGTTGGTAATGGCTAAATCAGTCGTAATCATTTCTACCGATCCGCTGGCCGACATGCTCAGCCGAGTCCGCAACGCCATGGCTGTCAATAAGCAGCAAGTCAGTTTGCCACACAGCCAACTAAAGGAAACTGTGGCGAAGATACTGGTCGATAACGGCTTTTTGGCCGATGTCGAAGCTGGTGAAGAGAACGGCAGGAAAACCCTGACTATAAAGATCAATGAAGACGACCAGCCGTCAAAAATCACCGAAATCAACCGTTTGAGCCGGCCCGGACGTCGTCTATATGTCAAAGCCGCGGCCATCCCTAAAGTTAAGCGCGGTCGGGGACTAGTTGTTATCTCTACATCACACGGCATAATGACCGGACAGCAAGCAGCTAGCCAGAAGCTCGGCGGCGAATTAATCTGCGAGGTTTATTAAAAAGGCCAACTATGAGTCGTATCGGAAAACAACCAATCAGTGTCCCCAGCGGAGTGAATATCACACTGGATGATGATTTTATCACCGTTAACGGGCCAAAAGGCTCTCTAAAGCAGTTCACTATGCCAGGTGTACAGATTTCACAGTCTGATAATGAATTGAGCATCAAACGTGACAACGATGAGCGTCAAAACCGCTCGCGCCATGGCCTGATGCGCACGCTTATCAATAATATGGTCACTGGAGTTACCCAGGGCTTTGAAAAAAAACTCGAGATCAACGGAGTCGGTTACCGTGTCCAGCAACAAGGCGAGAATCTGAAATTCAACCTTGGTTTTTCACACGATGTAGTGTATAAAATACCGGCCGGTATCCAAGCTTCCATCGAACAGAACGTTATTACTATTAGCGGAATAGATAAGCAACAGGTCGGCCAGGTAGCGGCTGAGATAAGGGCTTTAAAGAAGCCCGAACCCTACAAGGGCAAGGGCATAAAATACGCCGATGAGCGGATTATCCGTAAGAGCGGTAAGAGCGGTAAGGAATAGACATGAATAGATTAGAACTCAAGAACCAGAATATGCAGCGTCGGGCCTACCGGGTCCGCAGCCACACCAAAGGCGTCGCTGGCCGGCCTAGGCTGAGCGTGCATATTAGCAACTATCACATTACCGCCCAGGTCATCGATGATGAAAAAGGTGTGACTTTGGCCTATGCTTCAACTGTCGGCAAGACCCCCGATGGCACCAAGTCCCAGCGCGCTGAATTCGTTGGTAAAGAAGTAGCTGCCAAGGCTAAAAAAGCTAAAGTCAAACAGGTTATATTCGACCGTGGCAGCCGTAAATATCATGGCCGCATCAAGGCCCTAGCAGAAGCCGCCCGTAAAGAAGGATTGGAGTTTTAATGGCCCAGGCAAGAAGAAACGACAACCGGCGTGGTCCGGAAGTCCGCGAGGAAAAACAGTTCGACGAACGGGTCATCTACGTCAACCGGGTCGCCCGGGTGGTTAAAGGTGGACGGCGTTTTCGATTCCAGGCATTGGTTGTGGCCGGAGACCATAAAGGTAAAGTCGGCATCGGTGTCAGCAAAGGCGCCGATGTGACAGCCGCCATCAATAAAGCTACAGATGTGGCCAAGAAAAATATGGTTAGCGTATCAATTTACCATGGAACACTGACACACGATGTCCAGGGCAAGATCGGCGGGGCCAAAGTTCTGATTATGCCGGCCGCTCCGGGTACCGGCTTGATTGCCGGGGGAGTTGTCCGGACTGTCCTAGAAGTAACTGGCATAGAAAACGCTCTCAGTAAGTCGCTCGGTTCCAGTAACCGTATAAACATGGCCTACGCCACTATCGCGGCACTGCAAGCCATGCAGCCATCCAGCAAGTGGGTAGTCCAGCCCCAAAAAAAGACCACTCCTAAGAAAGTGGCCGCTTAACCATGAAATACAATGAACTAGTAATCAGCCGCCAAAAAAAACCGCTACGCATCGGACGCGGTATTAGTGCCGGACGCGGCAAGACTGCCGGGCGGGGCACCAAAGGCCAAGGCGCCCGCAAAAGCCCCCTAAAGTCCGGTTTTGAAGGCGGGCAGTTGCCGCTTTATATGCGGCTGCCTAAGCTGCGCGGCTTTAAAAGCCATCGCCGACAGGTCCAGCAAGTTTATACCGGTCAGATAGATAAGATTAAGAAAGCCTCAATTGATACAAATGCCGTTTATGAAGCCGGCCTTATTAACAACCCGTACGTCAAAGTAAAACTTTTATACAAAGGTGAGATTTCATCTAAAAAAGAAGTAAAACTCCAGCTAGCTTCTAAAAAAGCTATTGAAATGGTAGAAAAGGCCGGCGGCAGTTTCCAATCCGTTGGGCAATTGCCCAGACCCGCCAAAAAATTAGAAAAATAAGCAATTTCCGTTAACCGGGCACTATGTTACTGTAGGCATAATATTTGAATTGGAGGTGCTATGTCAGAAAGTCTAAGAAGCCTGGAAGGTAGATTAGCTGT
Organism: Candidatus Babeliales bacterium; assembly: GCA_035479215.1. Taxonomy (GTDB): domain Bacteria; phylum Patescibacteriota; class Saccharimonadia; order Saccharimonadales; family UBA10212; genus JAIFWC01. The sequence goes on along the minus strand of DATIIZ010000012.1, from coordinate 7,862 downwards.
GGTAACTGGTGCTAACAGAGGTATCGGTAAGTCGGTTGCTGAAGAGCTTGCAAGGAATAATATTATTGTGGCAGGAATTGCTCGAGGTGAAGGTGTTAAGGAAGTTGATAGAATGTTCCAGGCTTCAGATCTCGAAGGTTTTGGCGTTGAACTTGATATCACAGACACAGATCGAATCAGGGGTAGAATTAAGGATATTATAAAAACTGCAGGGTTGCCAATTTCAATTCTCTGCAATGTTGCTGGAATTACTGCAGATGGTTACGCAATCGGAATGAAAGAAAGTTGGGACCGTGTAATCGAGACAAATCTAACTGGCACTTTTAGGGTTACGCAGGCCGTAGGTGTGACTATGTTAAGGGCAGCTAAAAATGAAGAAATTATGGATGCCGATATAGTGACTATAGGGTCAATAGTTGGTGATGTAGGCGAAGCTACACAAGTCAATTACGGAACCTCAAAGGCCGGTCTAGTCGGTATGACAAAAGGTTTGGCGGTTGAATGGCCGGAAATTCGTTCGATGCTGCTTAACCCAGGATATGTTGATACGGATATGACAACTGGTGAATTATCAGAAGAACGGATAGCTGAAATTTTAGCCTTAACTAATAGCGGGATACCCCTTACTCCTCAGTCGGTAGCAGAAAAAGTTCGGGAAATGATTCAAGTAGGAAAAACTGGAGATATTGAAACCTTTGATGATGGGCTATCGAAGAATCTTTTAGAAGCACGAGCCCGTGTCAATTTAGGCTAGTTTTACGGTATACTATCTCTTAAGTGAATTGGGGAATAATATTAAAATCATTGGGCCATTCCGAGATGCGCAAGCGCATCGGCGCGGTCTTGGGCATGCTTTTGGTATTCCGTATCCTTGCCCACATTCCAGTCCCCCTGGGGGACCCTCATACCCTAAAACAGGTTTTAGAAAACCTTTTCCAGCAGACCAGCTCCAATAATCTGTTCGGTTTTCTGAACGTCTTATCCGGCGGCGCTTTGGCCAACTTCTCTATCATGCTGGTCGGTCTTGGGCCGTACATTAACGCCTCGATCATCATGCAATTGCTTACTAAGGCAGTGCCTAAACTGGAGGCCATGAATAAAGAGGGTGAGTACGGTCGCAAGAAAATCAACCAGTACACCCGCATGCTGACCTTCCCCCTGGCTATCGTTCAATCTATCGGAACCATCTATCTTATCCGCCAGGAAGCTTCCAGTATCGGTGGTCTGGGGGATATTACCGCCCATACCTCATTCATGCAGTGGTTTGTGATGATAGCGGCCTTAACCGGCGGCTCAATGATACTGATGTGGCTTGGCGAACTTATTACTGAAAGGTCAATCGGTAACGGTATCTCTTTGCTGATTACTGTCGGTATCGTCAGCCGCCTACCCAGCTTGATAGGTGAAATTTGGCATACGGTCTATTGGACCAGCGCCAAGGGCGTATCTGATAAGGCCTACATCTTTCACCGGACATTCAGCCGGCACGGACTATATCTATTTGGGACGATAATTGCCGCAGTAGTGTTCGTCACCTGGGCAGTTGTTAAGCTAAACGAGGCTTCCAGACGATTAACCGTCAATTATGCCAAGCGGGTGCAGGGTAATCGTACCTACGGAGGCGTCACGACTGTTCTGCCAGTCAAACTGATTACCGCCGGTGTTATCCCAATTATCTTCGCAGTAGCATTCTTATCTGTTCCCAGTTTCTTGGGGCAACTTCTAACTCACGGGCAGGGTGCCGCTTTTGTACCCCACAGCGAGTGGCAGAAGATCGGCGTCCAACTCAGTCAGTTATTTGCTAACCCCACCGCCCAAACATTTGCAGCCGGCGGCTGGAAGCCCTGGATTTACCCTATTACCTACTTTATGCTGGTCTTTATTTTTACTTATTTCTATACATCGGTGACCTTCAACTCCAAAGAAATAGCCGAAAACCTCCAAAAACAAGGAGGATTCATCGAAAATATCCGCTCCGGCAAACAGACCGAAAAGTACCTAAGCACCATCGTCAATCGCCTGACCTTATTTGGCGGCTTAGCTCTCGGCGCGTTAGCTGTCCTGCCAATCCTAGCCCAGGTCAAACTCAACCAAAATATCGCTATCGGTGGTACCAGTATCCTTATCTTGGTCTCGGTATCGCTAGAAACCCTGCGCCAGGTGGAATCCAGGGCCCTAATGATCACCTACGACCAATACGAGGCCCCAGAGTACTTTTACGAGCCTACAGGTGACGGCACCGCCGCTCTAGGCGCTCGCCGGCTGCGGTTTATCCCTCGACCAAACATCCGCCGCAAGAAGTAAGCAATTTGTTCAATTTCTAAAACAAACATATAATTTAATCAAATGGCAAAAATTAGATCAGAGTTTAATTCACAGTTTCGAGATGTACCAGCTGTGCAGGAGGATCCAGCCCATCTTTTTGCGCACAATATTCACAATGGAGATTTTCTATTTGCCAGGTGTTTAGGTGACGAAAGAGGTGCAGATATATATGTTTTCGAGGGTCTTAATAGGGACGAAGAGTGGATTAGAGAAAACCTTGGAAGTTTGATAATACCTAAAAATGTCGCTACTCACTTACTTCCCTGGTTTGATAGTGAAAAATTTCCATACACGTCTGACAGCGGGGAGCCAGGCGAAATCGTTTTTAGGCATAGGCCAGATATTTTTTTTACATGGTTTCATCCAGTTTACTTTGAGGACTAAAGTCTATTTCTAATCCAGATTAGCGGACAATAAATTCATATATATTCAAATTAACTGTATGCTATCGGTATGAATACAGATAAGTCTCTTGAACAGATAAGGTCACGAAAAGAGAGTTTACTATACAGGCATGAAGGTGGGTACGATGTCCTAGACCAGTATACGGTTGCAGAAACATCTGTAGGAGAATTTAGATTGTATGTTGGGACGATAATGGGCGAAGAACTAAGTCTCTGCATGAAAGCTTTAACTGGTGACAGACTTACGCCTCCACTAGCGATAGTCGAGATTCCTTCACAAAACGTTATGCACTAGTTTTATTTTACTTCCCTGAGGGTGCTTCTGTCGCCACTTATTTATTGTGGTCAAATAGGGGTGGTAATTTCATTCATCTTATGCTAAAATATGAGTATTGTACGAGATGAATCCAGGTCTATTTGGTTAGCAATCGGGCTTCATTAGCACAAGATCGCCACTAAATAACTACAAGGATTCATTTTTTTATGTCTCAAAACAGATTTGCTTATCAATCAAGCCAGCGTCGCCCCGGCAGAGCTTTCAGCTCACCCAGACGCACAAAGCGCAAAAACGCCAAACAAACTATCGACCCCGCCCGGTTCATCAAAGCCGCCGAGCCGGAACTGTCCAGCGACTATCAGGCAACTAACGAATTCGCCGATTTTGCCATGCACCCTTTGCTTAAGGCGAATGTGACGGCCAAAGGCTATATTGTTCCTTCTATGATCCAAGACCAAACAATCTCACTTGGCCTAGAGGGACGCAACGTAGTAGGAATCGCTAATACCGGTACTGGTAAAACTGCCGCTTTCGCGCTGCCGATCCTTAATAAACTGATGCGTTCGGCTACCAGCCAGGCATTAATCATTGCACCGACACGCGAGCTAGCTATCCAAATCGAAGAACAGTGTAAGATTTTAGCCAAAAGCAGTGGTTTATCAGGAGTTTTGCTGATTGGAGGAAACCCTTTAGGACGGCAGATCTCAGACCTTAAACGACGGCCACGGATCATCATCGGCACGCCTGGGCGCATTAAAGATCATCTGCAACAACGGACGCTTAATCTAAGTAGCTGCGACATGGTGGTATTGGACGAAGTCGACCGCATGTTGGACATGGGCTTTATTAATGATGTCCGACAGATTCTGTCCGAGCTTCCTGCCTCCCACCAGGCCTTCTTTTTCAGCGCCACACTTAGTACGGAAATCCGCAGCCTGATAGATACATTTACCACCGACCCGGTGGTCATAAATGTCAAAGTCGGCGATACGAGCCAGAACGTTCACCAGGATGTTATCTATTACAGTGGCAAGACCCAGAAAATGGACCTGCTGCACGATCTGTTGCTCAGTGAAGGGGTAGATAAAGCACTTATCTTTGGCAAAACCAAATATGGAGTGGAGCGGCTGGCCAAAGAGCTCAAAGCCCGCGGTTTTAAAGTCGATGCTCTGCATGGTGGCAAAAACCAAGGCCAGCGGGGTCGGGCTTTAGATGCTTTTAGAGAAAACAAAATCAATATCTTAGTGGCTACTGATGTAGCGGCCCGCGGGATAGATGTCAAAGATATCTCCCATGTGATTAATTATGATACGCCTCAGACCTACGATGATTATATTCACCGTATCGGTCGGGCTGGGCGGGCTGGGCAAGCGGGCCACGCTCTGACTTTTTCAGAGAAACCTTAGGGTAGAAAAAGTGTGTATTCCCACCGAAACACAAGTATAATGGCCGATAGTTATGGCAAAACCTTATTGGTTTAGACAACACAATGGTTTCCAGCTCGACACCAAAGGTGTCAATACTGAAGAACTAAAAAGAATCAACGCAAGATTAGCGGGTAGGGAAGCTCACCCTACTAAAAGTCGTCAGCTACCAGAGGTAATCGGCAATTTGCTGCTGCCAAATAGATATGTTCCGCTAAAAAAAAGTGATGCATCTCCATTGGATGAGGCTTTGCGGGAAACGCGTCTTGATTATCTGCAAGAAATGGGCGAAATAGCACTGGCTAGCGAAGCTGCCTAGATTAAAGTTTAGAGGCATTAGTTAACGATGGTTTGCGGATACCAGGAGGCCGTGTAGATATTTTAAAAACAAACCAACTAAATTGACGATATCAACATAAACTGTTATTATATATAAATATGAGAAGGTTTAATGGGAGAAGTTCGGAATTCATATCCTCAGAGTATGTTGTTCCTGCAGAAAAATATTCTGTCCCTTTTTCTTGGGGTAGCGTACATGTTAGTGAACAAGCAGACGAAGCGTATAAATTACACCCTTTAATAACCAAATCAATGACTGCGCACGAAGTAGGCAGTCTTGACCATGCAGAATATTTGCCTGATATAGATATATGGATAGTAGGACCAGATGAGCTAGGTGAGTGGTCCATGCCTCCTGGCTTTGAAGGTGCAATCAGTCTCCGTAGCGGCTGTCGGTTTTCGAATGATGGGATCGAGATGATTATGACTGTCAATAAAAACGAAGAACAGATTATGGATATTCTCTCTAAAGGAATAAATGAAGGATTAGATGAGATTACTGATGAAGACCCCCCTGATATAATCGCTCAAAATGCTCACCAACATATTGCCCATTCACTGGTTGGTATAGTTACGCGAGAATTACCTCGATCAGCTGCTACATTTATGGAGGGAGAGGCTGCTCGATCAGCAGTTCGAGGAGAGCGCAAAACACTTATTCAGGGCTTTTTGTCGGCTGCCTTTATTAGTTCATATGATTATATAATCGACGGAAGACTCAATGTATTTTCAGAGATGACTTCGGGTGCATTATTAGCGGGAAGTGGTGTCTTGGCCTATAGAGGCCTGAGGGATTACATTAAAATGTCAGGTGAAATTAGGACTGCACTTAGGTATGCATCAGTTATCTATAGCCAATTTGTGGCTGAGGATTTACATAAACTCTTTTGTTCTAGATCATTTGACCATTCGCTAGAAGGAATGATGGATTCTGACAGCAATCGTGAAGATTCATAGTTCGCGTACTTTTGAAAAGTACTAAACGCCTCTACTTTTGGCCGACAAAAGTAGCAAAACCGGCCGGCCGCTTCTTTCACTTGATGCCTATAGTTGGTAAAAGCAGTCTTTACACTCGGAGAACTCGCTTACCTAAGTAGGTAAGCTCAGACACCTCCTCGCTCCTAGCGGCCAGACTGTTTTACAACACCGGCATCAGGTTCACTTCGCAAGGCCGGAGACAAAGCAGACTGTATTCCTCGGATAAACGGGGGTATAATTGATTCAAATGCCAGAGAGGGTTTTAAAAGGGGTGGCCAGTAAGGCCTTTTTTAAAGACAAGAAATTTGTCCTTTTTAAGGATGATTGCATTAACTTTCTGAAACAGATTCCCGAAAATAGTATCGATATGATCTTCGCAGATCCACCCTATAACCTATCTAATGGCGGGTTTACAGTTCATGCAGGAAAACGGGTTAGTGTCCACAAAGGTGAATGGGATGTAAGTAAGGGCGCTGACCAAGACTTTGAGTTCCACACACAATGGATAAAAGAGTGTCAACGAGTGCTAAAAAAAGAAGGTTCAATTTGGATCAGCGGTACCTATCATTCAATTTATCAGTGTGGTTTTGCCCTTCAACTCCTTGGCTATAAGATTCTAAATGAAATCGCCTGGTTTAAGCCAAATGCCTCTCCCAATCTAAGCGGCCGATACTTTACTGCCTCACATGAAACACTAATTTGGGCTCTCAAGGATCCAAAATCGAAACACCTTTACAATTATCAAGACATGAAGAATGGTAACTGGCACGACAAAGATGTTCTAAAAAATGAAGGTAAGCAGATGCGTAGTGTATGGTCAATAAATACACCGAGACCTGAAGAGAAGAAATTTGGTAAACACCCGACCCAGAAACCAATCGCATTACTAAAGAGAGTTGTGCTGTCTAGCTCGAAACCAGGAGATATAATACTTGACCCTTTCACGGGTAGTTCTACAACAGGTTTAGTTGCCACTCTTCACGGAAGAAAGTTTATTGGTATAGATCTTGAAAAAGATTATCTTGACCTTTCCGTCAAAAGGTATAAAGATCAAATCGAACAGGAGAAACTGCTCTAATGGCGAGCTCTGCTGCTTGGCAAAAAATTTTTAGTGAGTATAAAATCCAGGATCATGATTTTAAAACTAAGCCATTTTACTTATCTGCATCTCAGATAAAACTCGCTACGCAATCTTTCAATAACGTAGCGGAGAGAGAAGTTCGCATCCTATGCAAGCAGGACAAAAGAAGTGATCGCCCCAAAGTCTTATCCGATAATGATCTATTTATTTTACCTGTAAGAAACGGTCATTATGCATTAGTTAAGGGCGAAGGATATCTAGATATTCCCGAAATTATAAGTGAGCCGATAATTTACGACTCTAAATTGGACTTCCATCTGGATACAGCTGTAATAGGCAACTCGGAAATGCAACATCTAGACATGGCTTATGCTTCAAGTATCATTCGGACTTTTATGGACGACCCATCGCTCGTACTTACCATTCGCGGAAGAAAATACACACCAGAATTTAATTTCACTGTTGGCGAACAGCTGGTCAACGTCTCATCCGTGCAAACAGAAGTGGACGCTGGCTACGAGGGTCGAGAAAAAGTGGTTTTAGTTGAAGCAAAATCATCTGGGAGCCACGACACAATTATTCGGCAACTTTATTACCCTTTCAAACAATGGCAATTAAGTACTAAAAAGAAAGTCTATACGCTGTTTTTCGAGAGAGATCTAAAGGATGACACCTACAAGATTTGGCAGTTTAGCTTTAGTGATGAAAATGATTACAATAGTATTAAGCTGACAAAAAGCGCTCGATACAAACTAGCTCATAAAACATTCACCGAGAAGCAAAGTATCGGAAGCGTATAATTTAAATTGGAATAACATAAGGAGGGTGAGATGGCGTTATTTTTAGGGGTACATGAGTTTGGGGAGCCGCTGAGCCAAGAGAAAATGGATGAAGCCTGGGCAAAGTACAGCAAGTCTTGTAAAGAGCACGGCTGTGAAGCCCATAAAGTGTTTTACAACCTGCAAGAGGGGCGCAGCTGGTGCATTACGGAAGCCGAATCGGCAGATGTGGTGAATGAAGCCCACAATGCCGTG
>DATIIZ010000011.1:0-8162 GCA_035479215.1 Candidatus Babeliales bacterium | reverse complement strand
GTTAAGTTGACTAGACCCATAGCTACAGCTGGGATAATGATGCCGGCAATTACAATCGAAACTACCAATTCAACAACTGTAAATCCTTTTTGTGTTCGCTTCATAAGGTTTATGGTTAATTTTAATCTGTTTTGAGCAATAAAAAAAGCTCCATTAGAACTTGGAGCTTTTTTATGACTGATTGAAGTTTAGTTCAAGCTGTCTTTGGACGGTTGGACTGCTGCTTGCTTTTCTGAGAACCAGTAAAGCTTGTAGTGGGCACAAGTCGCCGCATCTGCCGCACAGCTGTTGCCGGAATCATCCGTGGCTACGTAACCATAGTGATCCTTATCCGGTGTAGCGGTATTTTGCTCGGAGTTTGTCGTCTGGTTGGGTGCTCGCCAGGCATTTAGGTCGGCACCTTTAAACTGAGCCTGGATAAACGCGTCACTCTGGATCTGGCTGATAGTCGGGTAATGTCCGTTGTCAGTGTAGTAAACTTCCAGCTGACTAGCTTGGGCATTAACATCTGTCCGCCTCTTAGTATCACGGGCCCGTTCCTGAACTCCCCGGAAGCTGTTGAGGACCAAGGCTGCCAAGATACCGATAACCACGATGACTATAAGAAGCTCAACAATGGTGAACCCCTTACTATTTTTAATTGTTTTTAACTTCATGTTTTTTGCCACCCTCCTTTAAGGTTTTGTCTTACCTGAAGTTAAGCTTTCTGCTTAATGCTTATGATTATCGTCAAACTCCGCTTGAGTGTCAATCCCTTAAAGCGTTTAACTTCCGATACTCTGGTTCAAACTGGTTATCGGACCAATAACGCTAGCCGCAATCAATCCCACCATAGCTCCCATAACTACAATCATAATCGGCTCTAAAATCGAACTTAAACTACTAATGACGGCATCAACTTCTTCTTCATAAAAATCGGCTACTTTTGCTAGCACCTCATCAGTCTTACCGGTTTCTTCTCCTACAGAAAGCATCTGGGCGACAATCGGCGGGAAAAGCTGGCTCTTACTTAGCGCTTGCGAAAGCTGTTTGCCCTCCCTAACTTCATTTGCTGCCTTCATCAATTCTTCGGCTACCACATGGTTGCCGATAGCTTTAGATGTTACTTGTAACGATTCCAGAACTGTTACACCGGCACCCATCAATGATGCGAAAATCCTGGCAAAACGGGCTACAGCAACCTTTAATATAATTGTCTTAAATAACGGTACTTTGAGTATGAGAGCGTCGAATTTCGGTTTGCCGGACGGGGATTTGCGCCATCTGTTAAACAAGATGGGGCCACCAATGAACAATAATGCTACCAAATACCACTGGTGCCTGATAACTTTGCTAACCTTAAGCATCGCCGCCGTCTGAGGAGGCAGCTTAGCGTTCGGGCCACCAAGATTCGTAACTAGATCGCCGATTTTTGGAACCACGAAGATTGTCAGAACAAAAAAGGCAATTATTGTGATTCCTAGGAGAACTAAGGGGTAGGTAGTCGCGCTCTTAACCTTCGCTCGGATAGAAGCGTCTTTTTCCTGTTGCTGGGCCAGTTTTTTTAGGATTTCATCCAAGATTCCGCCTGCTTCTCCGGCCCGAACCATATTCACATATATGTCGTTAAATACGTTCGGGTGCTTTGATAAGGCATCGGCCAGAGGTGTACCGCTTTCCACTTCGTGATTGACATCACTAATAACCTTTTTAAAAACTTTGCTCTCAGCCTGGCCGGCTAAAGTATCTAATGTCCGCGGCAGGGTTACCCCGGCGCTGACCATGGTCGAAAGTTCCCGGGTGAATATAACCAGATCCTTGGTCTTGACCTTGCCTTTTCCAATTGAGAGCTTGAAGCCGCCAGCCCGATTCTCCTGTACAGATAAAGGCCGGTTACCTTGATCGCGAAGGTTTTTAACTGCTTCTTCCCGACTTGTGGCACTAATAACACCATTTATATGTCGGCCTTGATTATTAACTGCGGTGTAGGCGAAATCTGCCATGACTAATGTTCGCTGGTTACTCTCATTATCTCTTCTAGTGTAGTTTGTCCCTGCAGGGCTTTGATCAAGCCGTCGGTCTGCATGGTTATCATACCGTCTTTGATGGCTTGTTCTTGTATCAGGTCGCTGGTCCCGCTGCTTATTATGTGTTTTTGCAAAGCCGGTGTTATTGGTATGACCTCATAAATTCCTAAGCGGCCCTTAAAGGAAGCAGCGCCAGCTTCTCCTCTCATACGCCATAAGCGGTTGATGTTATCCCCCTTGGTTGATGGTTCGGCGTGGGCTATCACTTTGGAGCTGTTCAGTACGCCTTCCATGCTCGATTTGAGGGCTTGCAGTTCCAGTTCGTGTATCCTGGCCATATCCTCTGAACTATTGAGGTTAAAAGCGGTCCTGACGCGCTTAATAGTCGCTTCATCTGGACGGAATACTTCCGTGCTCTCAGGAACCAGTTTCCGAACCAGTCGCTGAGCGACAACGGCCCGAACCGTACTGGCTATCAAGAACGGTTCGATTCCCATGTCTAGCAGCCGCGGGAGGCTGGTAGCGGCGTTATTAGTGTGCAGGGTTGAAAAGACCAGGTGCCCGGTCAGGGCGGCTTGGATGGCCAGGTTAGCCGTCTCAGAGTCACGGATCTCGCCGACCATGATGATATTCGGGTCCTGGCGCAGTAGCGCCCGCAAGCCGTTAGCAAAAGTCATTCCGGCCACTGGGTTAACTTGGACTTGGTTAACACCAGGGATTTTGTACTCTACGGGATCCTCTACCGTGCTGATATTCACCGAGGGTAGGTTGAGGCGGCTTAAAATGCTAAAAAGGCTGGTGCTTTTACCAGAACCAGTGGGACCGGTGAATAAAATCATTCCGTGGGGGGCACTGATGGCGTGCTCTAAGTTTTCTAAGTTTGTACCCCAGAAGCCTAATTCCCTGAGAGTGCTGGGCTTACTCGATTCGTTCAAGATACGCATTACCACTTTTTCACCATCAACAATCGGCAACGTACTGACACGCAAAGCATATTGTCCCGAGCCCAAAGTGACTTTGAATCGTCCATCCTGGGGTACCCGGCGTTCATCGATCTTAAGATTGGACAGAATTTTTATACGGCTGACCAGTGCCGCGACTATTTTCTTAGGTAGTTGGTTAGTCTCACGTAACTGGCCGTCTATCCTATAGCGGATAGAAACATAATCCTCACGTGGTTCAATATGGATGTCACTGGCGCCTTGTTTAATGGCATATTCAATAACCAGGTTGACTGTCTTAGCAACTGGGCTGTCTTCGGAGACTTCCTCCTCGGAAACTTCTTCTTCGGCCGGGCCGCTATCGCTAGCTGCAATTACTTTGGTAAGTTCGTTGCCGATATTAGTCCGGTATTGGTCCAGCGCGGTTTGAATATTGGCCCGTGTAGCTATGTAGACTTTGATGTTAGATCCAAGCTGTTTTTGCAATGAACTGAAGGCCTGGACATCGTCTGGATCCTCCATGGCCAACAGCCGGGTACCGTCCTTGGCGATATCGAACAGCACCGCATTATACTGCCGGGCAATATGCTCAGGAATCATAGCCAACACTTCCTTACGGAGGTTTTTTGGCACAATCTCAACAAACGGCACATCAATTTTGGCCGCGTACAGCTTAGTCAAATCGCTTTCGGGCAAAAGGTTGTTTTTGATAACAAGCTCTTGCAGAGGTCTTTTGTCGGTTTTTTGCTGCTCCAGCAGATGGTGTAACTGCTCTTCGCTAACTTTACGACTCTCTCGAAGCAATCCAATAAGAAGAGCGTCGCTAATACGCATATGCTTTATTGTACAAGAAACTGTTAAGCTGTAGCGATTTTCTAAGAGGCATCATTGATATAATATTGGTAGAATATTATCTGAATCGGAGGTGTACATGGCAGACAAGAAAGCTAAGGAAGCTCCTGTGGCTAGTGGTAAGACCCAAGCCTTACAGTTGGCGGTTGACCAGATTGAAAAGCAATTTGGTAAGGGGTCCATCATGCGTTTGGGCGAAGCTCACACGGTCAATGTGGAAACCTTCCCATCGGGCTCTATAAGCTTAGATTTAGCTCTGGGCGGCGGAATTCCCAAAGGCAGAATTATTGAAATATACGGCCCGGAAAGCTCTGGCAAAACCACAGTCTGCCTCCATGCTGTAGCCGAAGTCCAGAAATCCGGCGGCACGGCGGCCTATGTCGATGCCGAGCACGCTCTTGACCCAGCTTATGCCAAACGTCTGGGCGTCAATGTAGATAGTTTACTAATCTCACAGCCCGATAGCGGCGAGCAGGCACTAGAAGTCGTGGAAACACTGGTCCGTTCGAATGCGGTGGATATCATTGTCGTTGACTCCGTGGCGGCGCTGGTCCCACAGGCCGAGATTGAAGGCGATATGGGCGATGCCCACATGGGCTTGCAGGCCCGCCTGATGAGCCAGGCTCTGCGTAAACTTACCGGTGTTATTAACCGCTCCAAAACCACGGTCGTGTTTGTCAACCAGCTGCGGATGAAAATCGGTGTAATGTTTGGCAACCCAGAGACCACGACCGGAGGCAATGCCCTTAAGTTCTACGCCTCGGTGCGGATGGATATTCGGCGTCTCAGCCAAATCAAACAGGGTGATTCAGTCATAGGTAATCACGTCAGAGTGAAGGTCGTCAAAAACAAGGTTGCCCCGCCTTTCCGTGAAGCCGAGTTCGATATTATGTACAACCAAGGCATCAGCAAAGAAGGCGACTTGATAGATTTAGCAGCTACCCACGAGATAGTCCAAAAATCAGGTGCTTGGTACGAATATAAGGGTGAGAAAATTGCCCAGGGCAGGGAAGCCGCAAAGAAATATCTTGCCGAAAATCCTAAAGTCTATGACGAAGTCGCCAAGGCAACCGTAGAAGCCGCCCAAAAAGCCGAATAGATGTCTTCTGCTGAGGGGGGCCATTCATCAGAACCGGTGCCAGAGCGCCAGCGTATATTCATTCCAGGAGAGCCGAAGGATAAGGGTGCCCGGCCGCGGTTCCTTCGCCAGAAACTAGTCAACTTAGAATTGACGGTTGAGCCTGAAGACTATATTTTTTACCCCGAAATGTCTTACTCAAGCGAGAGTCCAGCCGATTCGCCCGACAATCCTACAAGAGTCAGAGTCAGACTGGAGAGAATAATTGAAGCCTTGAATGCTCGCAACCAAGAAGACGACGTGGCAGTAGCACTATATTTACGCAAAATATATCCTATTAGCGAATGGTCGAACGGGTGGTATATGTATTTCCTTCTCAAAGAAGGCAAATGGAGAGATGTCGAGTAATCGTGATTGAGCGAATGATTTATGTATATTATTAATATTCGTAAACTATAAGTATGACAGCGACTAACCATGCAGTAACCGGAGCTCTAGTAGCCACGGCTATAAACCGGCCGATCCTGGCTTTGCCAGCCGCCCTACTAAGTCACTTTGTGATAGATGGCCTGCCTCATTGGGATTATTATAAATTCGCTCCGACTCCAGCCAAAAAACGAGCTGCTGCAACGGCCGACCTTTCGATAGCCGGTATCCTGATAATCATCTTCATACTGACCGTCAATGCACCGGCATGGTTATTAATATTTGGTGCCGGATTGGGAGTTTTGCCGGACACAATGTGGCTTCCCTTTATATTAAGAGGCACAGAGTCGGTCAGGGGCAACCCAAAAAGCCCGATTAATGTTATCCGTAAGTACCACATACTTATCCAATGGGCCGAAACCCCTAAATTAACAGGGCTGTTAGCCGAAATAGCCTGGTTGTTCATAACTATCTTTCTTCTATACCAAGTAAATAGCTAGTAATGAAGATCACCAATATTAAGCAGCAAATCAAAAACCCTGAAAGGGTAAGTGTATTTATTGATGGTAAATATGAATTCTCCCTTAGCTTGGACGAGTTAATTAAATATAAATTAAAAAATAATGACGAACTTGATAAAGCTGATGTTAAAAGATTTAAAAAAATATCGGCCGATGGCAAACTGCGGGCCAGGGCACTGGAATGGCTCATGAACCGGCCGCATTCCGAACGGGAATTCCGGGATTATTTATATAGAAAGAAAGTCGAGCCCGAGCAGATAGAAAATCTAGTAACTGAATTCACGGATAAGGGCTATCTGGACAATTCTAAATTCGCGGTTTGGTTCAGCGAACTGCAGGCCCGGCGAGCTAAAAGCGACCGGGCCATCCGCTCTGAACTGTTCAGAAAAGGCATCAGCCGGGAACTGGCTGATGAAACACTAGAACAAATGGCAGGCGAAGAGTCTGAAAGGCTAAAAAACGTGATAGACAAAAAATCTAAACTAAGCCGCTATAAGAATGACCCCCAAAAACTGATGCAGTATTTGGTAGCCCAAGGCTTCAGCTGGCAAGATGTAAAGTCTGCCATATCCCCCGGCCATACCGAAAATACTTAACAAGTTAAGTATTACGCCGGCACCACCGGCGCGGTAGCCATTTCTTCGGAAGTTGCCCGGATTTCTGTGTCGCGGACCAATATATAATGGTCTGTAACTTCTAGAATCTGCGTCCGGTCAATAATAAGCGTATCCTCAGTTGTAAAGACCTTGTGCAGTGGCCGGGCTACATATAGTTTTTGGACAAATAAGCCCTCGTTATAACTAAAATCACTGACCTTTCCCAGTTTTTGACGTTTAGTTTTAACTATTTTATCCATCAGGGTGAAGTTAGTATTTAAAATCTCGCTATGTCGGACTAAATCAGCCGGCGCAGTTAGGTCTTCCTCGTCATTTACCGCCAAACCATTATTCATCATTTCTCTGACGTCTTCTGCTAATAACACCAACCGTTGGCCACCAGGGGCTTTGCACCACCAGCCTAGGATCTTAAGGTTGTGGGGGTTAATTACAGGTTCACTGGCCAGAGCAATCTGACCGCCGGTGCGCAAACTCATAATCGGCTGATTTAACAGTGACTTACTCAGCATCAACATTTGCTATTAGTATAGCTCCCCAAAATTCAAATCGCTACTGCTTGCATCCACGGAAAATTTGCAGATAATTGTAAGAAATGAAAAAATGTTCTGTAGTATTACTGGTTATGTTTAGCTCAATCCTCGCACTTTGGGCGATAAGAGCTCCAAAAAAAGTCGAATCAGCCCCAGCTGGTCCGCAATTGATAATCGTGCAGGTAAAAATTACCAGCAGTAACGGCCAATTTATAACTTTGTATAACAATACCGATAGTTCTGTCGATTTAAGCACTATCCAACTCCAGTACTTCAATAATTTCGATTTGCTAAAGGCCACCAGCGGCAAATTGATAAGCCTGTCAGGCAAGGTCCCAGCCCACGGTTATGCCGTAGCCGCCGATGGACCGATTCAGGCTTGCTATCAGATGGTGGTAGATTCAGTATCACTTGGCCTTTCATCTACAGCCGGGTTTGTTCAAGTAGCCCACTTTCCTGGTACCTCCACTCCCCAGGTAGCCAGTATCTTAGATGACTATATCGGCTGGAGTAAGACGGCGGCTATTGGCGCCCAGACGCTACCTACCAGTACCAGTGCCTTTCTTCAGCGCAAGGCGCCAGATGGGTCGCAGAATTACGGAAGTATTGCAATCCCGGGGACTGGCAGTTGGGCTGGCGTACAACAGCCCGATGGTTCGGTTGCATGTAGCCCGTCTGCGGCAGGCGTAGCTTCGGGAGGCACCGGCCTGGATACATCCACAGCTCCGATACCCTACACCTTGATAGCCAGTTCTGCATCACTATCCTCGATCCCTTCAGATGATATTGGGCTGTCCGCGCCGCAGATTTCTGAAGTATTGCCCAATCCGGCTTCACCGAAGACAGATGCTAATGATGAATTTATCGAACTTTATAATTCAAATGACAAAGCCTTTGACCTGAGCGGATTTATCCTCCAGGTCGGCACCACGACCGTCCATAAATACACATTTCCAGATGGCACAATGATAGAACCTCATCAGTTTTCGGCATTCTACTCATCGGATACCAGTCTGAGCTTAAGCAATAGCGACGGGCAAGTTAAATTCCTGGACCCTGGCGGCAACCTGCTCAGCCAGACTGATGAATATTTTACCGCCAAGGATAACTACGCCTGGGTCAATAAGACGGTTTATGGCTATGGACAACCACTCCGACACCTGGAGCCGTGAATACCATCAATTCGCCACC
>DATIIZ010000010.1:0-2401 GCA_035479215.1 Candidatus Babeliales bacterium | reverse complement strand
CTGCGTCAACCAGTAAATTTTTGTGGCCCTGGACTTCTATGATTCCGAACCCTAGAATCCCTGTCCCCGGATCAATCCCGATTATTCTCACCTAAGAAACTCTTCTTTGGCGCCGTTTATTATAATTGCTTGGTCATCAGTCATCTCTTTATGCGATATTCCGTGCATCTCTAGTTTAGATATATACTCGTCGATTTCGGCTTCTAGATCAGGGCTTTTATAGTGTGGTACGGGAACATAGTTAACAAGATCAAAGCCATCCCACAATATTTCTTGCTGGTATGAATCAGGTATGTAAGTTGGACTATCCTCATCTGTATCTATTTCTAAGTATTTTAAGGTCGGTCACATAATTACTGCTCCGGCACTTTCTCCGCCAAGTATAACCTCATTTTGACGCACTTTATCATATAGGTACCGGTCTATGCCGGTATAACTTAAGGCCCGCCGCAAGAGGAACACATTGCCGCCGGCCAGCCAGATAAAACTGTGTTTTGCTAACAGCTTCTCGGCCCCCGGTTTATGAAAATACAGTCTTAAATCGATTTCAGTCGGCTCGAGCCCGATTGAACGATAGTAATTGAAGTTATCTTCGATTTTTTCGCGCCGATCTTCCGGTGTTTTGTAGTCTTTGGCATTAGTGATGACAGCGACCTTATGAATTCCACCAACAAATTTTATTAACTTATCATCGTGTTTACCGGCTCGGTAGGATGATATAAATAGTCGCATTACTTCTGCAGACTTAGCTTCTCGAGCGCTTAGCGCGAAGCTCTCTCACTGACTGCACCATTTTAAGTATCAGTGGATCGGTTATTAAAGAGTCTTTAAATCTGTCCCAGTCATTGAAGGCATCTTGATAATCTGGAGTCATGCTATCAATATCACCCTTAAATCTTCTAGCAGCAGCTATCTCGGCGGCGGCTTGTGAACGAACTTCTTTAAGGAATGAGGCGGTGTTAGGAGGTTTAGCTCTATCTTTTGGGAGTGCTATGTAGTCAAAGGCTATCATCATACGAATGTGCACTTGTTGTCTTTCATCCAATTCAGCTGAGCCTAATAGTCCAACCATGCCGACTAGCCCCATATACGCCCTGGTGTCTTCCCAGTTTGGTGCACCGCTTAAAGCCCTCGATTGTTCATTAGTGTGATCGGTTATTAATGCGACTAAACTACTACGTTCTGCTTGGTTTAATTTTTCTGCTACTAGAACTGTCTCTTCTTTAGGTTTTGCCATAATTAAACCTGCATTCCATCTTTAATATCAAAGTTGGTATGGGTGGCGGTGACGTCGTCTAAATCGTCTAGGGCATCCATAAGCCTTATCACTTTGCGGGCGGTTTCTGGTTCAGAAATCTCTATCGTAGTGTTTGGCACAAAAGACAGTTCGGCATCTGTAATCTTATAGCCGCCAGCTTTTAAGGTATCGCGGACTTTGGCTAAATCACTCTGGGCGGTATGGATTACCGTCTCCCCGGTTTCTGGTTCTTCGAATATATCCTCGGCCCCGGCGTCTATTGCGGATAATTCTAGCTCGTCTCCCCCGCCCTTCACTCTTAGTACACCTTTACGGTTGAACTGGAATGCCACGCTGCCGGGCTCGGCCATGTTGCCGCCGGTCTTACTAAAAGCCGTACGCACCTCTGGCAAAGTCCGGTTTTTGTTATCTGTCGCTACTTCCACTAATACCGCGATGCCGCCTGGCCCGTAGCCTTCATACATGGCTTGCTCTAACTGGGCGGCAGACTTATCAGCCGCCCGGGCAATAGAACGCTCTATATTCGCGTTGGGCATATTGGAGGACTTGGCTTTTTCGATGGCTAAGGCTAGCGCGGAATTATGTGTCGGGTCGGTCCCGTTTCTGGCAGCAATGGCGATTTGGTTGCCCAATTTAGTAAATAGCGCGCCGCGCTTGGCGTCGTTAGCTCCTTTTTGGCGCTTGATGGTTGCCCATTTGCTATGCCCTGACATCTTATTATTTTACCATTTCTAAGGTGTTATTGGGGATATCTTCTTTAATTGTTAATTTAGACGTGTTCAATTGGCGCCGAGCAGCAAGCAGTATTATAAAAACCAGTGCATATAATGCCAGCATGTAACGCAAGCTGATGCTCCGGTGGACAAGGACAGATGGCAGGCTAGATAAGATGTGAACTACATCGAGCATATAGGTTAATAGTATGCGGGCCGGAAAGGCTACCCAGCCGGCGATTTGCGGGGCGAAAGCCCCAGCTGTACCAGCAATAGCCGATAAAAGCATTGCTAATGGTACCAAAGGGACTACTAAAGCATTGGCAACCAGCGCGATAAGAGATAGCTGGCTGAACGTCATTAAAATGAGCGGCAGAGTCATAAGTTCGGCCGACAAAGTTTCTATGACAACCATCGTCAACAGTTTTGG
>DATIIZ010000009.1:0-6499 GCA_035479215.1 Candidatus Babeliales bacterium | reverse complement strand
GTGTATCTAGTAATCCTAGCATCTTAGTCTCCTGGGTATGGTCGATGGCAATATCCAGATCGGCGTGTTCGCGGGTCTGCCGTTCCAGCAGGGCATCGACGCCCCAGCCGCCATCTAGCCATATTTGGACACCTTCCTTATCTAATAGGTTATATATCTGGAGAACTTTTTGGGGTGGCATCCTGAGATCCGATTTTAATTTTATTGCTGGAAATTTTTGGCCCATAGATTAAGATTATACCCTTAAAACAGGGGAAGGGCGAAAGAGTCAAGAAGCCATGTGCGGACTTGAATAAACCAATATTTTTATGTTTGACCTTAGAGCCTATGGTATGGGTATGGATCGCATGATTCATTTGCCACAACGACATTCACGCCGCCTCAGTCTGTTCAAAAAGCCTAGCTGACCATAACTTACTTGACTTTTTATTACGCTTGTGGTAATATGTACTTGTTAACTTAATCCGCCGAAATTTCATAGAAATTTTAGCGGACAAAGAAAATAAATATGAAAACACTAAAAATCAGTAAAGAACTCCATGACTTTGTGGTAAACCAGGCCGCCCAGGACCGCACGTTGCCGGCTAGAGAATTAAGCCACCAAGAAGAAATTGTTAAAGACGTACTAGGCCAAGAAGCGCCTAGCAAGCAAGCCTTTAAGAGTCTGATAGACCTCTACCACGCCGAAAAACGCGCTGCTTAAAAAGCGCTCTTAGCTTTAATATATGGCAGAGTGAATAGCGCCAGAAACTAGAATTTTTGAGCTAACCCTTTGATTATACGAATATAAGATAATTGATATTCTGTCCGGTTGACACTGGGTGTATTATTTAGCTAAATACTTAACAGAAGACAGATATGCCAAATGCGGTAAGACAAACAGTCGAGAGTATAAGTGAGGGTCTTGATGAGCAAAAGAAGAAAAGTGTCCAAAAATGGGCTGGAATCGCCATTATGGGCGGGGTTGTAGAAATATCCAGTGTATCGTTGGATAGTAAGTATGCAGCGGTTGTTGGAGGTATCGCTTTTGTTTCGGGTTCTTTACGGGCTTGCTGGATAGCAGCAGAGAGGCCACTAAGCCAGGCAGAGATATCAGCAGAAACAGAAATATTAAGCGCAGAAACTGAAAACTTTAAGTTAAGGCAATTACCAGAAGAAGAAAAACCAGCTATTTTACCCGTCCCGCAATCAGTAGTCTTCGAATAAACCTGGCTCACATGGGGTATAATCGGACAATAAGGAGAGATAATGCCTGCAAGAGACCCAGTGGAATTTTATGCCAGTTCAATGCCTGTTGAAGGCCATAGACTACTACGCGATTTACCTGTGCCAGAAGAAGAGGTTGGTAGAGATAGCTTTGAGGCACTCCTAGCACAAAATGGTTTAAGAGTACAAGAATTTATGGCCGCAGAAATTAATGAGTGGCGTGAAACTCTAGATCAGCCGCACTCATCTGAGCCGCATAATTCTATGCATATACGCAATCTAGAGACTTTAACACCAGTCGTCGCCCAATTCATAGTTGAAGGGCTGATTGTCGACAGGGTAGACCGTACATTCGTACTTGAGTTGGCAGATCAAATAAGTGCAGTTTCTTATGATTTAGCTAGCGTAAATCCTGCGGAAGTAGCAATCCCTCACCTAGAAGACATGCTGCTCGAATTACGGCAAAGAAATGAAGAACTGACTGAGGAGCCGGTAGGTGAAGAATAATCTAGATAAATATCTTTATCGATATCTGCTGACAGCCGCTCTGGCCGCACTAGTTACTGGCACGTTGGTCTATCATACGGTGGAGCATTTATCATGGCTGAATGCCTACTACTTTAGCGTTATAACCCTTACAACGGTGGGCTATGGGGATATCACTCCTCACACTGCTACCGGAAAGATATTCACTACTTTTTATGTAATGTTTGGGATAGGTATTATTACAACGTTCATTTCCCTTAGGATGCAGCGGCGCGGTGAAAAACTAGCCAAGCGCCACGAAAAATCTGACCATAAGGACTAGATATTGAGCAGGTCTTTGGCCTGATTGGCTACAAGGTCTGGGCCGGCAGTTCTAATCGCTTGAGCGTTATTGAAGCCCCAAGTTACCCCGACAGATTTAACCCCGGCTTTCTTGGCGGCTTCTACGTCGCGGACTTCATCACCGATGTAGACACAGTCGGTACGGTTTAGATGCTCTTTCTTAATGATTCGATTGATAGCTGAAGCTTTACCGCGCAGGCCGATATCGCCGTAAATACTCTTAAAGTAAGTCTCCAACCCGTTTTTCTTTAAGAATTTATTGATATTGTCTGGGCTGTTAGTGCTGAGCAAGTACATATCTAAACCGGAAAAGTGCAGCTGCTTAAGAACACCTGGAATGGCTGGAAAGGGCTTCACAGAGAGGATTTTTGCCGAAAGTAACTTTCTGCCTCGAAACAATAGCCTAGGTATTTGCCAGCGCCTAATCTTTAGGTATTTAGTTATTTGCCGTAAGTTCTCTCCCTTGAGCTGGTCGATTTCTTCTGAAGTTAACTTTTTGGTCCGCGGCGATATCTCTTGAAAAATAGCCAGTATCAGCTCGAAACTGTCGGCAATTGTGCCGTCAAAATCAAAAATTAATGTCTTCACTTAGCCTTATCATAGCAACTGTCCGCTAAAACCGGCTATTTATACAGTAGTGGGTTTGAAGAAATCCTAGCTTTTTTCGGTAATGTTTACCATCCACTCGATACCGTATTTGTCAGTTAGCATACCAAAAATGTCGCCCCAGAACTGCTTTTCAAGGGGGAATTGTACCTTGCCGCCTTCTGCTAAGCCGTCGAAGTATTTGTGCAATTTGTCAGCATCGTCACCACTCAGTGAAAGATCTATCTTGGCCGCTTTGTCGCTGGCTTTTTCGGTATCGCTGGCCATGATTCTAACATCACCGTCCAGCAGTCCGTGCATCACCCAGTCCGGGTGTTCTTTCAGCTCGGGCTGGTCCCCGGATTCTGAGTATTTCTGGATAGTCAGTTCACCACCAAAAATCCCTTTATAAAATTCCATTGCCTCGCGGCATTCACCCTTAAAAAATATGTAAGGGTCGATTTGTATTGTTGCCATAGAACACCTCCTATTATCTAACTTCATTATACTCTCAAAACCAGGCTTTAACTTTTGGACTACTAGACACACATTGACTTTTCTAGGATAGTATTGTAAAAAATACAAAGATGGAAAAAGGACTTCCCGAAAATGAATCATTGGGCTTTGTAGAGAATGTAGACCTTGGGTTTGAAGACGATGGTCTTCCTGATCAAAAGTTCTTCGATTTGCTCAACAGCGCTGGAAATCACGAAGCTAAACTTCTGACAGCAATGGTGATATTATCTTCACCCGAACTTTCCTTCTCCGCCTGGCGTATTTATCGTGAAATGATTGAAAGGCAGGGAAGCCAGGTGGAATGGAATGTTGACCGTAAACTGCCAATTCAATACTGTAGCCGATCACTGGAGCCCATAGGTACAGTCGTTAAAGGCGAGGTCACTAATAGCCGAGGCAATGAAGTAACTGTTTATAGCGCATCGGAATTCGGAAGAATGTATGGTTTGGGTTTCTGCGAGGTTGCACTTGGCTGGAGTTTGGATTACCCAGAACTACCACTGATAGATGTCTTTGGCGCGACTAACAGTAAAGGTGATGTTCGATCACCCGAAGTACGTTACCAAATATACAAGATATTACTAGATAAACCGGATGGTATTTCTGTAAAAGAACTAAGAGATAGATTAGACACTATTGGCTATGAGGGTCTATCAGACATAAAAAAGAAGGTTTCAATGATAGCTCAAAACGGATTAGTGACTTATCAATCTAAATCGAGCAAACATAATCCAACCTTCGAATTAGCAAGCCAGGACGCAATGCCTTCAGAGTTACCGCACTCGGACAGATCGATTGAGACAAAAGCTGTTTACGCTGCTTTACGGGCGCTAGGCTCAGAAGACGAGACGATAGTGAGCCTAGATCAAATTATAGGGATGGTTACTAACCTAAACCCAGAAGCAGATCTAGTTAGGGTCAGGAGAATACTCATAGCTGCCTATGCCAAGGATGGTTCTTTCCCCGTTTTGTCAGCCTACAGAAGAACTAGTGGGGAGCGATCTAATGTTAAGTTAAACCCAGACTACAAAAAAGCAATCAGTGAGCTCGTTGAAAGGCTGGAACACTTTCGGCAGGAGCCTATCGAGTTTTTACATGCACAGAAAGCTGGTGACATAATAAATAATCCAGAACTATTCTCTCAACTAATGGCTAAAGCACGGAATAGTTCACGGGTTTATCGCTCTCATACGGAACCTCCTTCAGTATTCCATCAGGAAATGATTGCAATATCCACAGAAGTAGGGCCTATAAGTATTAGCGGGTTGCAGAGGCTTCTAAAAAGTAAGTTTAACCGCAAGATGAGCGCTGATGCTATCCGCGAAACAGCTAATCGTTTAGCAGAATCAGGAGAATTAACGGTAAAAGATTTACAACCGGATAGTTCAAAGAAAAGAACCAGGCGTTTTTTTTCAGCTACTCAATAATTATCACGGGTCTACATCTGTTATAATTTGGGCAAATGGGTGGCATTCGCCGAAAAGGCTTTCTGGTTGAACGACAATGTTAGCAACAACGATAAGTTTTCACCAGTTGTTTATATACCTTCTGCCGGTAATAGTCTTTTTTGTTCTGGGCTTGTCGATGGCCTGGTTTATTTATGAAGCCTGGCAGGAGCAGGCTTTTTTGGAAGCTTTAATAAACCAACTAAACAAAGAGAAAAATCTAATCAAGCAGAAGAAAACTTTTATCGAGCTATGTTCACACTACCTACGGACACCATTGACAGTGATTAAAGGTAGCGTCGAATTGATGTCACCGCTTGGTGTTAACCAGGCCACGATAGAGCGGACAAAAGACATATCAAACAAACTGGAATTAAGTGTCCAAAAACTTACTAGTGAGATAGAAACTGCACCGGCAGTTACTAATAAATCGGGAAGTGCTCAATTGATAGCTCCGCGCCAAAAAACTGTTACGAATTCTACGAATTATCTTGTCGGATCAGTCCTGGGCGCTTTTGTGTCCATAAGTCTGGCAGTATATCTTTTACTAAATCTTGATGCCAGTGATGTTAAGTTAAGCACTGTATTGATAGAAATCGGCCTGGCATTTTTCGTCAGCGTGTTAGTCTATACAGTCAGGCGAACACGTAGCAACAGGGAAGAAGTCAAGGAATATTTCAAACAGCTGATATTGCAGAATCGCACCCTGGAAAAGCAAAGGGATGAGTTGGTAAACAGCAGCTTAAATGAACTAAGACAGCCATTAAATGACCTTCATGGGATTCTTAACCAGATTGACAATCCCAAACTGAGCCACTACATAAATGATGCGGTCAACGATTTTGGAGATGTACTGCGTAAGTTTTATATTATGGCTAGTCTGAGGTCAGGAGCAATGAACAAAGTCCGGCAAGAATTTATGTTAGACGAGCTGGTGGCCAGGATTAAGCAGCGACATAACCAGAAGATAACTCAGAAAAGTCTGGCCATAGAAACTAATTTAAAAAAAGTTGACAAGCTAAACCAGGATCCATTGCTACTGGAATTCGTGTTGGAAACAATTTTCGACAATGCAATTGAGTATAGTCCGCCTGCTGGGAAAATTGAAATTATCAGTAAGATAGAAAAGAAAAAAGCTGTTATTTTAATAAAAGACAGCGGCGCTGGGATAAGCAAAGACAAGCAAATCTTACTGTTCAAGCCGTTCTCGAGAGCAGATGATGTGGTGAATAACTACCAACATGAGGGGATAGGCCTGAGCTTATATCTGGACAATCTGATAGTTCAGTACCTTGGAGGTTATATGGCGGCTGAGTCCCAACCCGGCAAAGGTACAACTATAAAACTTAGTTTGCCAATTTAAAATAGTTGTACACAGGCGCTTGGCCTAGGGGTTTTATACTTGACACTACCCCCGTAAAGGCGGATAGTTAAACACTAGAGTATCCAAAAGTAAAAATACTCAAAATAAAAACAAAAAAATGCCACCAAAAAGCGAGCCACTCTCCTTTGGTGAGAAAATCGCAGCGCTCCAGGCTGCTGCTCAGCCAACTATAGCGGTCCCAGCCGCTGATGCTAATTTTGTGGCAAAACCGTTGCCTACAGTCAACTCTTCAGATCTGGCTGCCGCCGGGCCTACAGCCGGTCTTAGCCCGATAAGTTCAGCTCCAATTTCTCCCTCAGCCTTAAAGCCGCTCCCCACACCCAACATCCCAGTTATGCCCTTACCAAGTGACGATGAACTAGAGAATACTTACAACGCCAAATCCGGTAAACGCCTACTACGCTTCATCACCCTGGTCTTGATTATTATTCTGCTGTTGGCAGCTTTATTGTCTCTTATGGATTTACTAGGATTACTGCCAGGTCGCGGCGGTAATGTAAAGGTTGAAGTCAAAAAAATCGGTGGCCAAGTCCTC
>DATIIZ010000008.1:0-17826 GCA_035479215.1 Candidatus Babeliales bacterium | reverse complement strand
CAGTTTATGGATATGATCACGCAGCTCCATAGCTTCTGCCTGGGTTTTTATGCCGTATGAATATTCTTTCAGACCCTTGATACCGAAGTAATTGGTTACCACGCCCAATGCTAATACCAGAATGTCGTAACTATATTTTTTGCCACTCTTTGAAAGAATGGTTTTTTTATCGCGGTCAATCTTCTGAGCTGTATCTTCAATCAAATTAACAGGTTTATCCTTGAAAATTTCAGCCAGGGGTACGCTGGAAGCTAACAGACGTCCGCCGGTTGCAGAAATGTATAACGCCGGGTAGTATCTGAATTCCTCTTCGTTTGACAGTAGGCTAATATCGAAGCTTTGGTCGTTGCTTATTTCAAGGGCAGTCTTTATGCCGGCGAAGCCACCACCGACTATTAAGACTTTTGTTTTTTGTTTAGCCATTAGCCTTATTTTAGCAAAAAATCAAATTCTTAAACTATTGTCCGCTGGAATTAATTTAGATATGATGGATGGAACAGTTGAAGGAGGGTGATTTTGGCTAAAGCAAAACGGGAACTTTCTAAGCATTCAGAAAATAAATGGGTGATTCTGGCCTTATTGGCATTAGCCCAGTTCATGGTTGTCTTGGACGTAGCCATCGTCAATGTGGCGCTGCCATCGATCGCCCGTGAACTGCATTTTGCGAGCGGCAATCTGCAATGGGTAATTACGGCTTATACATTGACCTTCGGCGGCTTCTTACTGCTTGGCGGCCGGGCGGCCGATGTGTTTGGACGACGCAAAGTTTTTATCGCCTCGGTTACATTTTTCGCTTTCATGTCACTTCTTTGCGGTTTAGCCCAATCAGAGACCCAGGTGATAATCGCCCGGGCGTTCCAGGGTTTGGGCGCGGCTTTCATGTCTCCGGCGGCACTTTCGATAGTACTTTCAGAGTTTAGAGAGGGTAAAGAGCGCAATACTGCTCTGGGCGTTTGGTCGGCAGTATCGGCGGGCGGTGCGGCTGCCGGTGTACTTCTGGGTGGTATCCTGACTCAATACCTTAACTGGCGATGGAATTTCTTTGTGAACGTGCCTATCGGTATATTAGTCGTGTTTGCTTCGATGCGACTTCTGCCTCACCATATTGGCGAGGAAGGCAAGAAGCCTAAGCTTGATTTGCCAGGGGCTATCTTGGCGACCTCCGGTCTGATGTCTATCGTTTATGGATTGTCTAAGGCTCCGACAGATGGCTGGGGTTCCTCGACAGTCTGGGCCTTTATCGGAGCAGGTGTAGCTTTATTGCTAGCATTTATTTGGAACGAACGGCGTGCCAAAGAACCGCTAATGCCACTTAGCCTGTTTAGCATCAGAAACGTGCTGGGCGGCAACGTCGCCTTTCTGGTAATCGCTTGTACTTTGTTCTCAATGTTCTTCTTCTTAACCCTGTATGTTCAAACGGTTTTGAATTACACACCGGTCAAAGCCGGATTATCATTTCTCCCTGTGACATTCATAGTAGCCATCGTTTCTGCAATAGTAGCTAAGTCTGTAATCAAAGTCGGCCATAAACCCTTTTTAGCGGCCGGCCCGCTGGTAATTGCCACAGGTTTATTTACTTTGGGACACACCATGAAAGTCGGGGGCGATTACTGGCACAATGTCTTCCCGGGCCTTGCAATATTCGCTGCCGGAATGGGGCTGACATTCGTCTCTGGTACATTAGCCGCTACCTCAGGTGTACCAAAGCATCTTTCGGGTATAGCTTCCGGAATCCTTAATACATCACAGCAGGTTGGCGGAGCGATTGGCTTAGCTATACTGTCGGCCGTAGCCTTTTCGACAGTCAAATCTGAGGTATCAGCCGGCGGGCCGGCAAAGTACGCCCAAGTACATGGCTTTCAAGCCGGGATTGCGGTAGGGGTAGGTTTGGCTATCGTGGCCTTCATTGTAGTCTTGCTGGTAGTTAAGAATGAAAAGATAGACGCCCAAGAAGCCATGATGAACGGATAGGGTTACTTCTAAGACTTAGAACAATTAGAACAGAGTCCGTAAATCTCTAACTGGTGGCTGCGCGGCGAAAAATCGGTTTTGGCAGCCACTGTATCAATCATCGTCTCAAGCATCGGGTTATCTGGCAGGTCATATGTGCGTCCGCAGTTAGAGCAGTACATATGGTGGTGATGACCCGTGAAAACGTCTGTCAGTTCAATCTTATATTTCCAGCCCAAGTTAAGCCGGTGGACAATGCCTAGCCGTTCAAAAAGTTCAATAGTCCGGTAAACTGTCGCCCGGTCAACTTTGCTAGCGGCTCTTTGTACAAGCACTTGCATGCTTTGCGGCCCTTGGTTCATCAAAAGATCGAAAACCACCTTACGGGGCTTAGTCAGGCTGGCACCGTCTTTTTTCAGCAAACTTCTTAAAGTTTCGTACATATCTCAATTTTATCTATGATTGCGACAAATTTGCAAATATTTATTACCGGTAGATAGAATTACGTTATGGAAGTCTTCTTGCTTACTGTGCTAGCCTCACTCGCTGCTTTACTGGGCGGGTACGCCGCTTTGCGGAGCAAGAAATGGCTTAATTTGGCGTTGGCCTTAACATCCGGACTAGTGCTGGGCCTAGTAACGTTTGATCTTTTGCCGGAGATATTTAGCATTGCTCACTTAGAAAACCTCGATCCGATGTGGCCAATGATAGCCATGGCTAGCGGCTTCTTGTTATTTCACGTCTTTGAAAGACTCGTTCCGTTGCACGAGACAGGCGAGGATAAGTATGGCCCCCACCGGCATCCCGGGCTTGGAGTCGCCCGGGCCTTAGCGCTGACTGGTCACAGCTTCTTAGACGGTCTGAGTATCGGAGTGGCTTTTCAGGTCAGCACGGAAGTCGGAACAGCCGTAGCCATCGCGGTCATCGGACATCGGTTTGCTGACGGCTTTGATACTACAACTTTCATGCTTTTCCATAAAAGTAAGCTAAGTCATATTAAGCGTTGGCTGGGATTGGTTATTATTATGCCTATAGTTGGGGGCTTAGCTAGTCTAGCCATTACTTTATCCGAAGAGGCTCTGGCGATTTATCTCGGTTTTTTTGCTGGAATCCTGTTATATATAGCCGCCAGTAATCTCTTGCCCCAGGCCCACTCAGAGGGATCTAGCCGCAGATCATTTGGCCTGACTCTGCTGGGCGTGGTTTTCATATTCATAGTCACCCAACTGAGTTAATTTATCCCCTTAACTATTATATTTTTCTGCAAGCCGATTTGCTTCTAGTATCTTGTCCTTGATCGCCCCAAGATTATTTATTTGATAGAGTGACTCTAGTTCTTTTACTTGTACTTTTGGAAAATCCCTTGACATATCTTTCAAGCCATAACTGATTTTATTGGGGGTGTGTCTAATCCTGGCTAATTCGACAACCGAGTCCGCTATAAAATGGTGATACATTAGCAATGCTTCAGGAAAATGACCTCTTATGATCTCTTTTTCAGTTAAAATTTCTCCAAGTCTGATTTCCTCTTTTAGAAAAATCTTTCTCTCGGATAACTCTTCGGAGTGCTGTAATTTATTAAATGGCTTTGTCTTTATTGTCCTGTCTTTATCAAACAAAACTTTAAATTTCTTAACTCCTTCGATAAATACATCATCACTAGAATGAGACCGCAAATTGACTTCGAGAATGTCAAAGCGGCTCGACTTTTTCAGCCTATAGGTCTTATGTCTTAATTGGGGAGGATGTAATTGTCCCTCGAGGCGTATATCTAGCTCACCACCTTTATCAACCAGGAACTTATCTATCAGATCATATGTGGTCTTCTCAAAATTATCATCCACATCGACCCACAGGTCTATATCAGAGAGTTCATCATTGTGTCCGCCGCCGAGAGAGCCTTCAATCCAGGCGGCGTGAACAAATGTTTGATCCTTGAGCATTTTGACTAAATCATCAAGATATTGCTGCATACCGATATTGTATCCTCTTATGAGTTACAATATAAGTATGCTTATCGGGGTGATTGCTGGAGGGGTTATTTTGGCCGTGCTTTTACTAGCGGCAGCTTTTTATTTCTTTGGGCAAAAGTTTGTATTACAGCTCACCAAACTAAATGAGCAGCAACGCAAAGGGAATAAGGAAGAGATCGAATCCGGCGTAAAGGGCATAATTCAAAGCCATGAAAAGCTGTTGGGAGAGATAACCCGCAACCTACAAAAAGAATTGAAGCAGAGCCAGGAGGGAGTGGTTGATCTAAAGACCCAGAATGCAGCTATACGCGAGCAGCTGGCAAATACTGCAAAGATTACAGAGGGATTACAGGTGTCAACCGAGGGATTAAAGAATCTTTTAGCTAATAATCGGCTGCGTGGGGAATGGGGCGAACAAGTGGCCGAAGATTTACTGATGGCAGCCGGCTTTGTCGAAAAAATTAATTACGTTAAACAAAAATCTACGTCTGAGGGTCGGCCGGACTTCACTATCCTGCTGCCAGACGGATATAGATTGAACGTCGACGCCAAGTTCCCGTTCGACGACTTAATCACTTACCAAGAAGCTAAAAACGAGACTGATAAGAAAAGGGCGCTGAGTGCTTTCAACACGGCGGTCAAACAAAAAGTAAAAGAAGTATCGACGAAGGATTATATTGACCCAGAAAACCAGACTCTGGATTTTGTCTTGATGTTCATACCCAACGAGATGATATTCAGTTTCGTTTATGAAAAGATGCCGGACATCAATGAGTTTGCTAGTTCGAGAAAGGTAGTGTTGGCAGGCCCTTTCGGATTTACGGCTGTATTAAGGCTAGTATTGCAAGCCCATAAGAACTTCCACCACGAAAAAAGCCTGGTGCAGATACTGGGTCTGATTTCCAAGTTCCAAGAAGAATACACTAAATTCGGCGAAAGTATGGACCGGTTGGGCCGGCAGATTGACACTGCCCAAAAAACATTTCTAGAAGTAGAAGGCACCCGCAACCGCCAATTGACACGCGTGGTAGAACAGATAAGCAGCCGCTCTCAGACTACCTTAGATAAAGATGCAAAACAAAAATTACTATAGAAGTAGTTACAGCAATAAAATTTAATAGCGCGGGGTAAGACCCCAGTGACGCAGCCCCGTTGCAAGTCCACCCAGTCTTTGGCCCATAGATGGCTTTGCTGTTATGCGCTTAATGAGTTCAGGTCGATAAAGTAACGCTTTCCTTTGTTCATATAATTCTTCTAACTGAGGTCTTCCATTAACGGCCCAATCTAATGACTCCATTGGACGCGCCGGAGAGTAGCCTCGCTCATCTTCGACTTCCCATGGATTCTTTATCCAAACATCACCAGTATGTAGGCCGTAAATATCAACATGTTCCAAAGCCTCTTCTTCTTCTGTTTTTATGTATATTGTACCGAATAATGAAAGAGGAAAATGTTCTTTTACCCATATAGCCGTTTTATATTTATCGGCCAAATCATCAAAGAAAAGAACACCTTTGCCGAGATGATGCTTCCGGCCAAGTCGGGGTGCTTGATGTATAGTAGGTTTTTCTGTTGGTATTTCTGGTGGGCCGTTTGGATCTGGATTGCGTTTATAAAATTCCATTGCCATTGCTTGGCTATTCCTGGTTCCTAGCATACGGATTACTGGGTCTGAAGGAGTTATTCCGCCGCGAAATACGGGGACTACCATATCAATATTTACAGGTGACAGAGGATCATTATTAACATCATTCAAGATTCTACCTAGCCACATAGCTATATCACGGATTTCAACCATAGTAGGAATTCGTTTTCCATCTTCTGGAGGGACTACTTCAGTTTCTGGCACATAGATTTCACTCTTCGGAACATATAAATCTGTCATTTAATTAATACTACCTAAGTTTTTGTACCCATAAAAATGCTTATATTTTTAAAAGGTCGATAATTAAAGCCGCGGTCCAGCTGAAATTAGACGCGCCAGCCGGATTGCCATTTAAGGGGTTGAAGTACTCATAAAATCCGCTTTTTTCGACCATTTTGATCGTTTTATCCTGTAGGACTTTGGCTTCCAAAAGAAAGCCGTAATTTTTCAGTCCTTCTATAATCAACCAGTTGGTGTTTACCCAGCTGGGGCCTTGCCAATATTTATAAGGGTCAAAATAAGATGAAGTCTGCGGCACGCTGGGCACCGGCCAGCTGGTAGAAAACATACTACGCCTTTTAAGCATGTTCACTAAAGCATGAGCCCGATTTTTTGATATCGCACCTGAATAAAGCGGTAATAAAGATGAAATAGTCGTTTCTTGTATCAATTTATGGCTGACAAAACTGCGGCTGAAGTATAGCCCGCTTTCCTCATCCCAAAGCTGTTCTAGAGCAGCTTCTGTACGGTTGATGCCTTCTTTCAGGTTATCGGGAAGTTCCCGCCCCGCAGCTTTAGCAATATCTAATAACCGGCTGTTTGCTCTTATGAGGATTGAGTTAAATGCCAGATCTTCCACCGTGAAAAGCGAGCGTGAAATCAGCGCTTCGGAATTATAGGCTTTGCGTCTTAAACGGTGGACAGCCGACCATTCTGCTAGGGCTTCGGCGTTGCTGATTCGTTGGCTACGCGAAACATACTTTGTATCACGCCTGAATAAGTTCGCTACACCGTCTATATGCAGTTTCTCGATAGCTGAGACCCATAGCGGCATGCTGTGTTTATGTAGCTCGCTGATCCATGTCGGGGAACTATCCATTCCGGACTCGTATGGATGTAATAAGATTATCAAACCTTCATTGTGCGGGTCACGGTCGGCATACAGCCATTCGTGGTATCTGATGAGAGGAGTCAACATCTCTTTAAACCAACTGCGACGCTCTGACATTTTAAGTTTCTCCCCTATCTTTAATACCGCTTCGGCTAACATTGGCGGTTGGGTTATGCCACTGGTGGCTACGCCTTGCGGCGCGTAGGGGTTGACCCAGCTGCGCCATAAATCTATATGACGTCGTTCACTGTCGTGCGAAAATATCATATTCGGCATCATTCCGTTATCCCACTGGCCGCGCAGTAAACTTCTTAGCTCAGTCTGGGCTCGCTCAACATCCAGGTGCCGCAGGCCGATTGCAATAAAACAGCTATCCCATAACCACTGGTGCGGGTATAAATCACCTGCTGGTACGGTCCACAATTGTCTGTCGTTGTTTCTAAGGACTTTAGCCGCTCCATCCAAAAGTTCAGCCGAGCCCTCATAATCCATATGTTTAAGTATATCTTTTTTAAATCAACCTAGTCTTCAATATTCGGATCTTCGGGGAACACTATACCCAAAGAGCGCTCTAATTCTTTAATTGCATCTGGACCAGGAACTAAATCTCGAGCTTCTTTAAGCAATTCGTCATTTCTTTTGATTGCATCAGGAGCTGTATCACGATAAAAGACGTAAACCGCCGAACGAACATAAAGTTTCTTAGTTACGCTAAGTAGTTCCGAGCCTACGCGAACTAATCGGTATGTTTCTGGGTCAATTTCCAGTCTGGGCTGACTTTCTCTCATAACAATTACAATATAATCTATTGCTTAGTTCGTCAACTTAATTCGATCAGATAAATGATATAATTTGATTAATTTATGGAGTATAAAAACCCGGATATTGCTAAAGTTGCCAAGCTGTTGAAAGAAAAACTAGAGACTCTAAAAGACAAGCGGGCAATTTTACGTTCTGCTGAGCTTACTTCTCTTTATGAGCAGATTAAGGAATTGCCGGCCGGAGGGGCTAGAGCTGAGTTTGGCAAAGAAGTTAATGCTCTAAAGAATGAACTGACAGAATTGGCCAACAAGGATAGCCAACCGGAAACTAAAATCCGGCCGATTGATATTACCGCACCGTTTGATATTAATGTGGCTCCAGAAAACCAACCAAGGCTGCTGCCGGCTGAATGTGGTAGCCAGCACCCCCTGACAACAGAACTCGAACTAGTATTGGAAATTTTCGCCCGCATGGGATTCACAGCTGTGGAATCTCGGGAAATTGACGATGATTACCATATGTTCACCAGCCTGAACTTCCCACCCGAACATCCGGCCCGCGACGATTACGACACTTTTGTAACCGACGAAGGTTTGATAGCTCCAGCCCACACCAGCACTATGCAGAACAGAGTACTAAGGGCTAATAATAAGAAGCTAAAAAACGGACAATCCATAGCTTATGTAATACCTGGTCGCTGTTTTAGGAACGAAGATGTTGATGCTAGGCATGACCATACTTTTTATCAGCTAGAAGGTGTATATGTTAATAAGAATGTGAATGTCGGGAATCTTCTGGCAACTTTGAAAACATTTTTTCAAGAATATTTTCAAAAGGAGCTGAAAGTAAAAACTCAGCCGTTCTATTTCCCTTTTACTGAGCCAAGTCTAGAATTTGCCGCCAGCTGCCCTTTCTGCGACGAAAAGGGATGTAATATATGCAGCTACAGCGGCTGGATTGAACTGCTCGGCTGCGGGCTAATAAATCCTAACGTATTGAAAGAGGCTGACATAGACCCCAGTATCTTCACTGGCTTTGCATGGGGCGGCGGTATAGAACGGCTAGTGATGATTAAATATGGAATAGAAGATATTCGCCACTTCGAATCCGCCAACCTAAAATTCCTAAGGCAATTCTCATGAATGATGTACTGAGGATACTTGCTTCGGCAGAGTTTTGTAATATCGCAACCGCCTGCGAAGATGGCTCGCCTTGGAATACGCCAGTTTTTTTTGTTACGGACAATGACCAGAACCTATACTGGTGGTCTTCACTAAAAGCAGTCCATTCAAAAAACATTCTTAGAGACGGCAGAGTTTATATAACTATACTTGACCCTAAAGCAACACAGAAGGATGCCCTAGCGGTATATATCCAAGGTAGAGCAACAGTACTTGAGGATTCGCTCAAGATTATAGATGCAATGGAACTCTATAATAAACGCTCAGTTTTTGTGAAGCTAACTGATGATATTAGTAGCGGCTATGCACCAACTCGGCTTTTTGAGGCCAAAGCAGATAATATTTGGCTTAATGCTGAGGGCAAAGTAGGTGACTATTATGTTGATGTAAGGAAGAGAGTCCCATGAAAGTTAGTCTGAACTGGATCCGGTTCATAAACGATAAGTACAAGTGCTCGGCCGACCCTGCTCCTGATGGAGTCGATGATTTAGTTGAAAAAATCGGGCTTCAACTAGGAGCCATTGAAGAAGTTATTAACCTAGGCGAGAAGTATAGAGGCATAGTTGTCGCAAAGGTAATATCTGCCGAAAAGCATTCCAATGCCGATAAGCTGAAGATTTGCTGGATTAATGACGGCGGAGCCGATAAAAAAGTCGTGCGGGACAATCGTGGATGCATCCAGGTCGTTTGCGGAGCCCCAAATGTCGCTGCTGGCCAATTGGTGGCCTGGATCCCACCAGGTGCTGTAGTTCCAAGTACGATTGATAAAGACCCCTTCGTCTTAGAAAGCCGCGAAATCCGCGGTCAGATGAGTAACGGGATGATATCCAGTGCAAAGGAGTTAGCCATCAGCGATGAGCACGATGGAATATTGGTAATTGACCAGCCGGCCAAACCCGGCCAATCTTTCGCTGAGGTTTATAACTTGAATGACCATATTATTGACATCGAAAATAAGATGTTCACTCACCGGCCAGACCTGTTTGGGCAATTGGGGATTGCCCGTGAAATTGCCGGCATACAACAGCAGGTCTTTAAAAGCCCCGATTGGTATAAAGAAGATGTTTTGGTTTCAGCCGATGGCCGTTCTAACGGACTGAAAGTCCAAGTTAAAAATGATGTTCCTAAACTGGTCCCTAGATTTTGCGCCATTGCCATAAAAGACGTCAAAGTTGCTCCCAGCCCGGTCTGGCTGCAAGCCCAACTGAGTGCTGTAGGAATCCGGCCCATCAATAACATAGTAGATTTAACGAACTTTTTTATGATGGAAACAGCCCAGCCGCTACACGCTTATGACTACGATAAGGTTAAAACCGGAGTCCTAGGAATAAGGCTTAGCAAAAAAGGCGAACAGATTGAGCTTTTAGGTGGCAAAGAGATCAAGCTGGATGACGGTGCTGTAGTAATCACTGACGGAAAAAAGCCAATAGGGTTGGGTGGCATCATGGGCGGATCCGGGACTGAAGTTGATGATAAGACTAGGAATATCATCTTAGAATGCGCTAATTTTGACATGAATAATACGCGCAAAACGGCAATGGTCTACGGTATATATACAGACGCGGCCGCCCGTTTTACTAAAAACCAAAGCCCAAGGCAAAACAAAACGGTAATTACTAAAGCAGTCGATGACGTTCTTAGGATCGCTGGCGGCCGGGTTGCCAGCCCGCTGATTGACGATAAGAACTTCAGCAATAAAGACATAGTCGTAGATGTAACAGTCAGCTTTATAAATAGCCGGCTAGGCCTGGAACTTACATCTACCCAGATTAAGAAAATCCTGGAAAGTGTGGAATTTAATGTAACTATCACTAGAGACGGACTATCTGTTAAAGTGCCATTTTGGCGGACGGATATCCATATTCCAGAGGATGTTGTTGAAGAAGTCGGCCGCCTCTACGGATATGACAAGCTTCCTACTAAATTGCCTCTACGGAATATCAACCCTGCCAACCAGGACGAAAACCTAAGTTTCAAGAGCCAAATAAGAAAAATAATGAATCGAGCTGGCGCAAATGAAGCTCTAACCTACAGTTTCGTTCATGAAAATTTACTGTCCAAAAGTGGCCAAGATAAGAAATTAGCTTTCCATATCCGTAACGCCATCAGCCCGGAACTTCAGTTTTATAGACTTAGTTTAACGCCGAGCCTACTGGAAAGGATTCACCAAAATAATAAGCTTGGCTTTGAGAGCTTCAGCCTTTATGAGCTGGGTAAAAGCCATGTCAAAGGTGTTAATGAGCAAGACGGGCTGCCGGCAGAGTTGGAAAGACTGGCAGCTGTTTTTACCACAAAGGATACAGACTCCGGTGCAGCCTATTTCACTGCTAAAAAACACCTTCAATATTTATTTGATGGATTGGGGATACAAAGAGTTAAATACCAAAAAATCGGCGATAATTTAAAGCCTGAATGGCTACAGGCAATTGTACCGTTTGAACCTACCCGCTCTGCTTTAGTCTATGCCGACAAAGACCTGGCAGGAATCGTCGGTGAGCCCCGACAGAAAGTAATGCAGGCTCTAAAACTACCCCGACAAACAGCGCAATTTGAGCTGGATATAAGTGTGTTTCTAAAGCACCTATCTTCAGTGTCATATAGGTCCCTGAACCGGTTTCCGCAATTGGATCAAGATTTCTGTTTGAGGTCGGAAAGCTCTATTGCCTACCAAGAATTGGAGGACTTCATGAATAAATCCTTGGCAAAATTAACTTCTGAGCATAGCTATGAATTTAGCATTAAGCCTATAGACATCTTCCAACGAGCAGAAGATGACAAGCACAAACAGACTACTTGGCGGATTAGCATGTGGCACCCAGAGCGGACATTGACTACAGAAGAATCGAATAAGGTTTTGGATAAACTGGCAGATTCTGCTAAAAAAGAACTTAATGCAGAAAGGATATAAATGAGGGAATTCTTACGGCGCGGCGGCTGGTTGTTCTTAGCAATATTATTTATCGTTACAGCGGTCGGGGTTGGCATCTATGCCTTTATTGTGAATACTCACACTAACCCTAACGACCAAAGTGCAAATTATATTACCTGTCCAGTTAAGAAGGTTGGTGAACAAAAACCCGGCAAGAATGGTAAATACCAGGGTGCCCAGCTGGTTGATTTCGATACAGTCAAACACGTTGGCTACCTGCAGTGCTGGGATACTAAAGTCGGTTCTGGTGCTACGGCCAAAGCAACATCGACTATCACAGCTACCTACACAGGGGCTTTGGCGAGTACCGGAAAAATTTTCCAAAGCTCGCTGGATACCGGGCAACCATTTACAACGCCGCTAACACAAGTGATCCCTGGCTGGACTGCCGGCATTCCAGGGATGAAAGCCGGTGGAACTCGCCGTCTACTGATTCCGGCGCAATATGCTTACGGTGCATCAGGTTCACCGCAAGGCGGTATTCCGCCAAACTCCGACCTGGTTTTTGACGTCACTCTGATAGCTGTCAAATAAGAAATCTTACCGTTTCTTGGTATGCGGCCCTACAGAGCAATTTAGCATTTTTAGTGTATATTTGGTGCGAAAAACACAATATATAGCGTACTTGACCGTCCGTCCTACACAATGATATTCTAAAAAGCGGAGAAAAAACCTAACAAATAAAAACCTAAACGGAGGGTTATCGTAATGGCTAAAGACATTACTATCTTTACTACTAACACCTGCTCATACTGCGGCATGGTCAAGCGGTTCCTGGACTTAAAAGGCCAGCGCTATGAAGTCGTCAATTTGGATGAAGCACCAGAACGGCGCCAAGAAGCTATGGAGGTCAGCGGCGGTGCATTGACAGTCCCTATAACGGTCGTAACCAAACAAGACGATTCCAAGCAAGTGGTTATCGGCTATAACCTGGCACAGCTGGCACCAGCGCTTGCTTGAGTATGGAATTAGATAAGAAAGACTACGACCTGGTTATCGTAGGCGCCGGGCCGGCAGCCCTCAGCGCTGCGCTTTATACATCCAGGGAAGATATCGATACTCTGTTGTTCGAAAAAGGCGCCATCGGCGGCCTGGCGGCCGTGACAGATTGGGTAGACAACTACCCTGGTTTTGCTAAAGGAATCGCAGGATTGGATCTAGCAGAAGCTATGCGGGCCCAATCTGAGAGATTTGGGGCCAAGATAGAGCTGGGTGAAGTTATGAAAATAACAAAACAGGATAATCTTATAAAACTAGATACTACCAGCGGTGCGCTTACCGCTAAAGCAGTACTGATAGCCACTGGCAGTGAATATCGAAAAATCGGAGTTCCGGGCGAGATGGAATATTACGCCAGAGGCGTGCATTACTGTGCAACTTGCGACGGGGCATTTTATAGGGATAAAAAGTTAGTCGTGGTGGGAGGTGGTAATTCTGCGGTACAAGAAGGGATGTTCCTGACCAGGTTTGCCAACCATATAGACATGCTGGTCCGCGGCGATAAATTAAGGGCAAGTGAGGTTTTGCAAGACGAGCTGATGCAGAAGTATAAAGATAAAATCACGGTCCACTTTAATACTTCAACAGATGAGATTATCGGCGAGGAGAACCACGTTACCAAAGTAATCGGCACTGAAAAAACTACTGGCAAAAGAGTAGAGTATCAGACAGACGGGGTCTTTGTTTTTGTGGGGCTGGACCCCAACACTAAATTCTTGGGGGATTCTAGAGTAGAACTTGACGGGCGGAACTTTGTAAAAAGCGATATGCGTCTAATGACCAACGTGCCGGGGATATTCGTCGCCGGCGATGTGCGTTCCGGTGCCACAATGCAAATCGCTAGTGCTACCGGCGAAGGTGCAACTGCCGCGCTGATGATTAGGGAGTACTTGGAAAACCACGAAAAAACCTCAACGGCTGCCATGGTCACTCTTTACGGTGAAGCCTAGAGGCTATAGAATTTAGTTTAAAGGAGACATATGACTTATCAAGATGTAGCTGTAGGGGATAATCCACCCAATGATGTAAATATAATTATTGAAGTCCAAAAAGGTGGCGGCCAAAATAAATACGAATTTGATAAGAATACTGGCAGGTTAACCCTAGATAGAGTTAACGGTACGACAGCAACTTATCCCGCGGATTATGGCTTTATACCCGGTACTTTATGCGGAGATGGTGACCCCCTGGATGCCATGCTGATAATCGATGAACCGGTGGTTCATGGCACCGTTGTGCCTGCAAGGCCCATTGGTATCTTATATATGATTGATGATGGTGAAGCTGACGAAAAATTGGTATGTGTACCCAGGGATGATATCTCTAAAGATCATATTAAGAAGATTGAGGACTTTGATCCGAACTTCAAGAAAAGAGTAGAGTTTTTCTATAAGAACTATAAAGCATGGAAGAATAGCTGGCAGGGTACTCCCGTTGAATATAAAGGCTGGGGTGACGCTGAAGATGCCAAGAAAACAATCGCCGAATCAATCGAGCGCTATAAAAATTCCTAGAGCTGTTGCGCTTAAGAAAGTCGAACCGTACAATAAGAACATAAAACACTTATGATAAACAAGGTGGGAGAATGAAAACCAGGATTGCTATAAATGGATTCGGCCGCATCGGCCGTAACGCTTTTAAAATTGCTTTCGAGCGGCCAGATTTGGAAATAGTGGCAATTAACGATTTGACTGATACCAAAACGCTAGCCCACTTGCTGAAACACGACAGTAATTACGGCACCTATCAGCATGATGTCAACTTTGATGAGCAGAATGTTATTGTGAACGGCCAGCCCATCAGGGTCTTAGCCGTTAAAGATCCGACAGAGCTGCCCTGGAAAGATATGGACATTGATGTTGTCATAGAATCTACAGGTTTATTTACCAAGCATGACGATCTGAAGAAGCACTTACAGGCCGGCGCTAAAAAAGTAATTCTGTCGGCGCCGGAAAAAGACGATACCGACCACGATACTTATGTGATCGGAGTAAACGAGCAGGAACTTCAGCCGGACCATCAGATAATTTCCAATGCCTCTTGCACAACCAACTGTATAACTCCTGTAGCAGCAGTTATCGAAGCCCATTTTGGAATTGAGAAAGCGATGATGACTACCGTCCATAGCTACACAGCTAGCCAGCGTCTTCAAGATGCACCGGCTAAAGATTTAAGAGAAGCCCGCGCCGCTGCGGAGAACATCGTGCCGACGACAACCGGCGCCTCAATTGCCGCTGCTAAGGCACTGCCTGCATTGGAAGGGATTTTCGGTGGTTTATCGATTCGCGTACCAACCCCGGTTGTGTCGTTATCGGATTTCGCTATCGTTACCAAGCGCGCGGTTACAGCCGAAGAAGTAAATGAGGCTTTTAAAAAAGCTGCTACTGAACCCTTTTACCAGGGTGTACTTGCCGTTACCGAAGAAGAGCTGGTCAGTAGCGACTTCATCGGTAATAGCCATTCAGCGATAGTCGATTTACCACTGACGAATGTCGTCGGAGGTAATTTATTGAAAGTGGTTGCATGGTATGACAATGAGTGGGGTTATTCAAACCGGCTGGTTGAACTTACGGCTGACGCCGGCAAACTTTTAAACAAAGGAAATAACATGTCACAAAATAGTAATATGAGCCAGCCAGCAATGGGCGATGATAATACCTCGGGCCAGTCTGCTGAAGATAAACTCCAAGCTCCCACAACAGATGACTTCTTGCCATCATCAGAACCTCACAATATGCCAGACGCCCACCAACCGGTAGAGGGCCATCCTGGCCTAGGCGGCCCCGGCAATACCCTGCCTGAGCAACAATCACCTTCTTCCCACACGTTGCCAGACAGTGATTCGCCAATGT
Source organism: Candidatus Babeliales bacterium (assembly GCA_035479215.1). GTDB lineage: Bacteria > Patescibacteriota > Saccharimonadia > Saccharimonadales > UBA10212 > JAIFWC01. Next base: position 2,424 of record DATIIZ010000008.1, on the reverse strand, counting down.
CACCAGAAGACAAGCCGCATGAGATATAAAAGAGGCTAACCTGTGAAAATCGCCCTAGCTACTGACCATACTGGCTTTGAGCAATTAAAGGACATCCAGTTCTACCTGGAGTCTATGGGTTACGAGTGTGAGAATTTCGGCCCAAAAACCCTAAACCTAACCGATGATTATCCGGACTATATTTTCCAAGCCGCCCAAGCTGTGGCGCTTGGCTCATGCGAGAGGGGAATAATCCTCGGCGGCAGCGGACAAGGCGAAGCAATAGCAGCGAACCGGCTAAAAGGAATCAGGTGTGCTGTATTTTATGGCCCGGCTGTCGTTGGTCGGATAATAGATGCTAACGGGCGAGTCAGCAGCAGCCCATACGAAATTGTCCGTCTAAGCCGCCAACATAACGATGCCAATATGCTCAGCATAGCTGCCCGGTTTGTATCTTTGACTGATATGCGCCAAGTTATAACCTTGTGGCTGGATACACCTTTCAGCGACGAACCTAGGCATGTGCGGCGAATCAACAAACTCGATACCAAGGTCCCATAATGGCTGTAGTCTGTCCGTCGATAACCGCCCCGGACAATGAAAAATACCGTGAGCAAATGGAGAATGTTGCTTTATTTGCCAAGCGGATCCAGATTGATTTAACAGATGGGAGTTTTGCTAAAGGGGCAGATGTAGCACCAGAGAACGCCTGGTGGCCGGTTGGCATTAAAGCTGATTTTCATCTGATGTATGAACAGCCTGATAAGGTTATAGACGGGATTCTTGAGCACAAGCCAAATCTGATTATCGTCCACTCCGAATCCAAGGGTAATTTCTCAACTATATCCAGAAAACTGCGTGGTCTGGGTGTTATGGCCGGAGTAGCACTGCTGCCGAAGACATCGGCAAGCTCCATCGTTCCGGCACTGGATTCTATCGACCACGTACTGATTTTTAGTGGCGATCTGGGTAAATTTGGTGGACATGCCAATTTTGACCTGTTAAAAAAAGTTCACTTTCTAAAACAGCATAAGCCGACACTAGAAATCGGCTGGGACGGCGGTATCAACGACCAGAATATTTCTCATCTGGCTGCTGGTGGTGTAGACGTATTCAATGTCGGCGGATTTATCCAGCATTCATCCAACCCTCAACATACTTATAAAACCCTGATGCGGATTGCCGATGAAACAGGGACAACTTGAGCGGCAAAAGAGTATAATCATAACCAGAATGGCTAAAACACAAAAAAACTACTCCACCGAGGATCTTAATAAAATAGCCAGTAATATTCGACAAGATATTATTAAAATGCTCGAAAAGGCCGGCAGTGGTCACTCCGCCGGACCACTGGGCTTGGCGGATATTTTTACCGCTCTATACTTTAAAGTTTTAAAACATGATCCTGATAATCCCGACTGGCCACAGCGAGACATATTGGTCTTATCCAACGGGCACTGCGTCCCGGTGCGTTATGCGGCCATGGCTAATGCCGGCTATTTTTCACGAAAGGAATTGATGACCTTGCGCCAGTTTGGATCCCGGCTGCAAGGCCATCCGGAAAGAATGCGCTTGCCAGGCCTGGAAACTACCAGTGGGCCACTGGGTAGTGGTTTATCCCAGGCCGCCGGTATGGCTCTGGCGCTTCGGATGGATAAGGCTCAGCACCGTTGGGTCTACGTGGTCCTAAGTGATGGTGAACAGAATGAAGGCAATATCTGGGAAGCGGCAATGTTAGCCGGTAAGTATAAACTGAACAATGTAATCGCAATAACCGATAGGAATAATATCCAGATTGACGGCCCGACAGAAACAGTCATGCCGCTGGAAAATCTGAAAGATAAGTGGGAGGCCTTCGGCTGGCATGTCTTAGAAATTGACGGTAATGATATCGAAGCTATCGTTGATGCCTGTCAAATGGCGAAAGCAATCGTCGAGAAACCGGTAATGATTATCGCCCACACTATACCCGGAAAAGGTGTGGACTTTATGGAATATGATTTCCACTGGCACGGAGCGGCACCGAATCACGAGGAGGCGGTAAAAGCGCTAAAGGAACTGCGCACCCTTGGCGGCAAAATCCGGAGCGAACATGAGTAAGAACAACTTCTTCTCTCTCCGTAAAGTAACGGAATTCTTAGCGATCTTTATTTTAATTATGCTTCTCATAGCATTATTCCCGGGGTACTTATATGCTAAAAACTTAAAATCTAAACCAAAAATTAAAGAAGAGTATACCAAATCTCTATATTTACCTTTGACCTTTAGCTTGAGGAGTGAGAGCTATGCCCCTTACACATGGACTTGTACCATAGCAGGAACCTGCGAAACATATTGGCAATTTACATATGCAACAAAGTATAGCTTGCCCGAGATTACAAATCAGGTGGAGACTATCTGAAGAGGCCAAGGTTACAATGTTACTTATTCGAATAGCAATATAAA
>DATIIZ010000007.1:0-7101 GCA_035479215.1 Candidatus Babeliales bacterium | reverse complement strand
GGTGGCCGATACCTATAAGCGGACTATAAGAATGCAGTTCAAACAGGTCCAGCGCTGGGCGTGGGGAGCATCAGACATCGCCTATTTCGCCAACCAGGCATTCTTTAAAATAAATAATGTGCCAACCCATAAAAAAATCGCCAAGGGCTGGCGGCTACTAGAAGGGCACTTAAGTTGGTCTACCGCGCCGCTTATCCTGCTTTTGGCGGCCTATCCGCCATTTCTTTTCCATACTTCGTCGTACCTTGGCAACCAATTGCCCCAATATGCCTCTAATTTACAAAGAATCGCCATGGTCGGTATCTTGGTCTCTTTATTCTTGAGTATGCGCAGCCTACCACCCAAACCGGTCAGATATAAACGCCGCCGGACGTTCTGGATGGTCATCCAATGGATTTATCTGCCGATCACCTCTATTGTTTTCAGCTCTTTTGCGGCCATAAATTCCCAGACCCGCCTGATGCTTGGCAAATATCTAGGCTTTAACATTACCCAGAAAACCACCAAAAGCGAACGCGTCCACGTCGGCGAACTACTTAAATAATCCGACATAGTAGAACGCCGCCGGCCGCGAGGCCGCACAAAGCGTCCTACGGTCGACGGCGGATTGCCCGTCAGTTGAGCCTGATGTTTTTGAGGAAGCGTTTCCCGTAAAGCGCTTCGTGGTGAATCGAGAAGAACGTTCCTGCCACCACGTAGTAGACCAGGCCGCGGTGGTAGATGCTCAGCTCCACCGGGCCGTAGATGCTGTTGAAACGCGCGGCCAGGTTCCCTTGCACGGTTGTTCGTACGGGGTGCTTCACACCGCCGTTCAACGCGGTCAGCGCAGTCCAGGGGTCGGAGTACTTGCTCCGGAAGACCGAGACTGCGTAGAACTCGCTCCTTCCATTCCTTCCGCTGCAGTTCGGGGCAGTTCCGCTCAGGCAGAAGTGCCCTGTCGCGGCGTTGCGGTAGGTCAGGGATGAGAAGGTCGGCTCCTTACCGTTCGCTGCCGAGCCCAACGGCAGGTCGTAGACGTAGTGCGAGAAGGCCTGCTCTGAGCCGTCCACGTAGGGGAAGCTCGCGCAGAAGTGGAAGTGCGGGAAGCACTTGTGGTGCCAGGTGGGCCCGGCATCGTCAGTGTTACTCCTGCCGGATGCAGCGCTCGCGCTTAGAAGGACTAGCGCGATCAGTACGACGACCAGATAACGCCCAAGGCGCATCGGTGCCACCTCCCGGTTGATTTGACGGGTTGTTAATACTTTTTAGCGGTCTCGCCGAAAAGTGGTTATATTTTACAATAAAACTGATGATTATACAACTACTGAAGTGAGGGGTGGTCGGCGACGTATCTCAGATGAGCTTGCCTGTCGAATCTCTTCAGCACCTCAGAAGTAACTTTAGAGATATCCTTAGGCTGATAAAGTGGCTTCTGGGGTAGGCTAAGCAGTTTACGCTCGATAGTTGATAAGACCTCTCTAGAGGCCGTATAAACGTCCTTTCGGTGCTTAAGAGCTAACATTAGCTGATTAAGCAGTAAATCGGGCAGAAAGGGTACATTCTGTCCATTCTTATTAACAGATAGTGTAGACTCTAGTTCGACAGATTCGTGAGTAGTAAAAACAGAGCGGCAAGTTAGACATTGCCGCCGTCGCCACACTTGGTTATTCCGCCTCTGTAAGCGGCTATTCGTTACTTTCGTCTCTCCACCGCAATAAACACATACCATGTCAATATATTGTCATAACGCTATTGTTTTATCCAGTGGATAATCGGCTAAAAATTGGGGAATAATTAAAATCACCCCTGTAAAAAGGGGTGATTGCCATTTTCTTTATTATTTTAGGCGTTCGCGGAGCTTGCTTGGCGCACTCTGCGGATGCGGTTTTGCGGTTTGATGTTAATGATTTCTTCGTAGAACAGCTGGAAGTTCTCTAGAGCTTCCGTACTTTTCTTACTACTCAAACTAACCTCACAATTAACGGCATAAGGTTACCAATAAGCGGTTTGATAGTCAAACGCTTATGTTAAAGGAGTAAAAAGCCCATCTGTTTGAAGTGTATGTCAAATAACCAACATTGCCGCCTGCTACAATAGCTTAAGTGTTCACAGAGGTAAAAAAGTATAATAACGGCAGCCGCAGCGGCATTTTAAAAACCAGGCTTGCATCTGTTAAAACTCCGTTTTTTATGCCGGTGGCCACCCGTGGCGCGGTCAAGGGGCTGGACCCAGAGGAAGTGGCCGCCACTGGTGCCCAGGTATTGTTGGCTAACACCTATCATTTACACCTGGCACCAGGGGAGAAGCAGGTTAAGAATCTGGGCGGGTTGCATAGCTTCAGCCGTTGGCTGGGCCCGATATTAACAGATAGCGGCGGCTTCCAGGTATTCTCTTTAGCTCATGTCCGCAAAATCACCGAAGAAGGTGTGACTTTCAATGACCCGGCCAGCGGCCGACAAGTTATTATCACCCCTGAAAAGTCCATGCAAATCCAGCTTGATTTGGGCTCGGATATTATAATGGCATTCGATGATGTGACTGGTCTTGACCCCAATAAAGCCAAGGTCAGGGAAGGTGAAGCGGTAGAGCGCACCCACCGCTGGCTGCTCCGCTGTATAGCAGAATTCAAGAAGTTAACCAAAGATTTGCCAACAGATGAACGGCCCCTGTTATTCGGCATCGCCCAGGGCGGTTTAGATAAGAAAATGCGTAAAAAAAGCATCGAATTCGTCCAATCAACAGAGGTGGATGGGCTGGCTATCGGCGGCCTGTCGGTAGGCGAGGGCACCAAACAGATGCATGGCATGCTGGATTTCTTAGGCCCATTGTACGACCCGGCAAAAATCCGCTATCTGATGGGTGTGGGTGAGCCCAAAAATATGAGGTTCGCCATCGAGCATGGAATAGATATGTTCGACTGCGTACTGCCGACCCGCAACGGACGGCACGGCTCGGTCTGGATAAGCGGTGACAAAAAGTTAAACCTTAATAACAGCGGCCACATAACAGATAAGCAGCCAATTGATAAGAAATGCGATTGCACTACTTGTCAACAGGGGTACAGCCGGGCTTTCCTGCGGCATTTATTTAAGATGAGCGACCCCTTAGCCGGCCGACTTTGTTCTATCCATAGCCTTAGATATCTTCAGCGCATCTGCGAGAATTATCGCTAGCTACCATCGCGCCAACGTCTTTCTTGGCGCCTCTTTTTATACTTTGCAAAATCTCCGAGAGGAGTAAGAGGCTGTTCTTCCTCCTGAGATTTATTAAGAATCCTTAAGCCAATTTCTTTGGCTCTTAAAATAAGCCTCTCAACCGGGTATTTAGAAGTTTCTTGTTTCGGGGGTTCCCGCTGATATTTACTAACTGGATCAAAGTCTTTCATATAAATGGTGGGCACAGAGGGATTTGAACCCCCGACATCCACAACGTCAATGTGGCGCTCTAGCCAGCTGAGCTATGTGCCCTCGTCAGAGTCGAGGCATCGGCTTCCGTAATTTCTTAAAAGAAATTACTTCCAGCCTCGGCTCGCCTCTTCCTCTCATTTTTGCGAAGTACTGCACTGCGGAACTTCGCAAAAATCTGTAAGACCAGTTCAATTATACTATCTCACATAGGGTATCTAATAAATAACCATATATGAGATAAAAACTATACAATGATTCAGTACAAAAATCTAACATAAAAGTACTAGCCAAATAAGGCTAGTATATATATACTCGTATTTAGGTTGAGTTTTGCCGAGTTGTTAACGGCTCGACGAAAGCTGGTTTTTGAAGGAAATTGCGAGATTTTTCAAAAACCAGCTTTTTTCATATTTTGCGTCTGTGATGACTGTCAGATGGCACGCAAAAGTGTGCCATTCTGCCAGCCTCTTGGCGCATTCCTGCTTCAGAAACTCCGGTACTCCTTCCGAGTATGTCAAATACACCTCAGTCCGTTCCTCGCTTCTTTCTTGTACTGCATCCAAGCACAGCCGCAAAATGTTTTAACGGCCATTTATAGGTGTTATTATGGAATCTGACATGGATGAGGTTAAAACAGAGGAAAATCAAGGCCCGGACCACCGCAAATTAGGGTATGATCTGGATCTCTTTACTTTTTCCGACTTAGTTGGCCCCGGACTGCCCCTGTGGACCCCTAGGGGTACTGTTTTAAGGAGTGAACTAGATAGATTTGTCCAAGAAATGAGGGATGGGTACGGTTTCCAAGCTGTGACTATTCCTCATATAACCAAGAGAGACCTTTATGAAAAGAGCGGGCACTGGACTAAGTTCAGCCAAGACTTATTCCACATAAAAAGTCGGGAAGGGCATGAATTTGCTATGAAACCGATGAATTGCCCGCATCATGCCCAGATATATGCGAGCCGCCCAAGGAGTTACAGAGAGTTACCTATCAGATACCGTGAAACGACCATGAACTACAGGGATGAACAGTCAGGAGAGCTTAACGGAATCTTACGTGCACGCTCATTCACTCAGGATGATGCCCATGTTTTTTGCCGCGAAGAAGATATCGTCCAAGAGGTATTGAATCTGTGGGACGTGGTAGAAAAGTTCTATGCAACGCTAAATTTTCAGCTGTCTCTGCGGTTCTCCAAGCGTGATCCCGCGACACCTGGTGCCTATGCCGGAACTGCTGAGCAGTGGCAGCGGGCCGAGCAGGAGTTAGGTAAGGCTATAGAGAAAAAAGGTGTAAAAACAGATGAAGATGGGCTTGGCGACGCCGCTTTTTACGGCCCCAAACTGGACTTCGTGGCCAAGGACTCCTTGGGCAGGGAGTGGCAAGTGGCCACAATCCAGTTGGATTTTGCCCAGCCAGAGGGGTTAGGCCTGACTTATACAAATACAGACGGTCAGGAACAGAGGCCGGTTATGATACATTGTGCTGTTATGGGGTCAATCGAGAGATTCTTAGGTGTTTATATCGAGCATACCAACGGCAATTTCCCCTTGTGGCTATCGCCGGAACAGCTTAGAGTGGCAACCTTGAATGATGACAAGGCGGTAATCCATAAGACTTGGGAAATCCTAGATAAGGCTAAGGAGTTAGGGCTGCGGGTTGAGTTAGATAATTCCAATGAATCGGTTGGCAAAAAAATCCGCGATGCCGAAGTAATGAAGGTTCCCTATACAGTAGTAATCGGTGGTAAAGAGGTGGAGTCCGGAAAATTAACGCCTCGCGGTCGCAATGACCTGCCTAAAATACCAGAATCCTCTGTCGAGGAACTTTTAGAACGACTTTCCCAAGATGCCAGCTCCAGAAAATAATCAGCCTCGAATAATTTATAAGGCCGCCATAGCCTTATTTAAGGACAATAAGATACTTATGGCGAGGGATACTGATAACAAGCTGGCCTTTTACACCCCTGGCGGGAAGATAGAAGAAAATGAGACAGCCATAGAATGTGCGGTCAGGGAAGTTAAAGAGGAGCTAGGCGTTGATCTTAATCCCGATACGGCTAAACTATTGGGGACATTTGAAGCACCCGCCCACAACAGAGATAACACTCTGGTTAACATCTCACTTTACACTGGTGAAATCAAGGGTGTGCCAAAGCCAACCAGCGAGATCGTCGAGCTAAGATACTTTGATAGCTCAGTTGATTCTAAACACCTTACGCCTGTACTCACTGAAAAGATCTTCCCTTGGCTCAAGGAGCATGGCTATATAAATTAATCATGCCTAAACCAATCATAGCGGTTGATATCGACGATGTTATTTATCCAAATGTCCCAAGCTTGATTAGATACTTAGACCTGAACCATAAAGTAAAGATGACAGCTGATGATTTTGTTGAATACGACATAAGGAAAGTCTGGGGCGGCGGACCCGAAGAGGCAGAAGTTATATTCAAAAACTACATTAGAGATTCTGATATAGAGATAGCCCCCCTGAAGGGTGCACAAGAAACACTCCATAAATTATCAAAAAAGTACCAAGTCATTATTATGAGCGCTAGAGATATATCGAGTTTTCCGAAGACCCATCGATGGATTACTCATCATTTTCCACAAATCTTTAAAGACGTTCACCTGCTTGGTAATAAGAATGACAGTTTGAAATTTGGCAGCAAAGCAGAGGTTTGCAAAAACCTTGGGGTATATTGCCTAGTGGATGATAATTTAAATGCTGTCACAGAAACCAATGCCATAGGAGTAAAAACGTTGCTATTCGGCAATTACCCTTGGAATCAAATAGATAAATTGCCGGAAGGTGTAACAAGAGTTAATGATTGGCTAGAAGTTTTAGAGTATTTTGATGGACAATAAACCAATCATAGCGGTTGATATCGACGAGGTATTAACTCCTCACTTTCAAGATTTAATAGATTGGTATAACAAACAGTACGGCACCAGACTAACTTTGGCTAATAACCATCCTAAGACACCCGAGGGTTGGGGCACTGAAAGTATTGAAGAAGCAGTTAAACGCGTACAAGAATTCTTCGATACAGAGCAGTTCCGTCAATCTGAACCCTTTAACGAAGCAAAAAATGCAGCAAAACAGCTCAGTCAAAAATACGACCTCGTCATCATTACTGCTAGGGATACTATAGTTGAAAAAATAACTAGGGATTGGATTAGCAAACACTTCCCAGAACTGTTCAGTGATGTTCATTTTGCGGCTATGTATAGTTTGGATAACCGGGCAAAACCAAAGTCGGAAATTGCCAAGATGATTGGCGTGGATTACTTGATCGATGACAGCCTGGAACACATTACAAGTTCTGCGGCTGAGGGAATAAAAGGGCTGCTTTTTGGCGAATATCCCTGGAACCAGGTGGGTGAGTTACCTGAAGGAGTGACCAGGGTGAAAGATTGGCCGGAGATTTTGGAGTATTTTGATGGACAAGCCCAGTAAGGATTTTCGGGAAAAGGTCTATGGCTTTGTGGGGCAGATACCGAAAGGGCGGGTTATGACCTATGGCCAGCTGGCGGCTCTAGCCGGCCACCCCTATGCCGCCAGGGTAGTCGGTGGAATTGCCCACTGGGGCGATCCCAGCCTGCCATGGCAAAGAGTGGTCAAGAAAAGCGGGTCTCTAGCCGAAGGCTACCCCGGGGGCTTATCCGGACACAAGCAGGTGTTAGAAGCCGAGGGCGTAGAAGTTACAGATGA
>DATIIZ010000006.1:0-3440 GCA_035479215.1 Candidatus Babeliales bacterium | reverse complement strand
GCAGTGTTAATGACAATTCCTTTTGGCAGGTTTTCTAATAGATTCAGGACTTCGACAGCCCCAGCCGAATGGCCTATGATTAGGTTATTCTGAAAATCCCAATTCTGGTTCAGTAAAAAATTTGTGTAGCGAAGAACATCGGGGTGATTTGCCCCTGGTAAATCAGGCACCCAGACCTCATAACCTATCTTCTCAAGTTCTGTCTTTAACCATGGGAACCAATTACCCGTGTGATCATTATCGGTCCCATGCAAAATTACAGCCTTCATGTTTTATTTGGCGAATTCAATAGCTCGGGTTTCGCGAATAACATTGACCTTTATGGTTCCGGGGTATTGCATCGTTGATTCGATTTTATTGGCAATATCTCGGGCCAGGCGAATAGCTGAAAGGTCGTCAATCGCTTTTGGCTGGACGAATACTCGGACTTCGCGGCCGGCACTGATGGCATAGGCTTTTTCAATACCATCAAAACCAAGCGCAGTGTTCTCCAAGTCCTTCATACGCTCGGCAAAATTCTCGGCACTGACATTCCGGGCGCCGGGCCGGGCGCCGCTGATAGCATCCACAACCCGCACAATCAGGCCTTCGACACTGGTAGATTCCATGTCATCGTGGTGCTGTTCTGCAGCCAGAGCAACTTCTTCTGGAGCACCATACTTGCGGAGCATTTCACCGGTAATATGGTGATGCTTACCCTCAACTTTATGGCTTAAGGCTTTGCCCATGTCATGAGTCAGCGCCGCGTATTTGGCAACCTTGACATTAGCTCCAAGCTCTTCGGCCAGAACTCCGGCCAATTGGGCCATCTCGACAGAATGTTTCAGTACGTTCTGGCCGTAGCTAGTACGATATTTAAGCTCGCCCATAAGCTGGAGTATTTCTTTAGGGATCCCCACTAGGCCGACTTCTCGAGCAGCGTCCTCACCTGCCCTGACTACGTCTTTTTGGACTTGTTTTTGAGCTTTTTCGACTACTTCTTCAATCCGGCCAGGATGGACGCGTCCGTCTTTAAGCAGCATTTCCATAGTCTGGCGGGCAATTTCGCGCCTTACCGGGTCAAAACTGGAAAGGATTACCATACCGGGAGTTTCGTCGACTAAGATATCTACACCGGTAGCTCTTTGCAAAGCCTGAATGTTGCGGCCTTCTTTGCCGATGATCCGGCCTTTCATCTCTTCGTCTTCCAGTTTGACGGCCGTGACAGTACGCTCGGCGGTTACTTCACTGGCCATCCGCTCCATGGTGGCCGCTAAAATTACAGCTGATTGTTCTTCGGCGTCTTCTTTGGCATCGTTTTGCAGTTTATTAATCAATCCAAGCAGATCATTCCTGATATCACGCTCGGTCATCTGCATAAGTTTTTCCGCGGCATCCGCCTTGGTCAGCTTGGCTATTTTTTCCAGCTTATCTTGCTGCTTGGTGCGAATATCCCGGATTTCGTTTTTTAATTCTTCGACTTCAGACTCAGACTTGCGCAAATTCTCGGAGCGCTTATCCAGATCATCCAACTTTTTGTCCAGTGAGTCTTCGCGGGTAATAACTCGCTGTTCCAGTTCTTTAAGTTCTGCCCGCCGTTTTTGTTCATCTTTGCGGGCTTCTTCTACTCGACGATCGGCTTCTTCGTTGGCCCTTTTGATTGTTTCCTCGGCTTCTTTTTTAGCCTTGGCTAATTCTTTTTTAGCATCCTCTTTGGCTTTTTGTTCAGCTTTGCCAACACGCGTCTTCATGCCATAGGCTCCGCCACCGCCGCCCACTAAAAGAGCGGCTATTGCCAGCACAATAGTAATTGCAATCATGGTATCTCCCTCTAAAAGAAGACCTTTTGGCTGCCGGATTTTTTAGCGATCACTATCACTTCATTAGCTACAAATCGGACAGTTTAGGTTTTCAGTATTTAAGTAAAATTAAACGGATTTGTCCCAAAACAATTTAGAAAATCCTAAGATAAATAATACCACATTTACCAATGCCCATCTACTTACGCGGCTTTGTAATATGCGCTGATGAACCGTATTCCGGAATGGCTATTTTATCGTTTTGCCCGGCAGATAAAGCTTTGATGCTATCTGTTATCCAATTGTCTCCACCTTTGGCCACTACGGGGATGCCCTGGGCAAAGGCTAGGGCATTAGCCACGCTCATGCCGATACGTAAGCCTGTAAAACTGCCCGGTCCTTTATATATTGCAATACCTATTAGTTCGGTATAAGAGATGCTTAACTTGTTAAGTATTTCTTTAATCTTCAAATGGATTGTATCGGATAGTTCCCGATGTGCCTGCCACTTAAGTTCGGCTATCTTTTTTTGATCTTGATAAACGAAAAGCTCGGCTTCTGGCTTATCAGTCCTTAGTGCCAGAACTATCATGGCCGTACCACTTGCCACAGCGTTTCAAGCTCAGCGATAATCCGTCTTTTTGATTCTGGGTAGCTTATTGTTATCTGCCGCTCATCCGGGCTGCTGATAGTGGGTTGGAATGCGATACTGATATATTCGTCCGGCAGCACCTCCTTAACGATGTCTGCCCATTCGACAACAACAACTGCTTTATCATTACTAACTGATTCACCCAGCTGGTCAGCTAAGATTCCAGGATCGGTCAGACGATAAAAATCAAAATGGTGGATCTGGAAATCCTTAGCATTGTAAATCCGGCTGAGCGTAAAGGTCGGGCTGGTAACGTTATCTCTGCTGCCGGCACCACGAACCAAGCCTTTAACAAAGGTGGTCTTGCCGCCCCCCAAATCAGACCGCAGTTCTATCACTTCACCACCAGATAAACAGCTACCCAAGAACTCGCCGAGTTTCTCGGTTTCTGCGGAACTTGTAGAAAAAGTTCGCCAAATCATGTCGGTACTCATAACCAGCATATAGTAAGGCCGCGGCCCCGACTCCGGCAAGTACTAGAGGGTTCATTTTGACTGAGCTTGGGCTGGATGGGAATGCACTTGCAGAACTAGTCGTAGGTTTCGAAGTTTTAGCCCCTTTGACGGATTTTTTAGATGTTGTTTTAGCCGTCGATGATGAACTTTTGGAAGCAGGTGGCGAATTGATGGTATTCACGGCTCCAGGTGTCGGAGTGGTTGTCCATAGCCATAAACCGTCTTTATTGACCCAGGCGTAGTTATCCTTGGCGGTAAAATATTCATCAGTCTGGCTGAGCAGGTTGCCACCAGGGTCCAGGAACTTAACTTGCCCGTCGCTATTGCTTAGGCTCAGGCTGGTATCCGATGAGTAAAATGCCGAAAATTGATGAGGCTCTATCATTGTGCCATCTGGAAACGTGTATTTATGTACTGTTGTGGTGCCGACCTGGAGGATGAATCCGCTCAGGTCAAAGGCTTTGTCATTTGAATTATATAGTTCGATGAATTCATCATTAGCATCTGTCTTCGGTGAAGCCGGATTGGGCAATACTTCAGAAATCTGCGGCGCGG
>DATIIZ010000005.1:0-10926 GCA_035479215.1 Candidatus Babeliales bacterium | reverse complement strand
CCCCGGATTTCCGATGCGGTGATATCTGTTTTGATATTACTGGCTACGGCGTTTAGAATTTGATAATTTTTTCGAGGATTTAGTATTAATTTCCAGTTCATTTTATTCTTTATCGCCGTCAGGACTTGACGCTGATCAGCTGTCCGTTGAAAATCAGATTGGGCAAAGCCGATCGGAATGCCATAGGGAGTCGGATCACCGCGGGCCCGGGTAAAGTCAAGGGCTTGTTCTCCGTTCATCTGGTGGGCTCCATTTGCTAGATCAACCAGCGGACCACCGGTTATCCAGTCTTTATTAGGGTCGTATAATTTGCCTTCCGGGCTATTGACGTTAACTGTGATACCCCCCAGGGCATCGACTGTTTGTCGGACGGATGAGTAGTTGACCAAAGCATAGTAATCAATAGGAGTCTGAAAATTATCGGCAACAACTTCTTCCAAGAGGCTGATACCGCCATCCTTGTAGGCTTCGTTAATTTTTCCATAGCCATAACCTGGGATTTTGACGTATAGGTCCCGGGGGATACTCAGCATGAAGCCCGTATGCTTTGTCGGGCTCATGCTTAGGAGGATCAATGAATCCGTCAAACTAGCTCCTTGGTGTCCGGGGTCGTCGACTGAATAACCGACCAGTAGCAGGTTAATACGCCCTCTCTCCTCACCCTTAAGAGATGAAGCATTGATTAATTCAAGAACATTGCCGGTGCCAAACATCTTCTTTTCAGCTGAGGAAATGTTCCTGACGTCCCAAAATACGATAAATAGTCCAAAAAGAAAGACCGACAGTAATAATAAAGACGCAGTCCTCCTCCACCTAGAAGGTTTTTTGTCCAAATCGTACTTACCTGTCCGGCCATTAAGTTTTTTATCTGTTGAGCCGGCGGTATTTGGTACATAGCTGCTATAACTACCTGGTAAGTTCCTACCAGTTTGGACTGAATTCTTGGTGTTTTTTTTCGCCATGGCGTTTAGTCAATATTACTGCGCACAGGCAAGACTATGGTGAATGTCGTGCCCTTATTCTCAGTACTTACAACCTGGATATAGCCGTGGTGGGCATCTACAATTTTTTTAGCGATTGCCAGGCCCAAACCATAGCCGCCTGCATTGATCTTCTGGCGGGAACTGTCAGTACGGTAAAAACGCTCAAAGATGTGCGGCAGTTCGATCTGGTTTATACCATATCCCTTGTCGAGTATCTTCACTGACAGGTTCCTACCCCTTTTTATAGTAGATATTTTTATTTCACTTTTCGGCGGGCTATATTTTATAGCGTTATCTATAAATATCGTAAACAACTCTACTAACCTATCATACTCCCCAAAAACGGTCTGCTCGGAAGTCTTGTTTGAAATAACAATATTCTTATCATCAGCTGCCGATTGCATTGTAGAAACGGATTCATTAAGAACTTCTTTTATTGATATGGTTTGTGGTGTTTGGAGTACGTCCTTGCCGCTAGCCAGTCTCAAAAGCCCCTCTGAAAGCGATTTCAGTTTGGCCACCTCCTCCAGATTGCTTTTTATAATATTTACAGCATCGTGCTTGGTTAAGTTCTTATTGCGAAGCGCCACCTCGTTCTCGGTCTGGATGGCAGTTAATGGCGTTCGTAGTTCGTGTGAGGCGTCAGATGCGAAACGGGATTGGTTTTTGAGAGCTTCTTCTATCGGTTCCAGAGTGCGTCTTGCCAGCCAATAACTGGCCGCACCGCCAAAAAAGAGGACCAGAAAGTTGAATATTACCAGATTGCTTCTGAGGTGGTTTAAGTCCTCGTCAAGTTGGTGCGTGCGTAGGCTCCGGTAATTGCGAGATTCATCCGGAGCCAAGAGGTTGTTGAAATAGCTTATCTGGCGATTCACATTATGCCCGATGTCAGCGCTTGACACTTGGTATAACAGAGTGCTAAAGACAATACTGATGGCCATAATAATTGCCAAATACCAGGTGGTTAACTTCAGGGCTGCAGAATGGAACATTTATCTGTATTTCCCTAGAACGTACCCGAACCCGCGTTGGGTATGAAGAAGCTGCTTAGTGTAGGGCTTGTCGATCTTATTACGCAGGTAGCCGATATATACTTCAACGGTATTAGGCAGTACATCTGAATCAAAATCCCAGACATGGGAGATTATATTATCCTTGGTGAGGACGCGGTTTGGGTTTCTCATCATATACTCAAGCAAGGCAAATTCTTTAGCACTGAGGTTTATTATCTGTGAACCACGCTTAACCTCATAATTACTCGGGTCTAATGTCAGATCACCTATTTTTAATACGGAGCCCGCGGTCTCCGGCGGCCGTCTTAGAAGTGCCCTGACCCTGGCCAAGAGTTCCTCGAAGGAAAATGGCTTTACTAAGTAATCGTCAGCGCCAGCATTTAGCCCCTCAACCTTGTCATTGGTCTGGTCCTTGGCGGTTAAAAGCAATATGGGCGTATGGATTTCTGCTTTTCTGACTTCTTTACAAATATCTAAACCTTCCATCGACCCCGGCAACATTCTATCTATCACCATAACATCGTAGGATTCATTCAGGGCCGCGCCTAAGCCGCTATCAGCATCATATTCGACATCAACGGCATATTTCTCCTGGGCCAGACCTTGTTTGATAGCATTGGCTATCTTATGTTCGTCCTCAACGAGCAATATCCTCATATTCTAATTTTACTGTAAGATGACTGAAAATCCGCTGAGTCAATCTAGCGCAACTAGGGTAAAATATTAATGGATGCTTAAAACAAAAGATAAAGATAAAATTTATAGGTTTATAGGTATTTTAGGCACTTTGCTTTGTCTAATGCTGTTTATTTATAGACCAAGTTTCCCTACCCCTGATAAACTTATTGTTTTCTTATTTTTTGTTTTTATGATTTTTCACCAGGCTAAAGATATGCTGCTGCGGATCGGTCCATTCGTCGCCCTTATGATGGTCTATGAGTCATTCAGGAGTATCGTGCCTCATTTGAATAGCCGCGTAAACTATTCATTAGCCCCTAAGGTTGACCAGACCCTATTCCGTAGACTACCGACCAGAACGCTTCAGGACTGGCTCTGGAAGGGCCATACCAGTTGGTATGATATAGCGCTTTATATACCCTATCTATTGTTTTTCATCATTCCCCTGCTATTCGCAATCATTGTTTGGAAAACCAAGGCCGGCTACTACTGGCAGGTTGTAGCTACTTATCTGGTTGTTTTCTTTGGGTCTTTTTTAACTTTTCTTTTATTCCCAGCTGCTCCGCCTTGGCTGGCTTATCAGAATAACTACATAGATCCGATTGTTAGGATCTCTAGCAATGTCTGGGCCTCCCTGGGCATTAAAGACTTCCCGTCCCTTTACAGCCACATAGCCGCCAATCCCGTAGCTGCGGTTCCCAGTCTGCACGCCGCTTGCGCCACGCTTTTGAGCATTTTTGCCTTCAAGATATATGGGCGTCGCTGGGGAGCCTTCTCTGTCATCTATCCAGCCTCTATATATTTAGGCGTCGTGTACGAGGGGGAGCACTATGTCTTTGATGTGATGTGCGGGGCTCTGTATGGGGTAGTGGGCTATTTGGCCGTGAACTTCCTGTTTAGTTCGATAAAAAATAAAAAGACCAAGAAAACTTTAGCTAAACCAAAACTAAAGCTGGCCCACTATGGTCAAAAATAAGCCGACTGATGTAAAGATGCATAAGCGTACAATATCAACAATGAAAATATCCAAAAAAAGGATGCTTTTTAGCTTGTCTATAGCTCTTATTATCATTCTGGTGGCTTTTTTAGCTCTTCCGAAGAATAAAAATGCCGTTTTATCCACCGACTCAAACTCAGCACACGCACCATCAACAAAGACAGCACCAAGTTTCAATAAATCTCTATATTCCACAGACGAGGCCAGCAGCCCCTGGGTGGTAGTCAACAAAGGCCGGGTCTTGCCAAGCAGTTACGTGCCCCATGGATTAATGGTACCGAATCTGCCGCTGCGACTTGGCCCAACCTCAGATGAGATGCATATTAGATCAGATGCGGCGGCTGCTCTAGTCAACATGGCCCAGGCTGCTAAGCTTCAAGGAATAAATCTAATGCTGGCCAGTGGCTATAGGTCGTATTCTAATCAGACGGCTACTTATGCTGGTTTTGTGAATACAGACGGAAAAGAAAAAGCCGATAGATATAGTGCCCGGCCCGGCCATAGCGAACACCAGACCGGACTAGCTGCCGATATTGAGCCGGCCAACCGCAAATGCGAGCTGCAACAATGCTTCGAAACGACCCCTGAGGGACAATGGCTGGCGGCCAATTCTTATAAGTACGGGTTCATCATCCGCTATCAAAAAAACACCGAATCGCTAACCGGGTATGAATTCGAGCCCTGGCACGTTCGGTTTGTGGGAACTGAGCTAGCCCAAGAGATTGTGTCTCAGCACAAGACTATGGAGCAATTCTTCGGGCTGCCCAATTACGCCACTTATCCAAATAAAAGCTATGAAATCAAAAATATATAGATTTAAAAGCCAAAAAACTTCATCTCTGTGGCTGCTATTATCGGTGATTCTACTGCTTAGCTTTTTAATTATCGGTGCGCAAATCCTGATGCAGGAGATTCCAACGACATCAGGGCAGTTTGTGCCGGGAGAAAACTACACCGGAGAAAAATTCAGCCGCAACTTGGATTTGAGAGTTGCGGCTGAAAATACTTATCCATCCTCTTCTCTTTTCGTAGTAAAAAAACTGGGTACGGTCGATGGTACTTCACGGAGCATAATCGGCTTCCAGGTGCCTGTCGATGGGCTGACCGAATTTGGGTTGATGGTCCAACCTTCCGGACAGAAACCGCCGGGCGGCTATCCCGTAATTGTCCTGTGCCATGGATATGCGAACCCAGCTACTTATCAGACTGGACTAAACTACCTGGATGACATGAAATTCTATGCTCAGCACGGATTCGTAGTAATTAAACCTGATTACCGCGGTCAAGGTGTTTCAATTAACAACGGTCAAGCCGACAGTGGTTATTACTCTATGGCCTATAACACTGATGTCATGAGCTTAATCTCCGCCTTAAAAAAGACAAACTATATTGATAAGTCGAATATTAATCTCTGGGGCCACAGTTTAGGCGCCTATGTTGCCTTGCGGGCAGCGGTCTTATCTGAGAGTGTTAAGAACCTGGTCATTCTTTCAGGTCCGGTCGATAATCTGAGTAAGATGTATCTGGATTACATCCCGCCGTCTGATGTTAATAATTTAAATGCTCTTAAAACTCGCCAAAACGTATTTAATAAATATGGACCACCGACCGAAAACACCGTTTTTTGGAAAAACGCTTCACCGATTACTCATGTGAAACGCATCAAGGCTCATATCCAAATAAATGTCGGTTCGCTTGATCAAACAGTACCTCCTATCTTCTCCGCCGATTTGAACGACGCTTTAAACCAAAACCACATCAGTCATGAGTATTATGTATATCCGGATGGTGAGCACTCCTTATCTGCCCAAAGGGATCTAATCTGGAAACGCTCACTCCAGGTTTTTCAGCCAAAAACACCCAGCCCAGTTCCAGCCACCTAAGTGTTTTTGCGGCTAGTTAGTTTTGATGCTGCTTTAGTGAATTTAATCGGGGTTGCAATCTTTTGTACCCAATGGTCATAAGCACCACCAGAGCTATAGAAGCTACTGTGATTAAAAAGTTCTGGAACACATTGGTCTTAGGCGGAATGACATAAAGCTTAAATACGAAAACTACAAAGGATTCTGCCGTATAGACATACAGGCTGTTTTTCCCTAATATCTCAAAAATACCTTTGGTGTAGGTATTAATCTGGCTTTCAAATCTTCGGACAACCCAATAAAGGGCCGGAAACCAAATGAAAAACAAAGCGACACGCAGCGGCGCCAACGTCCATTTATCAGCGTAAATCCAGACATCATGGTTTATCCATCCCCAGGTAAAAGCCACATGCTGCCACCAGTGCGGTAACAAATCCCAGCCCCACAGATGAAATAATAAAGACAGCACAAACACGCTGGCGTAACTGAAGACAAAAGTTATGGCTGTTAAGGCGACAAAAGATTTTTTAATCAGGCCTCTGGTTTTTGGCCTAAAGCTATTAAATTTATCCTGGATTTGCTGCCAGTGGAAACCAATGATTATTCCGCTGTTAAAAATCAGCTGCCAAGCTAATGTAAAACCCTGCCCCCGGAAAAACCAGACAGTTACAATACCCACAAGGGCTAACCACCAAAGCCGTTTAGCGACTAGCCAGAAGACCAAAGGAGCAAAAGCCATTAAAATTGCGAATCTAATTAGGAAATCGGCCCATCCGTAGGTGAAGCGCATCAACAGTGCTTGTTCAATGTAGTGGTGCCAGGGGAATGGCACCGGCAAGGAATCCTTAATATAGGGGTGGTTGGTAAACACCGCCCAAGCAAGATATAGCAGAGTTAACCCGGTGCCCACCAAATATAGCTCAGCCGCTCGGGTCCACATTTTCTTGAAGATAAATTTCATCCCTAAAGCCAACCGGCGCTTATAAATCATGCCAATCAAAAGTCCGGACATAAAAAAGAACCCCTCGGCCGCCGATACCCACAACCGGCCCTTTCCGGTAAACAAATCCAGGCCGTTAGGATAAAGCTCCACATGATCCACTAAAATAACTAATAAAAAGAAACCGCGAATTAGATCAAAAGCCAGGATGCGCTTTGATTTCCCCTTAATATTCGCGTCGGCTGTCCTAGTCATCTATCAGGTCCTTCAGCTCCATCATTTTCACTTTTCCGCTTCTGGTTTTCGGCAGTTCGTTAAGACGAATTACTTTGTCGGGTCGCCAGGCGAACAACAAGTTCTGTTTGCAATAAGCAGTAATTGCTTCATCGTCAAGCTCAGTCACGAGAAAATATATTATTTCGTCATCGGGCTGGCCCGAAACCTGCCTGCCGAGTACATATATATCCTTAATCTCAGGGTTTTTTAACAGAGCCCACTCTACGTCGCGCGGTGATATGGTGTAGCCGAAACGCCGAATCCGTTCTTGCAGCCTCCCTTTAATAAAAATGTAACCGTCCCTTAATTCGGCTATATCACCAGTCCGCCAATATCCATCATCTGTTAATGACGCCTTCGTCGCTCCGGCATTCTTAAAATACCCAGGAAAGACACCACCTGATTTAATCATCACTTCGCCTTGCTCACTGAGCTTTAAATCTACACCTGAAAATGGTTTTCCAGGTGAACCAAGCAGTTTTTCGTGCAGATGGTTGCCGGCGATACGACCCGTTTCACTCGTTCCATAGGTTTCCAGAATCTCGACCCCATATCGCTGTTTAAATTTTTGCCAAATTGCCGGGGGCAAAGGTGCCGCACCTGATATGCATAAACGTACGGCCGCCAAATCATAATTATGGTCTGGGCCCTGCGTCAGCTTGACATAGGCTGAGGCAGCATGAGTGAATACACTTATCTTGCCGGAGGCTAATAATTGCAATGTTGCGGTCTCATCGAACCACCTTTGTAGATATATGGTGTTGCCGTGGTAAAACGCACCGGAAAGCCCGATAACAATACCGTGCATGTGGCTCAGCGGCACAGAGAGCAGTAGGGTATCATTTGTAGTCCAGTCCCATCTCTTTGAACAGACTTTGATGTTCCAGATATGATTAGCGTGTGTATTCGGTACAGCCTTGGCTCTACCAGTCGTACCTGAAGTAAATGTCAGGCTGGCAATTTGTTCTTTAGCGTTTAACCTAAGTGGTTTGTAGGACCTGGTTGTTCTGTGCTTTAACTCCTGGAGCAACGTAACATTTTTTTGATGTACTTCACTGAACTTCAGTTTGTACTCCGGATTAGAGATAATCATTTTCGGCGGTATCTGCTCAATCAGATTATCGAACTCCAGCGATTTATAGGCTGGGTCTAGCGGTAATGCTATATGACCTGTTTCAATTATCGCCAAGTAGGCTACGATGAACTCTATTGAATTTGGCAGCAGGAGCGTTATCACTTCTTGACCGTCAGACTTTATGAGCGGCCCAATATTGCCGGCTACTAGCCCTACGGCTTCCTGAAGTTCGGCCCAGGTCATAGTTTCATCCTCGAAAATGACTGCCGGTTTGTCTTTATAAGCCAGCGCATTATGCTTTAAATAGTCGGTCAAATGTGTCCGTTTTATCCCAGAGACTCCAGATTAATTCAACCTTTTATTATACAGCTTAATCTGAGTATTATCTGAGGCGAACCTCTTGTTTGTCTTGTTATGTGAAATAGAAAGCCTATTTTTTGAGAGAAATCTTACACAAAGTAGTTACGTTTAATTACAGAAAGCTTGATTTAAATATCCAATACTAATAGCCACAATAACTTAGGGGGAGTTATGAAAAAGCATACAGCCTTTGCAGGAGGCACAAAAGATACTAACTTAAGGAAGTTCTATATTCTGACTAGACCAGCCAGACTTTCAGACCTAGAATTTGATGAACTCGATGGTGACGACATGACCGGATGGCGGGAAAAGTCCCGGCAGATGCAGGCCAGACGCTGGAGAAAAATCAGGCATCAACTAGCCTGAGTCAGAAACGACCGAATTAGCACCTTTAAACCTGTTTCAACCCCTCTGCGAGGGCAGTCGAGCCTCACGCAGAGCAGTGTTGAATAAAAAGACGCGATCCTTACCCGGCGCTGGGCACATATATCTACCCAGTTAGCGAAGAGCCCGAGGTTAACAAGGATCGCTCTTTTATTTATTTTTTCGAATAGAGTATTGACCGATTAGTCTCTGAAAGCCTTTTAAACGTAGGTTATTTTCATAAATTCCGCCACCCCTCTTAGCAGTATCCAAAAATTTACCAGTCCTCTCTATCTCTGGCAGCACTCTTTCCTCAAAAACTGCCCTCCGCACGTCTACCCAACCATTCGAAGATTCCTTACTTATCGGCGCTCTGTAGCTATCAACAGCCGCCTCGAGTAAGTACAAATCATCCTCAGTAACTATATATTTAGTATCCTGAACCAGTTCTTTTACTGGATTAAAGAAATGCCTTAATACCATTTGTGAATCAGGCAAACTAAAGCCGGCGGAGAGAGGTGCATGTCCTTCCACACCCAACCGCATCTTTATTTCATTTACGATTTCATGAAACTTTTCCTTATTGCCGATATTATTAGTCAGGTGCATGAATTTCCCTCCTCTATCCAATACCCTCTGAGCTTCTGTAAGTGCCTGGAAGCGGTCGACGATATGGTAGCTAAGGTAGGGCCAGACGATAACATCAAAAGTATTATCGGGAAAGGGTAAGCTTAGGGCGTTGCCCCCCACAAACCTTACGTTAGACTTTCCTGCATCATCCAGCATTTGTTGAGCCACTATAAATCGGTCTTCAAAGGAAACGTCGGTAGAGGGAACCTCTAAACCTACTATCTCTCCCTCGTGACCGTGTTCAACGGACAGCCTCACCTCATCCAGGCCATTCCCAGAGCCCACGATAAGTATTCTTTCATGTCCTGAGAGCTCCAGCTCTCTGTATGCGCGGTCATGATAGTCTTCACCGCTAACGGTGTTTTCAAGAAGCTGTCGTCTGTAAAAGGCCGCATAAGGATATTTATAGTGAAAAGGAGATGTTTCATCGACCCATCTTGTATGGTTATTTCGCTCTCTCTTCATTATTTGCAGTTTAGCAAATCTATCGTATAACAAAAAGAGATGATGCTATGCTATAAAGGATGGGCTTATATACAGATAATAACCAATTACACGAGCTTCTTAAAAGCGGGCGCAATTATAAGTTAAGTAAAAAACAAGTTGTTCAAACTACGGATGACAGACAGGTAGTCAATCTTGTATCTAGCGGCTTCATTAAGAGATATTTAATCTTAAACGACGGCTCCATAGGAGTACAAATCACCTATGGTCCGGGTGATGTCTTTCCTTTGACGATAGTATTTAAAACTCTGTTCGACCAGCCCTTGTACACCGGACCGGAGGTTTTTTATTACGAGACCATGACAGATGCCGAGATATACAGTATTGACGTAAGCACTCTTGAACAAGAAGTAGGTAAGAACCCAAAACTATACTCAGACTTGCTACAGGAAGCGGGTATACATTTAGAAAGTTGTGTTCATAGTCTAGAGAACTTATCTATAAAAGGGTCTACTAAACGCGTCGCTCACCAATTGACCTTTTTTGCTAAGAATTTCGGCAAGAAAACAGCTAAAGGGATTTGTATAGAAACGCCCTTAACACATCAAGACCTCTCTGATATCTTAAGTCTAACCAGAGAGACAATTTCAACCAGTATGGTACAGTTGCGAAAAAAAGGACTAATTAGTTCCGATAAAAATATTATAATTCCTGATTTAAAAAAACTTGAAGAAGAAGCCTTTAGCTAATTTTTATTGGCCAGATGTATATACAGTCTAGCTAGTTTTTTTGCTTTTTCTTCTGAGTACATTGCTGCATGGCCTCCATCGAACTCGACTGGTACTATTCCAAGCGCCTCAGCAATTTCTCTTTGTGATTCAGGTAGTAAAGTTCGATCATTGGTCATTAAAATATACTCCATTGGTAAATCCGGAAAATGTACTAATCCCGGCTCTAATTCACGCCTAGGGTGTTGCCTGAGACTGCTAATTATTTCATTGAGACGGGGTACGGATTCTACATCATTATATAGTGCATAAGGGGCAACCTCCCTAGCGGTTCTTAAGGGGTTTGTCCGCATTGCCTCCCATATCAAAGAATGCTTACTTTCAGGAACAGGTCTGCTTTTGACTTTATGCCTCAAGGTCGCTGGATGGAAGGCTCCCGCCGTGAAAATCAACTTTTTAACTGCTGCAGACCCGGCAGCCCTTGGAATGACATTTGCTCCCCAAGACCAGCCTACTCTATATATTTCGCTGGCGCTTGTATTGTCCTCCGCTCGTTTTAGCCGCTCAGCGTGTTCGT
>DATIIZ010000004.1:0-2912 GCA_035479215.1 Candidatus Babeliales bacterium | reverse complement strand
CAGCACTTTCAGTAAATTCCCAAACAGGTTCATCAAGGCGTCTTCGAGGTCGTCCCATAATAATATAATTTTGAGTAAGTTTATTATTTATCTTAGTTTAACTAAAAACTAGTATAGCATGCAGGGCTGATAATTGCAAGGCTTAGAGGGTGCGGGTTTTGGTTTCTCGGGTAAAGAGGTCGATGCGGTCGTTTTCTAAGACTTCTACGCGGGTTTCACTCTTGAAGCTTAGGCCGCACATTTCGCCTTCTGGGACTTCTTGGACCTCTGTCGGGCCGCGTTGAAGCTTGGTGACCTCCAGATTGTCGGCGATGATGTCATCGCCGCGGCGGACTCGGGCCAGCGATGGTAGTGCTAACTTACCTTTAGTTACCTGCCCGCCGCAAATCACTTCGGTTTTGGATATCTTGAATATGCCTTTGACTTGAAGTGTACCGAGTTCTTCTTCGATTACCTCTGGTGCCAGCAAGGTTTCTAATTCCTTTTTAACATCGTCGATCAGTTCATAAATTATCGTGTATAGGCGGACCTGGACTTTATCGCGCGAAACCAATTGTTTGATATGCGGCGGCAGGCTGACGTGGAATCCGTAAACTATCGCCCCGGTCGTGGCAGCGGTATGGACATCATTTTCGCCGATAACCCCTACCCCGGAGCTGACAATCCGAACCGCCACTTCTTCGGTGTTTAGGGTCTTTAGGCTGTCAATTACTGAGGTGAGAGAACCTTGGACGTCGGCTTTAACAATAATGTTTAGCTCGGTCAGCTGGTTGCTACGGTTGATGACCCGCAGTAATTCTGAACTTGAGGTGGCCGACGAATTACTGTCAGCCCGTCGCAGGCGGGCCACATCCGAGGCCTTGCTACGAGCCTCTTTTTCATTCTTGGCTATCTTGAATGCATCACCGAAATCCGGAAGGTTCTTTAAGCCGGTCATAATAACAGGAGTGGAGGGCTCGGCTGTCTTGATGGCTTTGCCGGTGGTAGTTTCTAGGTTGCGGATTTTGCCGTAGGTACCGCCGATAATGACGAAGTCGCCGTTATTCAGCGTGCCCCGCTCTACTAGCGCGATGGCAACCGGGCCACGGCCTTTTTCCATGTGGGCTTCTATCACCAGTCCGCTGGCCGGCATTTTTTTGTCGGCTTTGAGTTCTTCTACATCAGATACCAAAAGCACCATATCGAGCAGTTCATTAATACCGGTCTTTTCTTTGGCCGATACCGGAACGATTACCGTGTCGCCGCCGAAATCTTCAGGCAGCAATTCGTTCTCGGCCAACTGGGCTTTGAGCTGGTTGAGCTGGGCATCGGTTGCCTTATCCATCTTGTTAGCCGCGACGATTATCTTAACCCCGGCTTGGCGGGCAAAGCGTATAGCTTCTAGAGTCTGGGGTTTAATGCCGTCATCGGCGGCGACTACCAAGATGACCAGGTCTGTTAAGCGGGCGCCGTGCTCACGTAGGGCGGCAAAGGCTTCGTGGCCGGGTGTGTCTAAGAATGTTATCGGCCGGCCATTATGTTCAATCTGATAAGCACTAAGGTGCTGGGTTATACCGCCGGATTCGCCTTTAGTAACATTGGCATCACGGATAGCATCTAACAGACTGGTTTTGCCGTGGTCGACATGGCCCATCATGGCGACAACCGGCGGCCGGACTTCGGCATCTTTGGAAGCCTGGTGCTTCACCCGCTGTGGTACGGCTGCGTGTTCTTTCTTAGCCAGTTCTACTTCTAAGTCGGGTAGTTCGCCGACAATTATCTGAGCGGTATCAAAATCGATTTTTTCGTTAACGGTCGCCGCAACGCCGTTTTTAAACAGTTCGGCGATTAATTTTGAGGCTGGAATTGAAAGGAGTTCGGCCAGTGTGCCGACAGTGACTTGTTCGTCGATTTCGATGGTTTTTGCCATTTAGCCGCTCCTTTCATTTCTTTACTTAGATTTAACGTCTTTTAAAGACAGGGCTATCTTGCGGTTCTCGGTATCGATATCCAAAACCTTGAACTTCTTGGACTCGTTCAGCTTAAAAACTGCCTCTGGGTCGATAGTCTCATCGTCGCTCATCTCTGATACGTGAACCAACGCTTCGACAGCCGGCGATAGCTGCACGAAGGCTCCAAACGGAGTAATCCGGGTGATTTTACCCTCTACGGCGTCGCCTTTTTTGAACTGTTTGACTTCTGAAAGCCAGGGATCTTCGCTCATCTGTTTGATAGATAAGCTCAGGCGGTCCTTATCGATAGCGATGATCTTGGCTTTGATTTTATCACCAACTTGGATGTATTTACGGGGGTCTTCTACCCTTTCCCAGGAGATTTCACTGATATGCACCAAGCCTTCGATACCCCCTACATTTATGAAAGCACCGAAGTCTATCACACCGGTGACTACACCTTCTACCGTGTCACCCTCTTTAAGCTCAGCCAGGCGGGACTGCATGTCATCGCGGACCGCTTCTTTTTCAGAGAAGATAAGTTTGTTGTCTCTGCGCGAAACGTCCAGGATCCGTACCCTTAGCACTTTGTTAATGAGGCTGTTGAGCTTGGTCAGGATTTCATCTTTGTCACTATCTGAGACCCGGGGATAATGTTCGGCTGACAGTTGGCTGACCGGTAAAAAGCCGCGGATGCCTTCCAGCTCAATCAGCAAACCGCCCCTGTTAGCATCATAAGGACTGACTTCTATAATCTCTTGCTCTTCAAATACCCGCTGAAGTTCTGTCCAGCCGCGATCTTTGACAGCCCGCTTCATGGATAGTAGCGCATAGCCTTCGTCCAGTTCCGGATCGACGATACTGGCGGTGATGCTCTCCCCTTCTTTTAGCTCATTAGAGCCGACCTCGCGGCGAAAAATCACGCCTAGTCCATTCGGACCCAGGTCTACCCAGACCTCGTGTTTTTTTACGGACATAACT
>DATIIZ010000003.1:0-3207 GCA_035479215.1 Candidatus Babeliales bacterium | reverse complement strand
CCGGCAGGGGCCACTCGGTCCCTG
Source organism: Candidatus Babeliales bacterium (assembly GCA_035479215.1). Classification (GTDB taxonomy): domain Bacteria; phylum Patescibacteriota; class Saccharimonadia; order Saccharimonadales; family UBA10212; genus JAIFWC01. The sequence continues at coordinate 3,183 of DATIIZ010000003.1, read as the reverse complement.
CCTTCGCGCCATGCGCTAAAGCCGCGCATGGCGTTCGTCAATTATTAATATAGGGTTAGAATAGGCTGATGAGGTATTACGAGGTGCTTTTGGCCGATTCAAAGTATCATTCCAGCGCGCCACTAACCTATTCATCAGACAATGAACTGGAAATACTGAGTGTGGTAACCGTGCCGCTGCGCAGCCGGCCGGCTAGTGGTTTCATTATAAGCGAGGTTGAAAAACCATCCTTCGCTGTCAAACCAATCAAGAACCTGCTAAGCGCCAGGCCGCTTCCCTACCACTGTTTGCAGCTGGCCCAATGGATGGAAACTTACTATGCTTCAACCCTTAGCGAGGCCTTACGGCAATTCGCTCCCACCAAACCGGCAATCAGGGCCATAAAGCCTCAGAGTGGCCAGGCTGGCGGCGGTCCAGAACCGACAGTCCAGCTAAGCCTGGAGGCGCCACTCACGTCAGACCAAAAACAAGCGATTAAGCAGATTGAAGCCAGCCCCAGCACCACGATATTGCTGCACGGGATAACCGGCAGCGGTAAGACGCGTGTCTATCTGGAACTAGCTCGTAATGCTATCAAAAAAGGTAAGTCAGTAGTCCTGCTGACACCGGAAATTTCCCTAACTACCCAATTAGCCAATGCGGCTGAAACTTTTCTTCACACTAAACCGTTGGTACTGCATTCCCAACTAAGTACTGCTAAACGCAAGCAATTATGGCTTAAAGCAATTGAAACCGATGAGCCGCAAGTGATCATCGGGCCGCGCTCGGCGCTTTTCAGTCCGGTTGCCAGTGTCGGATTAATTGTCCTGGATGAAGCCCACGAACCGGCCTACAAACAGGAGCAAGCACCGCGATATAACGCCCTGCGCGTGGCCAGCCAACTTGGTACTCTAACCGGCGCCAAAGTAGTTTACGGTAGCGCCACTCCTAACATCACTGATTATTATCTGGCTGAGCAGAAACAGTCGGTGGTAGAAATGAACCAGACCGCTCTGGGAGTCAGCCCGAGGGACGTCAAAACAGAGGTAATTGACATAAAAGACAGACAGAATTTTAGCTCTAATAATTACCTATCAAACCAGCTTATAGAATCTATGAACCAGGCGCTGGCGTCTAAGAAACAGGTGATGATTTATCTGAACCGCCGCGGTTCGGCCCGGGTAATCCTTTGTAATAAATGTGGTTGGCGCTACCTGTGTCCTAATTGTGACGTGTCACTGGTCTACCACGCCGATGAGCATCTGGCTAAGTGCCACATCTGCGGCTTTTCATCACCGCCGCCTGTGCAGTGCCCGACCTGTGACAATACCGACATTATCTATAAGACCATCGGTACCAAGGCCCTGGCCGAACAAGTCCAAAAACTGTTCCCCGATAAGAGAATCGAGCGGTTTGATAGTGACACTGCAGCCGGCGAATCCATCAATGATGTCTATGGCCAGCTGCTTAGCGGCGATATAGATATCATGGTAGGCACGCAATTGCTGGCCAAAGGCTTGGACTTACCAAGTTTGGGCCTGGTAGGAATAGTGTCAGCTGAATCATCGTTAACCCTGCCGGACTTTACTGCCGAGGAGCGGACCTTCCAATTGCTGTACCAGATAATCGGCCGTGTCGGCCGCGGTCATGCCAAGGGTGAAGTGATAGTCCAGACCTATGAACCGAACACATTTATTATTCAATCGGCTATTTCGCGTGACTATAAGGGGTTTTACCGGCAAATTTTAGCCGAAAGACAAGCTTTCCGGTTCCCGCCTTTTAGCTACCTACTTAAGCTAAGTATCCGCCGGGCGACAATAAATGGAGCCCAGAGCGCATCGGAAAAACTTAAGAATACACTGCAAGCGGCCGCCTTTCCGGTTGAAGTTATCGGACCGACTCCAGCTTTTTATGCTCGTCGCGGCCGCTACTTCTACTACCAGCTAGTTGTCAAAAGCAAAAACCGTAGCCACCTGCTGGAATTGGTCAAGCTAGTGCCGGCCGATTGGCAGATCGATATAGACCCTTATGACCTACTCTAGTCTAAATAACAGAGGTAAGTTATACTGATAGCAATGTCCGCCAAAGATTCATTGATCGTTTTGCCTAACCCGCACCTGAGGCAAAAATCTAAACGCATACCAGTTATTACTGCTGAGGTGAGAGATGTTATCAAGTCCATGGTGGAGGCTACAATCGACTGGGAGGATTCCCGGGCCCATGAAGTAGGTGTAGCTCTGGCAGCGATTCAGATTGATAAACCCTACCGGGTGGTTATCATCCGGAATAATTTTGAAAATAAGCAAGATAAGTCTTTCAGTATTTTTATCAACCCGGAGATCACCAAGCTGGAAGGTGAACTCGAAGAGGATTTTGAGGGCTGCCTGAGTGTAGCGGATATCTACGGTAAAGTTCCCCGTTATAACAGCGTGCGTATCCGAGCGATGGACGAAAATGGCAAACCGGTGCGAGTCAAAGCTAAGGGGTTCTTAGCCCGGGTATTCCAGCACGAGATCGACCACACCAATGGGATAGTATTTGTGGACCATATCAAAGATAAGCCGGAGGCCTTTTATAAGCTGACCGACGAAGGAAAATTAGAGGAGATGGCTTATGAAGAAGTCCAAAAGCAACCAGTCTTCCAAGTCTAAGCTGGTTTTTTTCGGCAACGAACGGCTAGCTACAGGAGTGTCCACCGACGCCCCCACCCTGCGGGCATTGGTAAAGGCCGGCTATGATATCAAGGCTGTCGTTTCCAGCCATACTGAGGCCGTGTCGCGTAATAAAAGGTTGTTAGAAATAGTCGATGTTGCCCATGCTTACCATATTCCGGTACTACTGCCGAAAAAAACCAAAGAAATCAAAGATCAACTAGAAAAAACCGGTGCCCAAGCCGCTGTTCTAGTGGCCTACGGCCAGATAATTCCCCAAGAAATTATCAATATTTTTCCCAAAGGCATAATCAATATCCACCCTTCCCTTTTACCTAAATTACGTGGCTCTACACCTGTAGAGACGGCTATCTTAAACGGGCTGGAGCAGACCGGTGTATCGCTGATGAAGCTGACAGCCGAGATGGACGCCGGCCCGGTTTATGTGCAAAAAGCTATCTCGCTTAGCGGAAAAGAAACCAAACCGGAACTGGCTCTTCAGCTCTTGAACGAGGGCGGCCAGCTTTTGGTCGATAACCTGGAAGCGATATTA
>DATIIZ010000002.1:0-2906 GCA_035479215.1 Candidatus Babeliales bacterium | reverse complement strand
TGTTAACTTTTATTGAAGACTTTATTGCTCAGCATGGATATAGCCCCAGTTACCGTGAGGTGATGGCTGGCACCGGACATACTTCGGTGGCCACCGTCAGCCTGCACATTAATAATCTGATAAAAAGGGGGCATTTGATTAAGCGCGACCGCTCGGCCAGATCGTTGGAAGTGGTAAATCCGGGTAAGAAAACAGAGCCAGAAATCACCACAAAGCAGTTAAGAACCAGTGAGGAAAAGTGGTTAATAGATAAGATAGAGCTCTTTTTCAAAAGCGCCGAAGATGCTGTTTCGGTTTCCGCCCAAGAATTTGACAGGCTTTATATTTTAATCGGTGCACTTAAAGTGTTAAAGCTAGAAGGCGCTGCCCAAAGTTTTATGACCAGATTTTCCGAACTCAAAAAACGCCACGAGAACAATCAGTACACGGTTTAATTGAATTAGAGTCTGCTTTACTTCAGGAATAGAAGGTAAAGGATTGCCGCTAGTACGACTACTCCCACCACCACCCAGATCATCATCTTATTATTCTTGGGCTTAGCTGGAGCCATGGCGCCGGCCGCCGGATTGGTTGGTGGCTGAGCCGATGCAGGTGGCATAGAAGTTGATGTGTCGGGGGCTGGAGCTGGACTGGCCGCCGGCGGAGTTTCAGTTGTGGGCGGCGTAGGTGTCGCTGTTGGTGTTGGCGTTTGATTTGGTTCCATAGTTTACCTCTTTAGTATAAAGATATTTTAACATGCTAAGCATAACTCTTATAGGTACAAAATGGTAATATATGGTTGAATGGACTCTATAATAACTTTCTGCGCGAAGTATTTATTTATAGCGGTAATAATAATCTGGCTTTGGGCCTGGATCCAATCTAGCAGGAAAAATAAGATAGAGCTTTCTTTGAGCACTGTTATAGCCTTTATTATCGCCGCGGTACTGGATAAACTATTGTCCAAGCTTTATTACGATCCACGGCCTTTTGTGTCCCACCACCTAACTCCATTGATTCATCACACTGCTGATAATGGGTTCCCCTCAGAGCACACTTTGTTTAGTGTCACCCTCGCAGCCGTGCTGATATTCTACAGGCCTAAATTAGCCTATTTGGCTTTAGTTATGGCTCTCATCGTAGGTCTCGCCCGAGTAGCCGCTAGCCTGCATTCTCCTATTGATATTGTAGGCGGGGCTGCCATAGCTCTCTTAGCTGTGTATGCCGGCCGTTATCTGGCAATCCGGCTTTTAAAATACACAAATAGCTCCGAATTGAAGTAAGTTAAACGCCGCGCCGTCCGGTAATCAGGTTCCACAGAAAAACTATAACCGCAACCACGAGCAGTAAATGGATTAATCCACCGCCGATATGTCCGATCAGCCCTACAAGCCACAAAAGTACTAAAATTCCGATTATCGTCCAGATCATTTATTCCTCCTTAAATTACAAAGTCATTTAACTATAAACGGGCAGCAGCCACAGTTAGATAACTAACTCGTCTTTGGTGAAATTTATTGCCCGCTATTAGTATTCTTCTGGAGAGCGTTCCTCTTCCCGAGGCATTTCGTTTCTTTCCTGACGTAGAATATCGACCTGCTCACTGCTGGTCGATAAGTCTTCTTCATTTTTGAACTTTATTTGAGGGTCAAATATCTGATAAAAACTTATGACATCTTTAGGGGCTCCAATTCTCTTGGCAATCGTAAGTAGTTCTTTGACTGTCACTGGGTAGGTAGAAACTTTAGATATAAATCCATTTAAGTCGTTTAGTGATGGTGTAGCGATAGCCTGCATAAGCCCCTCCTTTTACTCTGTACCAAATAATGGCAGGTATTCTTGGTCAAGACTGTTAATTTAGTCACAGTTAGGGGCATATACTAAAAAACACGCTGATTTAACAGGCGTAGTCTTGGTCTAGTTTTTTGATGTTAAATTGAATAAGAAGCGTTGGGCCGCCGGTAAACTGGTGACCGGTGCAATATTTTGCGGCCTGCTTGGCAGTATCCCAAGTTGTAGCACCCCAGTTAGGCCAACCATTCTTCCAACCCCCGGTAATAGTCTGCCACTGGGCAGTCGTGCTATAGGCACCTATCGTAGTTGCGGAGTTGCTTTTCAATGCGTCATAAGAGCCTTGCAAGCTATTTTGATTCTGGGCAGTATCACTATTCCAAGTATTCATAGTTTCAACGTCAAGCCACCAAGTAGAACTATTTACTCCCTGATTTTTAGCATAATTAACTGCTTGTGTAGCGGCATTGAAGCCATAGTTATAAGCCAGACAGTTCTTATCCTCTGCCGAACAAGTTCTTGGTGAATTGGGGTTGATATTCAAAGACTGGTCATACCAGCCGGTATTTATATATAGGCTCAGGTTAGTATAATGGCTAGCCTCCTTGGCTAGACAGCCGTTATAACTATAAACTGAGCCACCATTGACACCGACAATACCAAAAGAAGACTTTGGCACCAAGGCGCTGCAGTTTGGATAACTAACATCAGAACCGGTACTACCGGAAGGATATACACTCTGGGCAGCAGCCGTTTTTTGGCTAATTACAAAACCGGCAAATAAAAGCAACAATAGTAAAAATAATCGCCTAAACTTTAACACCAGTGCATTATAGCACCAACCCCTTACGGGATTCTACCAAAAGTTGTCGTTTTCTAAGCTGAGACTGTCGCGGATATATTTGCGTTCCTTGCGGTATTCAATATATTTTTGTACCGGATTCGTCATCGGCTTCCTCCTTAACATCTTAAGCTTAAACCAGTAGAATGCTATTTATCTGTGAAGAAACTCACTTAATTTAGGGCTTGATTAGTCGGGTATAATAAACGCATAAGTTAAAAATAGAAAGGGGGTAATCTTTGAAAAGTCCTAAATCTAACGGGCAGAGTTCAATTATTAGTAGTTTGCGCGAGGT
>DATIIZ010000001.1:0-23532 GCA_035479215.1 Candidatus Babeliales bacterium | reverse complement strand
CCCGGAGAGATTCTAGTCATCGATAGAGTTCTTCCTGAGGAAATTATTGCGGTGCATAACTCTTAGGGTACATAGTTATTCTTAGCTCTCATCCAAGGAATAGCTAAAATCTCCTACCATCGCCTCAGTTCCGGGTAGATTTGGGGCCAACTTTATTGGACAAGCTCCACCAAAGCATAAGCACTATGGATTAGTGCTTATTCTTTGTGCATAATAATAGTCAATAATTTAAGGAACAATATGAAAATAAATCAAAAAGGGTTCGGTGCCGTCGAGGGCATCCTCGTCCTGATAATTGTTGGGTTGTTATGCTTTATCGGTTGGTATGTATACGATACCAAAAATAAAACTGATCAAACCTTAGAAACTGTAGATAAGACTAGCAATTCAAGCACAACAGCAGCATCAAAAAGCGATACAGCGACAACTGATAAAGCACTTATCACCGACGCAGTGACAAAAGACTGTGAATCTACTGCAGGCAGCAAAGCCAGCTCAATAAATATATATAAATTAGCTGGAGACTATGCTGCTGTAACTTTGGCTTGCAGTAATCCCCAGGACGGAAGTAACCCTACTAATAGACTATATTTGAAAAAAAATAACAAAAGCTGGGCCATTGTCGTTAGAGGGGGCGGGGCACCTACTACAACTGAGGAATTAAAACCCTTTGGTTTCCCTGCTAACTTCCTCGACTAATTAAAAGTGTGAATACCGCTAGGGGCTAACTAACCTCTTTCGTCTATCCTGCTTCCTTTTAAAAATCTATATAGTCATCCCAGAGTAAATACCTCCATCTCCTTATTTCTTCAAACAGGAGGGGTGAACTTTTTTCGAGGTGCTCCACCAAAAACGCATCAGCTTTCGCTGGTGTTTTTTTGTACTACGTCTCGATCTTAAGCTGCGTGAGACTGTGCTGAAGACTCTCCAGTAGGATGCACGGTATGCACACCTTCATCTGGTTGTCCTACGACATCGAAAGATAATCCCGTTTGATCTGCTACGATAGCAAGTCCTTTCTCAAACATAACGGTATTTACGCCAACAGGTACTCGTATAGGAGAAAGCTTTGGAATTAAATCGGCTTCACTCGGTTCTGTCTTTACCCTAATATGCTGAGTTATTTGCGGCCACGCTATATTTAAAGCATCTACTAACTCGGGAGAACCACTACTATCCTTGAGAAGGGTGGTTGCTTCATTGGCTCTTCTTTGTGCCTCTGATCGTTCTCTATCCAGATTGTCATGTATAGCCATTAACCCCTGAAGAATTGCTTCCCCGTTTGTCTCTGGAGATTCGGTCCTCTCAGCAGGAGCGCTGGGTACTGGGTTTGGCCCTTGATCACCCGAGACGTGGGCCAAGCCAAAGTTATTTCCATCTTCTGTCATATCTTCCTTTTTTTGATTTATGTACCCTAATATTATCACCAGGGTATATGCAGTCAATATGTAACGGTGAGAGTTTAAGGGATATGTCTATCTCCATCTGCGTATTTCTTCAAACAGGAGGGGTGAACTTTTTTCGAGGTGCTCCACCAAAGCATATGCACTTTACAGCACTTATTTCTTACACTCTCAGTATTATTATTGACAAAAGTATCTAAAGAGTAGATTATATTTCCATGGCTATAAATCCTGGAAGTGGTGAGAATACTTCCTCTTCACACATTGATAGATTTCCACTAGAGCTGGAACTCACAGACGAGCAAATCGGCTCTCTTGAGAAATATGTAGCCGACCAGAGACTTAGGCTTAAAGTAGGGCTAGAAATGGTCATTCTTCTTGCAAGATTTAAGGAAGATGCTGAATTGGAGGGAAAACTTGTCCAACTTGTTAAAGATATAGTTAACGATGATAAAACCCAGCCTGTTTTGAAAGAGTACCTCGATAGTGAGCACGACATAGATTTTGATTTTCCGTTTGAATTCAGTTTCGGCGATACAGAAGGAAGAGAAATGCCTGGCGACGCATTTATGCAGGCGTTCAACGTCAGGACAAACAAGGCTCTTATACAGGGATATGGTCATAATGAGTTTGAGCGTGGCGATCCTAACCCCACTGATGCAACGTATAAAAACACCTTTTTATTTGTAGTGGATTATTCTCAACCTCGGCAAACAGTTGAAGTTACATACATAACAGACCCTGAAGCTGTTGAAGCCGAAACAAGTAGATTGCTAGAAGGACTTGAACAATCTGGTACTGATTACCCAGAGCCGCTTAGCTTTTTTTGATAGTCCAAGGGCTGAACTTTTTTCATTGTGCTCCACCAAATGAGCATTATCCATTTCGGATGGTGCTTCTCTGTTTTTCCCAAACCTGAACGTTATGCTTACTTTGATATTGACTTTTTAGATAAAAGTTATAAAGTATACTGGTGTCCGATAAAGAATCAATCCACCCAAATTTATTTGCTGGTCTCGTAGATACCAGGACTGATGAGTATGGCGGTAAGCTAGCATATGCCGATAATTTGGGTATTGCTGTTAGACATCTTTATAGACTTGAAAGAGGAGAAACTCCTTTAACATCTAAAGCTGGGAGAAGAGTGCTTGAAGATTTGGAGCTCTCTGTTGACGATGCAAGAACTCTAGCGAGCATTGGAATGAGACAAGCATGCGAAATAGTTCTTGCTCAAAATGATCCAGCTGATTTTGATTCCGATACTGCCAAAATAAATGCAAGATTTATGGATCTGGTTAAAGATAGAGGCTCGGCTATACCATCAAGTGCTTTTGTGATATTTCTGACTGGCGATAAACATGCTAAGCAGGCACTTTTAGAATTACTGCAACAAGTCGAAAGTGAAGCTTCAGAAGTCGAAAATGAAGCTTCAGGCCACAGGCTAAGTCCTCGCCAAACCGCAATTATGGAATTGTTACTTCAGGGATCAACAAATCAGGAAATAGCTAATTCGCTGGGTGTTCAACTGCAGACTGTAAAAAATACTTTAAGTACTATTTATGAAAAAATGGGAGTTAGTAATCGTACCGGAGCAGTAGTAAAGTATCAAGAGAGCTTTGGGCGAAATACTACAGACTAAAACTCAAATGCGGTGCATATTGTACTCTAATATGAGGGCTGAACTTTTTTCGAGGGATAACTTAAGGCTCAGGTGCGCCCCGAATCGGTGCTCATGTTACGGAACATCTTGAATAACATGCGCAACATTAACAGCTTAAGTAGCTTCTTGAATATGAAGAAAAACAGTGGGCTAACCTATCGGTTAATCTGGTCTAGGAATTTCTGGATAGGACTTTTTTCGTGGTTCTTTTTGGCCGCCATCAGGCTAGCGCCTAAGACCGTGCCCAAAGCTAGCATACCGGTATACATTCTTCGGGGATGCTTAATTGCATAACTATTAAGATCTTCGTTTTGTGCCATTAGTAAACCTCCTTAACGCCCCCATCATAAAATGACGGCTTATAAAGCGCAGTTGGATTTCCCACAAGTTCAGTGATTATTTACGTACAAAAGCCTGTTTCAGCCGTGGCAGAAATATGGGTATGGCCGATAGGAAAACGATTACAAAAACCACGGGGAATATGTATTTATCTACATTGTGTACCGTTCTTCCCAGTGTGTAGCCCAAAAGGGGCATTGTAATGCCCCATAGCAAAGCGCCCAGGGCATTAAAGGTGAAGAATTTCTTGTAGGGCATCTTACCTACTCCGGCAATAATCGGCACGAATGTCCGGACCGCGGGTATGAACCGAGCTAGTACTAATGAAATAGGGCCTTTTCGCTCAAAGAAATCGTGGGCTTCTTCTATGCGTTTAGGTGAAAACCAAAATGACCCTTTTTTACTGAACAGAGAAGACCCGAAGGTCTTTCCGGTATAGTATCCGGCATTGTTGCCCAGTATGGCCGCTGAGACGGCGACAACTATCAGCCAGCTGATATTCAGATAATGCTGGGAAGCCAATAGGCCGGCGGTAAACAGCAAGCTGTCGCCTGGCAGGAAAAAACCAAAGACAATCCCTGATTCTAGAAATACAGTCAGGAATATGCCGATGTAGCCAAAATCTTTGACCAAAGCAGATGGATTAAGAAGGTCGTGCATCCAAGCCCTTATTATAGGCTATATGTTTTCCAGACTGCGTCTTCAGAAAATGTTAATATTGGTTCAAATCCATATGACAAAAATCGAATCAAATAGCGACCAGACAGCATCCACGGCTAAGAATTTCTTCGTACCTTCATTTGGCGGAGCTGTCCTTTTTTTGCTAATCGGCGGCCTACTGTTACTGGCTTATTGCTCCAGCCAAATTATCAACTGGCTGGGCAGTAATTATCTGGAATCAGCCAACAAGCTAACGCTAAACTTTAACATCTTAAACAACGGCCTGAGCGATTCTTTTAGCTCGGCTTTCGGCGGGCGTCTCGGCCTGATTATCCTGTGGTCGGTAATTGGCGCGATAGCTTATATAGCCCTATGGTTTTTAAGAAATCTTTTAAACAGCTTTGAGAACGATGTAATTATCGATCACTACACACACCCATCCAACTACAGCCGGGCAGGTTACTGGGGGTCGGCCATGGCCGGGAAGATCTTTTTTGCTGCGATTACGGTGGTATTTATTGTCTACACATTCTTGGCGCTCAAGGTATTTATGCCAGCCGTGGCCGCCCTGACAAGAAGTGCCGCCACCGATTTCCAGAATGCCAAGAGTGTGGGATACATTCTCCTTTGTGTCTTAATTTCTACCCTGATAATTTACATCTGGACATTGGTCGCCCGTACTTTAGCCCACCTCTGGAAACTACTCTAGACACTCTTGTAAAATACTCTAAAACTTGTTATAATAATATTCATGATATCTATTCAAGAATTTCATCCAGGGGATGAAGATGATGAGTTCGGATCCGGTTTTTTAGAACCTGATTCTAGCCAGGAAGAACTAGAGCAAAGTGCTTTAGAGGTCGTGGGTGATCCAACAGATTTAGGCTCTGAGGAAAGTTCGGGAGATATACTCAAGGACATTATTGATGAAGTTCGAAATAAACTCCAAGCTTTTGGAGTAAAAGGTGCATTGTCTGCTCGGCAAGAAGAGCTCTTAGATTTGTGGCATTCAATGGATATGAGCACTCACCTGATGGATGACTTAGTATTTTTCACCCTAGACCACAAACAAAGGGCACTAAGGAACCAGTTCGCAAAGGTTAGTTTTACCGATATAAGGGAAAGAAGTACAACTGTATCGGATAATCCATACGTATTAAGAACAAAAATAGCTGAAGACATTGTCCCCGAACTTGTTAAACTCGGATTTAAAAAAGTGGAAGCATATCGTTGGGCTACACAGGGTCCTGAGGATCGTACGCAAGTAGTTAGAAGACTGGGATGGTTGCTTCGCCAACCGTTCATGCAATCATTCCCACAGCTTATTAACAGCGAGCAAGCTGCACAAGAGGTCCCGCTAAATGTCCCCAAAATACTAGCTTTGGCCACCCAAGAAGTTAACAGACAGCTAAAAATTCATAGCAGTAAGGAGCAAAAAGCTCGCTTTAACCACAGAATATCCTACGAAAGAGAACTTTATGATGAAGTTAGGGAAAGCTTAGAAAATGCGCTGAACATGTGCGAGATTACTTTTCATGGCAAAAAGATATAAATGCTTGCATTTATTTTTAGCGAGGTGTATAACAGATAGCATCGTGCGTAAATACATGGTTACAAATTGGAGCATCATTCTCTTTATCAAGAAGAGCGATGCTGTAGTTTGGTAACCCGCACTAAAAAAGAAAATTAACAAAACCGGACTGCAGCAGAAAAGCTCAGTCCGTTTTTTGTTGCTAGTACCTTGCACGCGTTGTTGTTCTGCAGCTAGGCTTTGCAAGCACCATTAATAAGCCTAGCTGTGGGACAACAAAAGAAATTTGTTGTCACAAGTTCATGCTCTCCGCAAGGATTGAGCGAACAATTTGAAAGAGAGGAAGTGAGCGCAAGAGCTGACGATAAAATTGGTTCTCGCAAGACGCGCTCCTGCAAAAAGCAATCAGCCAAGAGGACAAAATCCTCAAACCGCTGATTTGCTGAAAGTTTGCAAGATTACAGCGTCCGTTTCGCCGCTGAAATAAAGCGAAACAGCCACCCAGAGGAGGCAGAGATGCCAGTCGATGCTCAGAAAATTCTGGAAACGGCAGAGGACGGTGGCTTGAGCCATCCCTATCTGCTGTTGCTGGAACTCACGAGGGCGGGGGTCCCCAGGGTCCAAGGACGCCATGTCCTTCGGATGAATGGCTACCCGATTCCCTTGGGGACGCCGGATGGGGCTATCGACCCACGAGTCGAGGCCCAGAGCAGAAAGCGTTGCAGGGCAGGCTTTGCCGGCGAGGTTGGTTTTGCCGGCTGAAGGAGCCTTCTGTCGGCGGTCGTGACGCACCACAGGTCACGACCGCAGCGGTCTGGGCGCTCCTTCCTCTCTTTTCTTTCAAAACCGAGTATTATTAGCATAATAACTATGAGCAAAGGCTTTGTTTATTTAAGTGTTACTGTGTTTAGCCTGATAGGTTCATATATCCCGGCAATCTGGCATGCCGGGTTTTTATCTCTAGCCAGTATCTTAGGCGGCCTTACCGGTGCATTCTTTGGCGTTTGGGTGGCAGTCAAACTTGGCGACTATATCGGTTAAGAATTTCTTATTGACGTAAGCGGTACCATAAGGCTACGCTGTTTCTTGCATGGTACTGCTAAAACCAAAAAAGCTAACAGCTCGGATTCCACGGACCATCCCGAAATTCCCAACCCGCCGTAAGGGTGATTTAACTGCTGAAGATGTTAAAAAAGCCCGTGAATATATTGATAGGTATTGGCCTAAACTGACCCGCTACCATCCCAAAGATGACGAGAGCCTGCTGGGTTTGCCGCACCGTTATCTTGTACCGGCTTATGAAGAAGGCCACGAATTTGACTTCAATGAACTTTATTACTGGGACAGCTACTTCATGGTGCAGGGAATGCTCGATAAAGAACACGAAGAATTGGTAGTGGGGATTTTAGATAACCTACTGCTGACATTTGAGCGGTTTAAGATAATTCCCAACGCCTCGCGGACATATCTGATGGGCCGCAGCCAGCCACCGTTTTTGACCAGCTTTATCATGGACGTCTATAAGACTTATAAACTCGATAAAAAATGGCTTAAGCGGGCAATCCGAATCGCTAAGAACGAATACAACACGGTTTGGATGGGCACCACCAAGCCGAACGCCCGCAATGTTCACGAAGGCCTGAGCCGCTACTACGACATTAATTATCTGAATGATTTAGCCGAGGCCGAGAGCGGCTGGGACATGACACCGAGGTTTAACCACAAGGCTCTTAGCTATCTGCCGGTTGATCTGAACAGCCTACTTTATAAATATGAAAAAGATTTTGCCTATGCTGAGCGGCTGTTTGGCGATGAAGAAGAGGCAATGAAGTGGGACGAAGCGGCCAATCATCGGCGCCTAACCATAAACAAGCTGATGTGGAATGAAATGCGCGGGCTTTATTATGACTATAACTTCGTCAAAGAAAACCGCGGCAGTGTTAGTTCCTTAGCCTCCTTCTACCCTTTATGGGCCGGCTTGGTTGACGAACGCCAAGCAGCCCGGCTAGCCTCTTCCGTCCGAAAATTCGAACAAAAAGGCGGGCTGGCCACAACAGATGCGACTCAGGTCAGCAAATTGGTGCCGGGAGCCATGCCGACCCAGTGGGCCTACCCTAACGGCTGGGCACCACTGCATTATTTGGTAGTCAGAGGCCTGCAAAAGTATGGCTACGAAGATGAAGCCCGCACAATTGCCATGAAATGGCTCAAAACCAATCTGGATTGGTTCAATAAAAACGGAGTATTTTTAGAAAAATATAACGTTGTCCAACCACAAAAGCCGCCTTCTAAAGGGGTCTATCCTACCCAGACCGGTTTTGGCTGGACCAATGCCATCTTCGAAAGGTTCTGCCAAGACTTCATTGATAATCCCGCAGGTCACTGACGCCTCTATAGAAACGGCATTTCGAGTATAATTTTATATATGCATATAGGGTTCTTAGCTCAGTTGGCTAGAGCTACCGTTGTTAGTAGGGATCGTAACTCAGTGGCTAGAGTGCTTGCATCACACGCAAGAAGCCGGGGGTTCAAATCCCTCCGATCCCACCAAGAAAGGAAAACAAAAACTGTCACCGGCAGTTTTTGGGTCACAGGTTCGAACCCTGTAGGACCAACCCATGATTATGAAGAAGCATAGTGCCGGTTTAGTTGTGTACAGGATGAAAAACGGGCAGCCGCAGGTCCTGATGGCTCACATGGGCTCGCCATTGTGGGCTAAAAAAGATGTCGGCGCCTGGACAATCCCCAAAGGACTGGTAAATGATGGTGAGGAACCTCTGGCTGCCGCCAAAAGGGAGTTTACAGAAGAATTAAGCCTGCCGGTGCCAGATGGTGAATACACTGAACTTGGCGATATAGAGCAGCATAACAACAAAGTTGTCAGTGCCTGGGCAGTCGAGGCCGACATGGAAGCAGGTGACATAAAAAGCAATACTTTTGAACTGGAATGGCCGCCCAGAAGCGGCAAGATGCAACAGTTCCCGGAAATTGACAGGGCAGCCTGGCTGACATTGGCCGAAGCCTCCCAAAAAGCTGTCAGAGGACAATCGGAATTATTCGAACGGCTAGCTAACCTGCTGCATGTACCGCTCGGGGCGGAGGTGATACCCGAACCGCCCAAGCAGGGCTCGCTCTTCTAGCCCCTATCAGATAGAATTAAGGTAATGAGTAATTTTTATATCACGACGTCTATTCCGTATGTCAACAGCGAGCCGCATATCGGGTTTGCCATGGAGCTGGTCCAGGCCGATGTCATCGCCCGCTATATGAGGCAGAATAAGACACCTGTGATATTCGCGACTGGTACCGATGAGCATGGCGGTAAGATTGCCGAAAAAGCCGCAGAGGCCAAACTCACACCAAAACAGTTTGCCGATCAGGTCAGCCAAAGTTTCCGGTCAGTCCTCCCCCTGTTAAATATCAGCAACGATAGGTTTATCCGCACTACCGATCCCGGACACGAACAAAGGGCCCAGCTGATTTGGAAAAATCTTACTCCTTATATCTATAAAGGCCAATATAGTGGCTGGTATTGTACCGGAGATGAAGCCTTCTTTCCGGAGAATGTGGTTAAGGAAAACAACGGTGTCTGCCCGGCGCATAACCGTGCCTACGATAAAATCCAAGAAGAAAATTATTTTTTCAAACTCAGTGCCTTTGCCGGCCAGATTAAACAAGCCATAGAGACCAATCAGCTCTACGTAATCCCAACCTCGCGCCGGAATGAAATCCAGGCCTTAATCAACCAAGGACTAGATGACATCAGCATCAGTCGGCCCCAGGAAAAAATCGGCTGGGGAATCCCAGTTCCCGGCGATAAAACCCAGGTGATGTACGTTTGGTTTGAAGCCCTCATGAACTACATAACAGTCCTGGGTTACCCTGAGCATGAAGATTTCAAAAAATTCTGGCCGGCCAACGTCCAGGTTATTGGCAAAGATATACTAAGGTTCCATGCGGCCATCTGGCCAGGCATGCTTTTGGCACTCAAATTACCCCTACCTAAGACTCTCTATGTGCATGGGTTTGTTACAGTCAGCGGCAAAAAAATGAGCAAGTCTATCGGCAACGTAGTGTCGCCAAAAGACATCATCGATAAATTCGGAGCAGATGCCTTCCGCTACTTCTTTCTAAAACACATTCCCAGCTACGAAGATGGCGACTTTAGCTGGGAGAGGTTGGAGGCCGCCTACAACAGTGAGCTGGCCGACCAGCTTGGCAATGCCGTTTCGCGAACTGCCGCAATGATATCCCGCTATCAAAAGGGGATAATCGGTGTCATACCAGAGGCTGGCCACGATGTCGGGCCCTATGAGCAGGCTTTGGAACAATGCCGCTTCGATAAAGCCCTAGACGAGGTCTGGGAACAGGTAAAAGGTCTCAACCAATATATCGAAGAAGCAAAACCCTGGGTGTTGGCCAAAGCCAATGACGAAGAGCACCTACGGGAGGTGTTAGCCTATTGCGTAAGTTCACTACTGGAGATATCCGGGCTGCTGGCTCCGTTTATGCCGCAAACCTCTGAAAAAATCCAGCAGATATTTGGTAGCGGCATACTAAAGGCGCTTCCGGCACCGCTTTTTCCTAAGGCTGAACCGGCACCAAAAACGGCCTGATTTTTCAATATGGAATTCATCGATACCCATTGCCACCTGCAGTTTGAGAAGCTATCGGACAATTTGGAAAACGTAATTGAGCGGGCCATAAATATCGGTGTTAAACGGATGGTCTGTGTTGGAACTTCTTTAGATGACAGTCGCCGCTGTGTCGAGATTGCCTCCAAGGTTGACGGAGTTTGGGCGGCTGCGGGTTCACATCCTCACGAGGCAGAACATTTTTTAAAGAAAAAGACAGCGGTTAACGACCTTCAGGAGATGTTAAAAAAACCTAAAATTGTAGCGGCCGGCGAACTAGGTCTAGATTTTTATAAGAACTATGCGCCAAAACTGGAACAGGAAAAATCACTAAGATTACAGATCGAAGCGGCGCTGCCTAGCGGCCTGCCTTTTATTTTCCATATCCGCGATGCCTGGTCAGATTTTTGGCGGATTTATGATGAATATAAGAACATACGGGGTGTAGTCCATAGTTTCAGTTCCGGAACAAAGCAACTCGATGCAGCACTTAGCCGTGGGCTGCATATCGGCCTTAACGGCATAATGACTTTCACTTATGACGAGGCCCAGCTGGAAGCTGCCCGTCAAGTGCCATTGGATAAATTAGTTTTGGAAACCGATGCGCCGTTTTTAGCACCACAACCGTATCGCGGGCAGGTCTGTGAGCCAAAGCATGTCGTTGACACCGCCGGATTCTTAGCCAAACTTAGAGACCAGCCGCTCGAGGAAATATCCAAAGCCACTACCAGTAATGCGATTAACCTGTTTAAACTCCATGATTAATAAAATATACCTAGATTACGCCGCCGCCACGCCGCTTGATGACCAAGTACTAAAAGCCATGCAGCCTTATTTTTCAGAAAATTTTTATAATCCCTCGGCTACTTACTTACCAGCCCGCCAGGTCCGGCAAGAATTAGAAACGGCCCGGCACAAAGTTGCCTCGACAATCGGTGGCCGCCCGGCAGAAATAATATTCACCAGCGGGGCGACCGAAGCCAATAACTTAGCCATCCGCGGCTTAATGCCACGGTATCCAGAAGCAGAGGTCTTAGTCAGTTCGATTGAGCATGAATCTGTCTTGGAACCAGCTAAAATTTTTAAGCACAAGGAAATTCCGGTAGATGAGGCAGGTCGAATAATACTTAACAAGTTAAGTAATTTAATATCTGACAATACAGTCCTGGTCAGTATAATGCTGGTAAATAATGAACTAGGTACCATCCAACCCCTTCGAGAAGTGTCCCATTTGATTAAAAATATCCGTAAGGAGCGGCTGGCTAATAACAACCGAACCCCGATTTATCTGCATACCGATGCCGCCCAAGCGGCTAACTACGCGAGCCTGCAGGCTAGCCGGCTAGGCGTTGATGTAATGAGCATTAACGGCGGAAAAATCTATGGCCCTAAACAATCTGGTGTGCTGTATATAAAATCCGGATTGAAGCTTTGGCCGCAGATTGTCGGTGGCGGCCAGGAATTCGGACTACGTTCTGGTACGGAGAATATCGCCGCTGATATCGGATTTGCGGTAGCTTTGGAAACGGCCCAAAAAAATCACGCCACCCAAGCCAAGAGAACTTCAAAATTAAGCCTCAAATTTGAAGAAGGCCTGAAAAAACTACCAAAGGCTAGCATAAACGGCTCTAAAAATAACCGGACGCCACATATTTTAAGTGTGACTTTTGACGGGATGGATAACGAAAGGCTGATGATGAAGCTGGATGAAGCCGGGATTTTATGTGCTGTCGGTAGTGCCTGCAGTGCCAGCCGCGACGAGCCGTCTCATGTTCTTTCAGCCATCGGCCTGAGTGATGATGAAGCACGCTCGACCCTGCGCTTCAGCTTGGGTAAATTCACTACCGAAAGCGATATAGAAAAAACTCTCCAAAAACTGCAAGCCTTAACCGCTTCTAACAGATAGACATTTATAAGCAATATCACTATACTTTAGCTCAACATGCCATTAACAAAAAAAGGGCTTGATATTTCGGCTCTGGTCATAAAAATTACACTTCTGAGTGGACTGTTTTTACTGTGCCTGGGCTTGTCTGCTAAAGCTGACAATGTCGTCCAGGGTTTTGCTACCAAAGAATCTCTGCAGCCCGGGCGGGTTGTAGCCCTGGACAGCGCCAGTAAGATGTCAGTGAAGGCCGCGCCGGCCGACAATACCAATTCGATTTACGGTGTGGTCATAGATCCCAGCGATGCACCGATAACGGTGGTAAATGAGAATTCTAAGGTTTTTGTGGCTACGACCGGGACTTATCAGGTCCTGGCCAGCGCCTCCGGCGGCACTATAAAATCAGGCGATTATATATCCTTATCCAACATCAATGGCATAGCCGGTAAAGCCCAGGTCAGCCAACCGGTCATACTCGGCAAAGCAGCCAGTTCTTTTGACGGCAAAACTAACTTGATAAGTAACGATGGTGGGGTAAGCATCGGTAAGATCTTTGTGAATATCGGTATCCAAAAGAATCCTTTGGCCAACACCGACCCGACTCTCCCGTACTTTCTAAGGAAGGTGACCAACTCGATTTCTAATAAATCGATACCAGTTATCCGGGTGTACACAGCCCTGATAATATTCATGATTTCTCTAATTGCTGCCATTGTCATACTTTGGAGCGGTGTCCGTAGCAGTTTAATCTCCCTCGGTCGTAACCCGCTAAGCCGCCACGCCATTTTCAGCGGGATGTATAAAGTCGTATTTACGGGCCTGGGTGTTTTTCTAATTGGCTTAGCCGGAGTATATTTACTACTGAAGGTATAGATAAAAAGTATGAATAATGGTGGGTTAATTTTAATAATCGGATCGCTGCTGTCAGCAGCCTCTGCCTTTATTTGGCTGGCCTTAAGATTAGAAGGCGGCTCCAAAGACAAGAAAGGTAAGCTGGTCCAGACCGATCTTACCAGTGCTGCCAAAGAGGATGTCGAACATATATTCAACGAAGACTTCCGCGAGGAACTACGTAACCGCGGCCGGCTGCATTTTGAAAAAATTATCGGTGAAAACGCCATGTTCCTACAGCAGGACCTCCGCCAAACGACGACCCAGTTGAACGACTACATGCGGGCGGAGATTACCCGTACCCTGCAGGAAGAATTTAAAAAATACGAACAATCGATCGCCGATGCCAAGCAGATAGCTCTGGAGTCTATCGAGAAAACAGTCACGACTATCGAGCAGCAGCGGCAATTCCTGGAACAACAGATGAAAGCCCAATCCGATACCCAAAAAGCCCGCATTATTACCCGCTTTGAAGAGGAGATGGCCGGCATCATCAACCATTACGTATTGAAGGCTATTGGTAACCAGATAGACGTGAGCGAGCAGCTGGAGTTTATCTTGAATGAGATGGAAACCAACAAACCGGCAATTATAGAGGATATCAAAAATGGGACCTCTTAAACTACCAACCATCGTGATTAGCCAGTCAGATATCTCACGCTTGCTACGTGAGCTTAACGGGCTGGATGATTTTTTCGTCGGAGCCAATGCCCGGATTTCCGGTACTAAAATGCTGCTACCTAAGATCAGCCGGCAGATGGACCAACTGGCCCGCGATAATCACGTCAATCTTTTGGATGACAAAGAGCGTCAAAATCTGAATGCTACCCTAAAAGTAACTGCGGATAAAGCACCCAAAATGCATATCAGTTTCGCAGTCGAACCTTCACCGAAGGCTCTCGAGAAGATTTTGGTCTGGTTAAGGCATAATGTAGATTCGCAGGCACTTTTGCAAGTCGGATTGCAGCCATCAATCGCCGCTGGCTGCATGCTGCGCACGACCAATAAGATCTTTGACATGAGCCTGAGGTCCAATCTTAAAAAGCAGACGCCCTACTTAACACAGCTAATCCAAGGGGCAGTTGATGGACGCTGATGTTAAGCGGAATTTCCAGACGCTTGTTGACCGGGGAAACCCTGTCGGCGAGGTCACAGCGGTTAATAATTTTCTGGTAGAAGTTAGAGGCCTGCAGCCGGTCAATGTTCACGCGCTGGTAGTCTTTGAAGACGGCACCAAAGGTTTTGTGCACCATATCTTGGAAGACAAGGTCTTGGTACTGCACCTAGGAGCCACACCAGCCAGGCTAGGAGCCTTAGTGGCAGTCCAGCACGGTGAACTGCTGGCTAAAGTCGGCAAGGATTATGTCGGCAGAGTTATATCAGTAACAGGTGATCCACTTGATGGCCAAGGAGCTGTGGCGGCCGATGATGCTTGGCGGGTCTTTAACCACGCACCGCCGATATACGCTCGCCAGATGCTCGAGACACAGATGGAAACTGGCGTTATGAGTATCGATACTCTATTCCCGATTGTCCGCGGCCAGAGGCTGGCCCTTTTGGGTGAGAGTAAATCCGGAAAAACCACTTTGTCGACCCAGATTGCTATCAACCAGCGGGACACCGACCAGATCGTAGTTTATGTCTTGATCGCCAAACGCCGCAGTGATGTGGATATTCTGCTCAACAGGCTCAAGGACAATAAAGCGCTCGAGAAAACCATAGTTGTCGTATCCAGCATCTTTGAATCGCTTGTACTAAGCTACCTAGCTCCTTATGTCGGCTGTGCCATGGCCGAATACCTCTGGCAAAAAGAGGGTATCGATACGGCAATAATCTATGATGATCTGACCACCCATGCCCAGGCCTACCGTGAAATAGCCCTGCTCTCCGGTACCAGTCCAGGTCGTGATTCGTACCCCGGCGATATCTTCCATGCCCACTCATCGCTTTTAGAGCGGGCCGGGCGCCTAAAAGAGAATCATAAATGCCTGACCTCTATTCCTTTAGTGACAGTCGATGGCGGAGACATAACTTCTTTTTTACCAACGAATATCATGTCGATAACCGACGGCCAGTGGATTTTAGACATGAAGGTCTTCCGAGAAGGCGTCCGGCCGGCTCTTAACACAGGTTTAAGTGTTACCCGCGTCGGTACCAGAGGTTATAACGACCGTCAAAAAGATCAGAACTCTAAACTTCTTAAAGCCCAGGCGGCCTACAGCCAGGCCCAGGAATTCTCGCACTTCGGCGCCGAGCTGTCAGCGGCAGCTAAAGCCGACATTACCCGCGGAGACTGGCTTAGAGAAGTGTTCACTCAGGTACCCGGCGAAACCTACAATGTCCTGGCTCAGCAGTTGATAATGGCTGTAGTCTTAGAAAGCCAGACCGACTTGAACCTGGATATTGCTGTTGTAAAGCGCCAAGCTATAGAGATGGCTAAAAATATTAAATCTGACAGCGATTTCGAAGTCGCCGCATCTCAGCTTAAGCAGCAATCAGCCAAGGGAGCGGTGGCGGCATGATTAGGTCCAAAGAGTTAGCCGCCGAAAGAGAGACCATGGCTACCATGGTCGAACTGACGAGTGCTTTCGAAGGCATCGCCAGCGCCCACATCGCCCAGATTCGAGAGCAGGTACTGATGAGCCAACAGTTCTTTGCTGATCTTTGGCGTATATATACCCAGCTGCGCGTCGATGGGCTCTTCCGCTATGGCCGAGGCGACGACCATAAGACTAACCCTAAAGAATTACTTATCCTGGTCACCAGCGAAGGTAGCTTTAGCGGTGATATCGACCAAAGGGTCGTAAACGATGTCACAAAGATTTACGACCAATCAAAGCACGACGTTTTGATAATCGGGCACCATGGTGCGACTATGCTCAGCCAAAAACGTATACCTTTCATAAGGAGCTTCAAGACACCAGAGAGGGATTTGAATATCAATACTTCGCCTATCGTCAGCGAAGTTCAGAACTATGCTTCAACTATTGTCTACTATCAACGCTATAATTCCCTGATGTCGCAGTCCGTAGAAAGCATCCATCTAAGCCGGGTAGTTATGGAGATGGGTAATGTTGTCGAAGCCGGAAAAGAGGTCATTAATGAAAAAACCTATATTTTCGAACCGAATTCCTATGCGGTAGCCGGCCACCTGGAGCGTTCGATGATGCAGATCAGCTTAAGCCAGGTTATCTTGGAATCCAAGTTGGCCCAGTATGCCAGCCGGTTCCGGGCCATGAGTATCGCTAAAGACCGCGCCAATGAAACACTGACCGAAGTCAGTTTAATGTATAACCGCTCACACCGTCACGAGAAGGACGAACGGCTGAAAGAGGTCCTAAACGGACTGAGAAAGGCAGCGGCATGACCCTTGGTGCCATCAGGTCAATCCGGGAGCTGGTTGTCAATGTCCAGTTTGATGAGGATCCGCCGGCCATCGGCGAACTCTTGATAGCCCAAAGCCCGCACAAAGGGCTCTTATTGGTAGACCACTTACTGCCCGGGAATATCGCCGTTAGCCTGAATGTAACAGGCGATGAAAGCCTGCAAAAGAATATGCACGTGCAAAGGACCAACAAAGGCATTGAAATACCGGTTGGAGATATAACCATAGGTAGGGTATTGAATGCCCTTGGCCAGCCGCTGGACGGCCTGCCGCTAAAGGTTACTAACGAGACCAAATACCGGGATGTTATAAAAACGCCGACCAAAAGTTCATCATTCAAATCATCTAAACACGACATCCTGGAAACCGGCCTAAGGGTGATAGATTTCTTCACCCCGTTCCTAAAGGGCAGCAAAATGGGGATTATCGGTGGTGCCGGTGTCGGTAAAACGGTGCTGACTATGGAATTGATCCACAATATAGCTACTACCGGCCAGGGCTTAAGCTTTTTTGCCGGTATCGGAGAGCGGATCAGGGAGGGTCACGAACTTTATGAAACTCTGCGCGACGGTGACCTGCTCAAAAGTACCTGCATGTTCTTTGGCCAGATGGACCAGAACCCTGTTCAAAGGATGCTAATCGCCATGGCATCCGTCGCGGGAGCCGAACATATGCGCGACGAAGAAAAAAAGGATATCCTGTTCTTCGCTGACAATATGTACCGTTATGTGCAGGCTAGAAACGAACTAGCCACGATTCTTGGTCAAATCCCCTCAGAGGGCGGCTATGAGGCGACTATCTTCAGCGATGTAAAAGTATTACAAGACCGACTTAGCTCCAACGAGAACGGCTCTATTACGTCCGTACAGACAATCTATGTCCCGGCCGACGACCTGTCTGACCCGGCAGTCCAAATGATTCAGCACGAACTAGACGGTACCATCGTCCTTTCCCGTAAAGTCGCAGAGCAAGGCATCCGCCCGGCTGTTGACCTGATACGGACCACCTCAAGCCTGCTAAGCCCCGATATTGTCGGTGAGAGACACTATTCTTTGAGCGTTAAAGTCCAGGCGCTGTTGCAAAAACACGAATCCCTGAAGAATATAATTGCTATTATCGGCGAATCCGAACTTTCACCAGCCGACCGTAGCGATTTCGCCAAAGCTAAAAAACTTATTGATTACTTTTCACAGAACATGTTTGTATCGGAACTGTTCAGTAATAAAAAAGGTGAATACTCCAGCCGAGAAGAAACACTTAAAGGTATAGAACAGATATTGAGTGGAAATGAGCCAGCAGCCCCCACAACCCAGCCAGCCCAGCAGCCAGCCGCCCAGCCAGCCAAAGCTGCCTGATGACGCCAAGACCATGCGCGTTAAGATATACGCGCCGTTCAAGGTATATTACGACGATGTTGGAGCCAGTGTAACGGCTATTAATCGTGTGGGGCCGTTCGATATACTACCGAACCACCATAACTTTATCTCTTTGCTGGAGCCGGGCGAGATAACCGTAAAAGTGCCATCCAAAGAAGATTTCAAAATGCAGATAAATCACGGTGTCATTCATGTCAAGGCCGACGAAGTCAAAGTATTCCTCGACGTTTAAAATTTCAAATGATAGATCAACTGGCGGCTAGATATTACCAAAAAAAGCAGATACGACTAGATCCAAGATATAAGCCCAGTGATTCTATCGTCACTCGTACCTACTTACCTGGGCAGTCCGATAGCCTAGTCGTGATATTCCCGGGATGGCATACGCATAAATTCCCGATTGATATATTAGCTAAACGGCTAAACAAACGCGGATGGTCGGTGTTTTGGTGCGAATTGCATGATCAGATACTCGAACCTGATGACAAAACGGTCGTAGCATCATTTATGCATGTTCGGGATGAAATCGTTTCTGAATTAAGGAGATTGACTACTGGGAGGTTATATAGGAAGATCCACTTTATCGGTATCAGCTTAGGCACTGTAACTATGACATTAGTAGTCGAAAAGTTTCCTCATTTCACGGAGGCTTCTATCGTAGTTGGCGGAGACAATTTAGCGGTGGACATGTGGCATGGCATCAGGACTTTGTATCTTCGAGATGAATTCAAAAAACAAAAAATTAGTGTCAAGAAGTTGGCTTTAGATTGGAAAGAGGAAGCACCAAAAAACCATGTACAGAGGTTTGAACGAAAACGAGTCAATCTCATAATGTCACAAACCGACAAGTTCATTCTGCCAAAGTACCAAAAGGCTTTAAAGCATAGCCTCGAAGTCGCCAGGGCGGATATTATCGCAAAACAAAGACGTACTGGTCATATTTTGACGATTCTGAGATATTGTCTAATTGATAAACCGGTAAATACTTAACTCGTTAAGTATTTAATCTAGTACGATATAGTCAAAAATGTAACTAGTACTAGCAGATGGTGCGTTGGCGGTGCAGATACTGAAGTTGGTCGAACTGCGGTTCGTATAATACTGCAAAGAAGCGGCTGAACTGTTACTTGGGCTGATAACCACGTGCGGTGTCGTGCCAAACTTCTGGGCAAAATTAAGGGTTATGAAACAACCGGCTGGGGGACTACCTCCGGTGTTTATAGCTACTGTTCCGGCGGTGTCTGATCCACTGACCGACGCCGTTCCACCACCGCCCACAGCCGTCCCATTACTGCTGCCAGGGACTCCGCCGCTGGTCACGACATGTCTGCTCAGCGACAGGTCACTCCTTAACTGCAGAGTCGAAACACTAAGCTGCGAAACATTTAAATTTCCAAAACTGGCACTGCCGGTAACATTTAAGTTTTTCTGGACTGTCAGCTGGCCTTGCAAAGTGGTGTCGCCCCCGACATTTAACCCATCGTTAACACCTAACTGACCGAAGGCCCCGGCTCCTCCTACGGATATAGAAGGTATTGAGATAGCTCCGCCGACCTTCAAAGCTCCAGCCACATTTAAATCCGAGCGCAGCAACACCTGTCCCTCGAATATCGAGTTACTTTGGACATCAAGTGTCTGTTTGGCATCACCAACCAAGGTAGTGTTACCTTTTAGAGAAGAAATCTGTTGGTCGGTCAGGGACTTTGCCTTAGTGCTGCTGGTGCTGGGCTTGCTAGTCTTGACACTGACCATCACAACAGCTCCACCGATTAATACTAAAAACACAAAGACAATCAGATACAGGTTTCTGAATATCGAAAAACGGCCAAGCAATGATGTCTTAGGCTTCGGGTCTTTAGTTGCCGGTGTAGTACCTGCAGGCGGGGGTGAGGCCGCAGCGGGGTTGGTTGGACTATCCAGATTATCAAGGCTCTCCGGCTGGCTATTAGAAGCCGGTGCCGGCGGTGCTGCCGGTGGTGGAGCAGATTGATCTGGCTTATCGTTTGGCATTTTTATCTTTTAGTACTATATAAATACTACTACATAAGCGGATTGTTGCATTATAGTTGCGAGACTGCCAAAATGTACCAGAGCAAATGAGCAGGGGCTACGTATACAAAAAACCGGTTAAAAGGTCGCACTACAGCAGTTTCAGGCGCTATGTCATTATAACTTTGATTTTGGTCGGTATTCTGGGTGCAGTTGGCTATTACATATATTCCGGAATACACTCGTCGCCCAAAAGTAGTGCTATTTCTGATGTCGAGAACACGGAAATTACCGGTAACCAAAAAACTTTTACTAACGATTATTTCAAGTTCCAGGACAGCGGGACGTGGGTAGTAGATAAGAATAACAGTAGCAGTGAAAAGCTGACTTATCACAAGTTTCGAAAAAACGTAGAAACTGCCGAGATGATAGTTTATATTAACCAAGACCCTATCCCCCTTTATTCAGCTGTACCCCGGGCTTTGCCGGTCAGGGTAGTCAACAACAATAGCTTGCAAGCTACCAATATCTCTAGCCCCTGTGTCAGCCAGTATGCCAAGGGCGAGCTGCATAAGGTCAAAGAAGTATCGATTAATAACGCCACCATCCTATGCGATCCAGATTCTCCGCAGTATTTCGTAGTTCTGAGTGAAATCAATGGTGATTATCATCTCCACTTAAAACGTAAAAACGGAACTCCGATTGAGTTCGTACTTACTTATAAAGATGTCACCTTGGACGCCCAGCCCAATAGCCTTATAAACATCGCCAACAGTTTTCAAACCCTTTAACCTCTCATGCTATACTCCAGATTAATGAAACGGTTACGTTTTTTAGGTCTAACATCCCTGTTGATAGTCTTCATGAACGGCGCCGCGCTGGCTCAGTATTCCTCGAATAATTACCGGGCTAATGAGGTATTTTTTGGTAACGGTGGAGACAACAACCAGTCATCTGCCAACTATAATGCCAGCGTCAGCAGCGGTGCCTTAGGGGTTGGCAGGTACAGCAGCGCTAACTACCAGGCCTTCTCCGGCTTTTTGACGCCCAACGAGCCGTTTTTGGAGCTTGGTATAGATACTTCATCAGTAGATATGGGCACGGTTGACCCGGCGACAACAATTACCGGCCAAGCAGATTTTCACGTCAGAGCCTATGTCGATATTGGCTATACAGTTCAGACTTTGAGCCAGCCGCCGTCTTATACCAGTGGAACCGGCAGCCACACACTGACCACGATGAGCAGTTTGGGTAGTTCAGCAGTCGGCACAGAGCAATTCGGAATCAACCTTAAACACAATACTTCGCCGGTAACATTCGGCAACGACCCGGCACCACAGCCAAATGGGACATTTGCCACCGGAATCGCTGCTCCGGGCTATGATACAGCTAACCAATTTAAATATAATGTCGGCGATACTATTGCCAAGACACCCTCTGGCAGCAGCGGCTGGGGACTGACTAATTACACAATAGCCTACATAGCCAACGCCAGTATTATCACCCCTGCAGGAAGCTATAATATGGTGCAGGATTTAGTGGCCGTAGCCACCTATTGATAGCCCAGCTGTGGATAACTTTATAAAAAAAGTTGTTTACATGAAAAAGCTAATGGTATAGATTGGGTTCAGGAACTCAAAAAACAAAAAGAAAAAATATGAAAAAGACCAGCGCTCTTATTAAGGGCCACAGCTACAAACTTTATTTCCTGACAATAGCCTTATTCCTGTTCGGGTTGGCCGCATCGCCTTTTATGTTGACCAAACAGGCTAGCGCCTACGGTCAGATAACCAGCCGTTCACTGACAATATCTTCTGGAGTGCCGAGTGCCACTAACGTGACATATACTTTCACCTTTACAATCCCATCTACCTCACAGGTACAGGGTCTTAAATTCCTGGCCTGCACTAACGCAGTCGGGACTTATCCAACCGCCGCATCTTGCACAGCACCAACTGGCATGAGCGGTGCCGGAAACGGATTCAGTAACGCAACATTTGGCAGCCAATCAGGCTGGCAAGGAGCAACTAACTTCGCCGTCGACAGCACCGGGGCAGGTGACTGCACCCCCTCGGGCAACGTGCTTTGCGCAAATCGTATAGATACCACCAGCCAAACAGCTACTTCACGGACCATAGCTTTCAATACGATTAAAAATCCCTCATCTGCCAACACAGCCTTTTATGTCGGTGTCTACACCTATAGCACCGATACCTATACTGTGGGTAGCCGGGTCGACTTCGGAGCCACAGCCAGTGCTGTTGTCCAGAATCTGACGACCAATGCGGCCGTAGCTGAAGTTCTGAACTTCTGTGTCGGCTCTACACTTGTTGATGACACAACCACGAATGTAGGCAATGACTGTACGGCGTTATCGGGGACATCAATCAACATCGGTACATTAGACACATCCGCAATTAACATATCGCCGGTCACTACTAACGGCGGTGACAGCCAGAACGGTGTGGCTATGGTTCGAAGCAATGCTGGCAATGGAACCGTAGTTGCCTATGACGCCATCCAGCAATCAGGTACAAACCACAAAGGAACACTCCGGATAAGCGGCTCTACCTGCAATGCAGTGACCAACATCTTCACGGATCCTTGCATCAATGCCGCCGGTTCCCAGCAGGCATTTGTGGCCGGTACCGAAATGTTCGGCATGACAATCGCCGGGGTTAACTCCGGAAGCACCACATCTTACTCTTGTACTTACGGTACGCCTCCAGGTAACACTTGTGACCTTGCTCCACTATCTGGCTATCTAGGTGCTGGAACATTAGGTTCTTCCGAAGCTTTCGGTACCACGAATGGCTTTGCCTGGAACGAAACCGGTGCGGCGGTTAACATAGCCAGCTCAGCCACCAGCACCGTAAAACAGATTGACGACGAAGCTCTCATCCTTAAGTTTGCTGCCACCCCGTCCATCACTACCCCATTCGGGCCTTATGCTGCTCAGACAGATTTCATTGCTGTCCCGACCTACTAAGAATCATCACCACTGTTAGGTTGTTCTAGTCACAACGAATTCGCTTGTTTTGTTAATCCGCTCATGCTATATCTAGAGTGAGCATTTGATTTAACAATAAAGAGTGGTTAACAGGGAAAACAAATTGTCCAAAGTTTTTTTATATATTAAAGACCCTCTAAAAGGGGCGGTTTTAATTTTTGTTGCGATCTTTTTGGCTATTTCGTGGCTCAGCCCGTTGATGATTCCAAAAGCATCGGCTGCCGGGCAGCTTACTTCTAGGTCGGTTACTTTAAGTTCCGGTGTCCCCGGTAAGACCAACGTTTCGTATAGTTTTACATTTTCAATAGTCTCTACCACACCTATCAAAGGGCTGAAATTCCTGGCCTGCGACAGGGCCTATGGGACATACGCCGGCGGTAACAGCTGCCAGACCGGCAGCGCACCAACCGGGATGAGCTTTACTAGTGGGCCGGCAACATTCGGCAGCCAAACCGGCTTTGCAGATAATGCCAACAGTTTTGCTGTTGACGGGACGGGAAGTACCTACTGTACACCTTCGGCAAATGTACTATGCGCTAACCGGGCAACGGCTACCACCTCAGAAACAACCGCGACTTCCAGAACCATAGTCTTTAACGGAATTAAGAACCCGACCCCCAATAATTATGCTTTTTATATTGGGATATATACCTATAGTGCAACCGGGACGGCTACCCCCCTTGACGGAGGTACGGTCGCCAGTGCTGTAGTCCAGACCTTGACTGTAAGTGCCAACGTCGCCGAAGTCTTACAGTTCTGTGTCGGCTCT